>DQTL01000305.1 GCA_015662775.1 Lutibacter sp.
TACAGTTTGAACGAATTTTTAATCAATTCGAAGTTATATTTTTGAAGGACTAACTAGTTAATTTGATAAAATATAACAAGAATTGGGGAAAATTTGTAAAAAAAAAACTACAAATCCCAATTTTGTTAAGAAGTACTGATAATTTTAATGAAGCTAAATTGATTAAATCTTATGAACTTCTATAGTCCTAAATCTAGGATAGACATTTAACCTGACATTCATCATATATTTTTTGAGCAAAAAAACCTATTTTTGCCAGACTTTAAATTAACCAGTATTTTATGAGACCACTTAAAATTATTGTCTTAGCCAAACAAGTTCCAGACACTAGAAATGTAGGAACAGATGCTATGAAACCAGACGGCACTGTAAACCGTGGTAAGTTACCAACTATCTACAATCCTGATGATTTACATGCCTTAGAATTAGCCTTAAATATAAAAGATAGAGTCCCAGGAACCAAAGTAACTATTTTAACTATGGGACCAAAAAAAGCAGCCGATATAATTAGAGAATCTTATTATAGAGGTGCAGATGATGGCTTTATGATTTCAGACAGACGTTTTGGAGGTGCTGACACTTTAGCTACTAGCTATACTTTAGGAAAAGGTATTGAAAAAATTGCCGATTACGATTTAATCCTCGCAGGAAGACAAGCAATAGATGGTGATACTGCACAAGTAGGACCTCAAATAGCCGAAAAATTGCATATCCCACAAGTAACCTATGTAGAGGAAGTTTTAGAAATAAAAGATAACGAAATTATTGCAAAAAGACGTTTAGAAAATGGTGTAGAAACTGTTTCATCACCTTTTCCTTTGTTGATGACAGTACATGAATCCTCAGCAGAATGTCGCACACGACAAGCTAAAAAGGTGATGCAGTATAAATATGCTCGCACCCAAACAGAGCTAAATTCAAGAAATGCAGAAGAGTTTATTATTGTATTACATAAAGAAAGACCCTATTTAACAATCCCAGAATGGAATGTAGAAGACATCAATGCAGAAATGGAAAAAATAGGTCTGGCAGGTTCACCAACCAAAGTAAAAAAGGTTGAAAGTATCGTATTAACTGCTAGTGAAGCAAAGATGCTTTCCAATTCAGAAAGTGATATTGACAGCATGATAAAGGAATTAATAGAAAACCACACGATTGGGTAAACAAGATGTATCTCTTGATTCCGTTCGAGGCACGACCAATGACTAATTAAAATTAAAGGTCATCGAGAATAGCCGAGATGAACAAACAAAAACCAAAACACATGAAAAGCGTATTCGTATATTGTGAAGTAGAAAACCAAACTATTGCAGAGATTAGTCAAGAACTTTTATCTGCAGGAAAACAATTAGCAGAAAAGCTAGGGGCTCCACTTCATGCTTTAGTTATAGGTGAAAACTTAAACGATATTGATAAACAAATAGCACCATATGGAGTCGATAAAATCTATATTGCTGACGACAAACGTCTAGAACCTTATAGAACACTTCCACATACAGCCATTGCCATGGATGTACTTAAAAAGGAAGATCCACAAATCGTATTATTAGGTGCTACTTCTATAGGAAGAGATATTGCCCCTAGATTAGCATCTGCATTAAATTGCGGTTTAACTGCTGATTGTACGATTCTTGATATTGGTGATCATTATGTCTCCAAAGAAAAGAAAGAGTATAAAGATTTATTATATGCAATAAGACCTGCTTTTGGTGGTAGTATCATTGCCAATATTATCAATTGGGACATGCATCCTCAAATGGCAACTGTCCGTGAAGGTGTTATGAAAAAAGAGATTTTTGATGCTGATTACAAAACGGAAATTGTAAAAATTGATGTAGATAAATTAGTAAATGAAACCGATTTTGTGGTGAAAATCATTGAAAGGCATTTAGAAAAATCAGAAGTTAACCTAAAAGAAGCTCCTATTGTTATTTCTGGTGGATATGGAGTAGGTTCTAAAGAAAATTTCGATTTATTATTTCAATTATCAGACCTTTTAGGTGGTGAAGTTGGTGGCTCAAGAGCTGCCGTTGATGCTGGTTTTATTGGTCATGACAGACAAATTGGTCAAACGGGTACTACGGTAAGACCAAAATTATATATTGCTGCTGGTATATCTGGTGCGATTCAGCATACAGCCGGAATGGATGATTCATCCTTAATTATTTCTATTAATACAGACCCAGATGCTCCGATGAATTCTTTCGCAGATTATGTGATTGAAGGTGATGTGATGGATGTGATTCCTAAAATGATTAATTCTTATAAGAAAAATGCTAAATAATTAATTCGCTAATTAGCAAATTAAGTAGTCAAACAAAAAACAACAACAAAATGAGTAATTTTTTCAACGATACACCCGATTTTAAATTTCATTTAGAACATCCGCTTGTCAAAAAAATTGTGCAATTAAAAGAACATGGTTTTAAAGATGCAAAAGAATTTGATTTTGCACCTTTACATCATGAAGATGCCATTGATGATTACTTAAGAATTTTAGAAATTGTCGGTGATATAGCTGCAAATACAATTGCAACAAATGCCGAAGGTGTTGATATTGAAGGACCAAGTATAAAGGATAACGAAGTTGTTTATGCCAAAGGAACTTACGAAAACTACCAAACACTATACAAAGCAGGTTTGTTAGGAATGACTTTCCCACGTAAATATGAAGGTTTAAATTTCCCACTTTTACCGTATGTAATGGCTGGTGAAATGATTTCAAGAGCTGATGCTGGTTTTGCCAATATTTGGGGTTTGCAAGATTGTGGTGAAACGATTTATGAATTTGGTTCGGAAGAACAAAAAGAAAAGTATTTACCTCGTTTTAATAAAGAAGGTATTACAGCTGCCATGGTGTTAACTGAGCCAGATGCAGGTTCTGATTTACAAGCCGTAAATTTAAAAGCTACCTTTGACGAAGATAAAAAAGTATGGATACTAAATGGTGTTAAACGTTTTATCACCAATGGAGATGCCGACATTTCTTTAGTATTAGCAAGATCACAAGAAGGCACACAAGATGCCAGAGGTCTTTCCATGTTTATTTACGATAGAAAACACAAAGCAGTTGAAGTAAGACACTTAGAAAAAAAATTAGGGATCAAAGGTTCACCAACAACCGAATTGGTATTTAAAGATGCACCTGCCGAACTCGTAGGTAGAGAGCGTTTTGGATTGATAAAATACGTGATGAATTTGATGAACGCTGCCCGTTTAGGAGTTGGAGCTCAATCAGTTGGAATTGCCGATGCTGCTTACAGAGAAGCAGTAAAATACGCAAAAGAAAGAGCACAATTTGGTAAAGAAATTATTCATTTCCCTGCTGTTTACGAAATGCTAACGAATATGAAAGTTCGAATAGATGCCATGCGTTCGCTTTTATACGAAACCACAAGATATGTAGATATTACCAAAGTATATGACGAAGTAAGCAAAGAGAGAAAACTAGAAAAAGAAGAGCGTTTTGAAATGAAAGCGTACATGAAAGTTTCTAGTGTATTAACACCGCTTATTAAAATGGTAGGTAGCGAAACTTGTAACACCATTGCTTATGAATCCTTACAGGTTCATGGAGGAACAGGTTTTATGAAAGATTTTCCAATCGAACGAATTTATAGAGATGCTCGTATTACTTCTATCTATGAAGGAACAACTCAGTTACAAGTAGTTGCGGCAATCAAAGGTGTAACAATGGGTATCTTCTTGGATCAAATAAAAGATTACGATAGTCAAGTTTCTGAAGAAAATGCAAGCCTACAGAAAGTATTACAAGAAATGACCAAAGACTATGAAACAGTTAGTAAATTGGTTATGGAAAATGACACGGTTGATTATTTTACTTTCCATTCAGGTCGTTTAGTAGAAATGGCAGCCAATATTATTATGGCATATCTACTTATTTTAGACAGTCAAAGATGCGAACGTTATAAAAAATCTGCTAAACTATTTGTAAATTTAGCTAGAGCTGAAAATCAAGAAAAATTGGCGTATATCAATAATTTCAAACCTGAAGATGTAGTAACTTATAGAGATTTTATTGAAATTTCTGAGTAGAATTGTGATTTTGATTATTTGATTATTTGTGTAGTTGATAAAGCTCCTATTATAAAGTAATAAATCTATTTCTTTGAGAAACTCTGTGATAAAGCTTTGTGTTACTCTTTGGTTAATTCCATTCAAGACAAAATGATAAAAGACATCCTTTCAAGTATAAAAACCTATTTTAAAGCGATGCGTATCATCAAAGAACTAAATCTTTGGAAATATTTCTTTGTTCCTGCATTGATTGGGTTATTGTTAGGCGGTATCTTTTTTACAACTGCTTATTCATTATCTGATAACTTAGGCACATACCTCTCTAGCTTTTGGAAATTTGATTTTGGAAAAGACTTTGTCACAACTGCCAGTACTTGGATTGGTGGTTTTGCTATTCTTATTATTGGTCTTATCCTATACAAACATTTATTAATGGCTTTGTCGGCTCCTTTTATGACGCCTGTTTCTGAAAAAGTAGAAGCTTATATAACTAGGAAAGAAACTCCAAAAACAGCAGGAAAATCAGAATTTATAAAACTTCTCCTACGTTCTTTGCGTTTAAACCTTAGAAATTTAATCAAAGAGCTACTATTCACTTTACCTTTATTAATTCTTAGTTTTATTCCAGTTATTGGTTTGGTAGCTACACTACTAATTCTATTTATACAATCGTATTATACAGGTTTTGGAAATATGGATTATACGCTAGAACGTTATTTAAACTATAAAGAAAGTAAAGCATTTGTCAGAAAAAATAAAGGAATTGCAGTTGGAAATGGTCTAGTTTTTACTTTGATGCTTTTTATTCCTTTAGTGGGAATTATGCTTACACTTCCTATTGCAACGGTTGCATCGACTGTTGACACGATAAATAGATTAGAAGAAACTAATCCTAAGTTTAACGACTAAAACCTATTCAAAAATATAAGTTTCCTTCGAAAACTCACTCATTGTAAAATAGCCATACGGATAGTTTTCACTTTTAGTAGAATTCACACAATTTCCTTTAATATTAATCGGTGGTGTGGTGAAAGGTCCTCCCCTATTTCCTGCTAAAGTAAACACTTTTTCTCCATATTTTTGATAACGTTGAGAGATACCAAATACATAACAATCTATTTCGTCACCAACTTCTAAATCTTCGCTTTCAAACCAAAACATGGCTTGGTTTCCTTCCCAATATTGATCATTAAAATAAAACTGTTCAAAATCTTCGGTTCTCTTGTGAATCATGAGTGTTTTATAATAATTATCCGTTTCTTCTGGATCAGTAAAAAACATGGTAATCTCTGGGTCATCACTAAAACCTAGTTCGGTACTTTGAGCTAAAAGATCAATAGTTGATGTAGAAATTAGTTGTTCAGTAGCCGTAAACACTTCATCATTATAGGTAATATTTAAGGTGTAATCTAGTGCAAATTCTGGATTAAATAAACTAGTAGTATAAATACCGTCAGATGTTTCATCGAAAGTATAAGTTACGTTATTTGCATCTACAATTGACACTGAAGCACCTGTTGCATAAACTACCTCATTATCATAAAAAGAAGCTGTTTTAGTGAGCTTAATTACTTGTTCGTTACCAAGTGTTCCTTTTTCCCAATTAATAGAAGCCTCTATTACTAATCTTTCTTGTGCTGTTTCTAAATCAATATCAACTACTTCTGTACAGGATATAACTATTAGAGAAAGTAGTGTAATTAGTAAAAATGTTTTTATGTGATTCATATTATATAGTTTTAAATATTGAATTTTAAATTTTAAATGATTGTTAAAACTTAAAATTATAGGTTATTGCTGGCATAACACCAAAAATTGATGTTTTTATTGCCTCATTTTGTTGTGTGTCTTCATTATTTTCGAAAGTAATAGAAGCGGCATTTTTTCTATTATAAGCATTGTAAACACCAAATACCCATTCGCTTTTCCATTTTTTAACTTTAGTAACTCCTGGTGTCCAAGTCATCGAAAGGTCTAACCTGTGGTAATCTGGTAAACGTTCGGCATTTCTTGTCGTGTAAACAGGTATTGTATAGGTTTCATACACATATTGCCCTGATGGATAATTGGCTGGTCTTCCTGTTTGATAAATAAAATTAGAGCCAATATTCCAACTTTTACCCAATTTATAATTTACTGTTAATGACATATCATGGGTTCTGTCATAAGGTGTGTGATACCAATTTCCACTATTTATTCCTGTTTCTAAATCTGTTCTTCCTGCTACTTTTTGCTCTGATTTACTCAGTGTGTAACTCAACCAGCCTGTTAAATTACCTTCATTTTTTCGTAACAAAAACTCTAAACCATAAGCTCTTGATTTACCTACAAGTATTTCAGTTTCAATATGGTTGTTTCCTATTAATTCGGCTCCATCTATATAATCAATTCTATTGTCAACTGTTTTGTAAAAACTTTCTATTTCTGTGGAATACATTTCATCTTTGAAATTTTTAAAATATCCAATGGCAAATTGATTTGCTTTTTGAGGTTCAATATAAGTGCCACTTGGTGCCCAAACATCAAGAGGTGTTGCCGAATTTGTATTTGAAATCAAATGAATATACTGATTAACTCTCTGATAACTAGCTTTAAATGAATTTGTTTCATTTAATTGATACGACATAGAAAGTCTTGGTTCAAAACCATAAAAAGATTTTATTATTTCATTTTTTGAATAGGAAGTACTTCCACTAGCATTAGCTGCTTCATAAATATCTAAATCGGAATCATAGATTACGGATTCATTATTTGCATAGGTATTTAGTTTCTGATTTCCCATTCTAAAAAAGGAACTGAGACGAAATCCATATTGTACATTTAGCTTATCTGTAAGCTTTTGCTTTGCTTCTAAATAGATTGTGGGTTCAATTGCATATTTATCATCTAGTTTAAAGGCATTTATCTGAGAATCAACTGTTGTTGGATTTATTTGTCCTGGCTCGAATTTATAATGAATGGCACTTAAACCAAAATTATAGGTTATTTTATCATTTGCATAATAATTAAAATCGTATTTTAAATGCGAATTATTTATCGCTGACAACCATTCATATTCAAACAAAGGGAAATCTAGTTTGTAATTATATTTACTATAAATTAAGGATAAATTAGAAAATAATTTTTCAGAAAAAAGGTGGTTCCAGCGTAAATTAAAAGAGGTATTTCCGTAATTACTTTTTATTATTTCTTTTAATTTGAAATTATCTTGCCCGAAATAACCCGACAAATAAAGTTTGTTTTTATCATTAAAAGTATAAGATAGTTTCGTGTTTAAATCATAAAATGAAAGTCTGTTGTTTTTAATATTTTCATCCTTTGACATTTTAATAAACATATTTACATACGAGGTACGACCCGCCAATAAAAACGAACTTTTGTCTTTTTGCAAAGGACCTTCTAACATTAAACGACTAGATATCAGCCCAATTCCTCCTTGAGCATGGTAGCCTTTGGTGTTGCCATCTTTTTGAAAAACATCTAAGACAGAGGATACACGACCACCATATTTGGCTGGCATTCCTCCTTTATACAGTTTTAAACTCTTAATGGCATCTGCGTTAAAAACAGAGAAAAAACCAAATAAATGTGAGGTGTTATAAATTGTTGCTTCATCCAATAAAACAAGATTTTGGTCAGCAGCTCCACCACGAACATTAAAACCAGATGAACCTTCACCATTGTTCGTTACTCCTGGTAAAAGTGTTATCGTTTTAAGAATATCTAATTCTCCAAAAACAACTGGTGTTCTTTTGATGGTTTTAATACCCATAGAATTGACACTCATTTGAGCAGCTTTAATTCGAGTACGTGCTTTTCCTTTTGCGGCAGAAATAGTTACTTCACCTAATGATGTAGCTTCTTCTTCTAATTCTAAATTAATAGTAACATCTTGTTTGAGTTCTATTTGTTTTTCAATAGTATTAAAACCTAAAAAACTATACAATACGGTATAAGTTCCTTCTTGCAAACTAAGACTGTAAAAACCGTACTCGTTTGAGGTTGTGCCGATACTTTTTCCATCTAAGTAAACAGTGACTCCATAAAGAGTTTCTCCGTTACTTTTGTCTGTTAATTTTCCACTAAGAGTATGTTCTTGTGCAAAAAGTGAGGATAGGCTTAATAATAGAAATAGTAATACTGTTAATAATTTTGTCATTGTATATTTGTTAGATAAACTCACCTAGTAAAGGCAATATACACAAGACGAATAAGTGTTTAGGTTGTTACAGTAAATAATAAATTTTAACGTTTACAGTCACTTTAAAAAGATTGTATCTTCCTTCGTCATCGCAATGACTCTATTTTAAGAGACTTTTGTGATTATATTTCTATCTACTTCAAGTTCTTAAAAAAACTCCTTTCCACATTAGGAAAAACAGTCGGATGAAAAATAGACACCAAATCTTGTAAAACTAAATCGGGTCTGGCAGTTGCAAGTTCAAAATAAATAACGCCACCTGTTTTACCTTTAGTTAATGCGTAAGTATATAAATTTCCTGTTTTGTAAGCGTCAAATTCTTTGTAATGTGGACTATCTTCTAGCATTGATTTTTTAGAAGAATAAAACCCTGGAGCAATCCAAAACTCAGCATATTGACCTTTGTCTAAAACACTTTCTAAACTTAGACTTAGACTACCAGTTCCTTTGGTGTCTTTCCATAGATAATCTGTATAAGCATCTTCTAAAAACTTCGCTACAAAACTTTCACCAGCTGGTAAATACCAAACATCTTGGTATAAAGAGCCACTTAAAACGGTGGGCTTTTTACTCACATTTTCTAGTTTGTTTTTTATTGTATTATAGTTGTTCGCTATTTCGTTAAACTTGACATTAGCTACCGAATCTTTTTGATATAAAGCTCCAAAGAATTTTAACCATTCGGCTTTACCAAGTGGAGTTTGTTCTAACCAATCACTATTCATGATAACAGGAATACCCATCTTTTCAATATTTTTAAAAACTGGGCTTGTGTTGTTTACACCAAAACCAACAACTAGTTCTGGTTCTAAATCTATTAATAATTCGGTATTGATATTTTGTTCTTGTCCTAATTCTTGAACTTTGCCACTTTCAATTAAGATTCTTGTTTTTTCTGAGGAAATGTATTTTGTATTCGGAAAACCAACTAATGTACTTTCAACTCCTAAAATCTCTAACATAGGTATATGTGTCGTTGAAGTTACTACCATTCTTTTAATGGGTACAAATACAATATTTTTTTCAGTTAACGAATCTGGTATTCGATAGCCTTTTTGTATTAAATAATAGTCCCTAGCTTCTGTATCTCCTTTAAAGGAAGTATGGATTGTTAGTTTTTTAAAGAATTTGTATTCTTGAATGTTGAAGCCTTTTGCGTAGGCAATACTAGTTATTCGTTTTGATTTTTCTTTTTTATTTGAAGTTTTACAGGATATTAATAGACTTAGTAGTGTTAAAAATAGGAGTTGTTTTGTAATCATTTAATTTGTAGTTTTTTTGTTGATAATAGTAAAGGCAAAAATAAATAAAAAAATGCCTGTTTTCAAAAAATTGCTTTTTAATTGAACTTAAGGTACTCAACAAATAAAAACAGCCCAGTTTAAGAAAATGCTTTCTTATAAACCTGAGTTCGACCTAAGCTTTGTTTACAGTTTGAACGAATTTTTAATCAATTCGAAGTTATATTTTTGAAGGACTAACTGGTTAATTTGATA
>DQTL01000294.1 GCA_015662775.1 Lutibacter sp.
AGTATTTTTTTCATGAGTATTTCTTTATTTTTTCAATTCTAAATATTGAACCTTAAATATTAAATCATTTTAAGATGATGTAACAAAAGTACTCTTTTTACTACAGATAGATAAAGAAATACTAAATATGATAATCTGAATTCTCAATTTATCAGTATCTTTAAACATTATTTATTATTAACCATTAAATTCTATAAAACATGAATCAACTTATTTGGATTATTCCCGTATTATTATTTATTGCCTCAGGTTTCTTTATTGTAAAACAACAAACCATAGCTGTTGTAGAACGTTTAGGAAAATTCACCAAAGATTATGGTGCTGGTTTTCAATTTAAAATACCAGTTATTGATCGTGTTGTAGGTCGTGTAAGCCTACGTATTCAACAATTAGATGTTATTGTAGAAACCAAAACTTTAGATGATGTATTTGTACATCTTAAGATTTCTGTTCAGTTTCAAATTCAAAGAGATCATGTGTATAATGCTTATTACAAGTTACAAAATCCGCACGAACAAATTACAGCTTTTATTTTTGATACCGTACGTGCCGAAGTACCTAAAATGAAATTAGATGATGTCTTTGTTAAGAAAGAAGAAATCGCTCTTGCAATTCAACGTGAGTTGAAAGAAGCTATGTTACACTATGGGTATGATATCGTCAAAGCCTTGGTTACTGACATTGACCCTGATGAAAATGTTAAAATAGCCATGAACCGTATTAATGCAGCAGACAGAGAAAAAACAGCAGCACAATACGAGGGAGACGCCCAACGTATATTAATTGTAGAACGTGCCAAAGCCGAAGCAGAAAGTAAAAGACTACAAGGTATGGGAATCGCCGATCAAAGACGTGAAATAGCACGTGGTTTAGAAGAAAGTGTCGATGTACTTAATAGAGTAGGAATTAACTCACAAGAAGCATCTGCCCTTATTATTGTAACCCAACATTATGACACCTTACAATCAATTGGTCAAGAAACAAATTCTAACCTTATTTTATTACCAAATTCACCACAAGCAGGAAGTAATATGCTCAATGAAATGATAGCATCTTTTACCGCTGCAAATCAAATAGGTGAAAGTATGAAAACAGCAAATAAGAAGAATAAATTGAAAGAATAAATTTTTAGTGATACGATGACTTAAAGTCATCGTATCACTGATTCTAAAAGAAAAGATAACCCTGTAAGGGTTTGAAACCCTTGCAGGGTTAAGTAAAAAAACCGCAATTGTTTTCACAATTGCGGTTTTTAGTTTGGTTAATATGTTTGATTATTTCTTTGAGTCTGTTTTATCTGTGGGTTCGTCATCATCAGTCTTTGTGGCATCTTTAAATTCTTTGATACCTGTTCCTAAACCTCGCATTAATTCAGGTATTTTACGACCTCCAAAAAGTAATAAAATAACAACCACAATAATAATTATTTGTGGTCCGCCAATCATTCCTAAAAATATTGTTAGTGTGTTCATTTTAGTATTGTTTTAAAATACAAAGATAGTATTAAATTAATAATTAAGCATAAACTTCTGTTTATTGATTTACTTTTATCACATCAGCATAGATAAGTCGGTCTGTTTCTTCTGATTGTTCTAATCTTTCTTGATATTTTGAAGAAATCCCCAATTTTATAGGACCACTTTCGTATTCTTCAATAAGAATAGAATAAGGTTTAGTATCATATTGTTTTGGTAAATTAAAATTTTTCAGGATAGTGAACTTATTATCACGTATATGGGTGTGTCGTATATTCATAATTAAACCCTTAGTATCAAGAGCATTTTTTTTGCTTTCAATATCAATTACACCAGATATAGGTTGTGAATTACTACTATCTACGAAAGAAATTTTTACAAAACTAGAATTTCCGTATGAGAAATCTCTTTCGTTATAAACAGTTCCGTTTATGGTTATTTTAAACTTAGCTTTTCCACCTGTAAAGTTAACAACTGTTTTTCTTTCAGGCATTAATTGTATCATTTCTGAAGTTACTGGTGTCGAAAGACAAACATCTTTGTTTTTCGTTCTAACAGAATGCTTTTGATAACGTGCTACGACCAATTTTACAAAAGGAAAATACATGTTTTTAGGATTTATGGCTATATCACAATACCACATTTGCCTTTCTGTATCAAAATGAACAGGATAAGCTATTGCAGTGGCTTGTTCAAGTCTTTTCCCTGGATAGGAAAGTGAGGTATCTATTTCTGGTGAAAATCTAAAATCACCTTTTTTAGGTCCTTTTCCTGTTGGTTTTCCTGCATATAAAATAGGGTCTATTCCCCAACGAGTATAAAGTTTGTGATCATTAATTGTTCCTCTTCCCGCAATGGAGAAACTAGCTCCTTTTTTTGCAGGTATCAGTACGGCTAACTTTTCATCAACGCCCGATGAAAACCAAGGCCTTTTTATAAAAATACGTAAACCGCCTCCTAATCTTTGATGGGTGATTTTAGTGTTGTTTGCCGTTTTTTTCCACTCAAATGTAGGGATGATATAGTCAATTTCTGGTGGGTTAGGTCGTGTAGAACTCAGTATATTTACTCTTTTAACCCAATCACTATCTCTTGATGATTTTAAATTAGAATCGGTTTCTAATACTTTATCAAAATATTCTCTATATCGCGAAGCAGCAACCAATTTATAATCTACCCATCGATGTTTGGTGTCTCCAAAATGATGTTCTAAGGGTGCTATTCTAAAATTTATATCATGTAAAAGATGAAATTGAGGTTCTAATAAATCTAACTGCAACCTTTTTACCATAGAAATTTTTGGCATTGCTTTTTCTGTTTCGAATTTTTTAAACAGATTTAGTGTGGGTTTATATAGTGTATTAATCCTTTTTGCTCCTGGTTGCGGGTTTATTTTAAACTCTTTTTTGGTAAGCTGAACTAAACCAATTTTTGGCTTGAGTTCTAGTTGTTTTCTAGTTGCATCTACAACAACTGTTTCTTTAGGAATAGTTCCTTTGGTTATCATATCATCATGATAGTGAATAGGAATACTCTCAATGGAACTACTACCTGCTTTTTCTTTGATAACTACCGATAAATTATCATCAATAGGGTCTATCCATTGTGCATGAAAGGTCACTTTTTCTGTGCTTTCTCCGTGAATATCAAATCTTGTGTGAATATTAACTGTTGTATCGTTAAATTTCTTACGTTCTGCTAAAATAGCTTTGATTTTTGGTTTGTCTACAGGTTGTTGTACGGCATGTACCAATTCTATTTCTCTTGCAGGACTCACAATCCAATGCTGACCTGATTTAGCTAGTTTATTTAATTCGGAAAGATTTTCAGGTTTAGCAGCTTTTACTAAATCCCAAAGAGCTGATAAATCATTTAGATCTTTTTCTCTCCAGAAAGTGCTGAACTTAATTTTAGTTCGATGACCTTTAGGTAAGCTAATAGTAATCATCCTTTTTTGTGCATTCCATTTACTTCCAATTTCTCCTTCTACCAAACGAATAGTTATAGCTTGTGCATTATACCAATCTTCGGGTATAGCAACGGTATTTGTATCCGCAACTTTAGTATTGCTAAAGAAACTAAACATTTGTGCATTGAACTCTTGTGTATGTGTTGCATCGTTTCCTTCAGATAAGAAAAGAGAAACACCTGCTGCCATAGGATCAGGTAGATAAATAACTTCAACATCTGAACGTTTATAGATTTTTTCTTTAGTTTGATCAGGTCGTGTATAAATACCTTCGTGGTTTGTGATTATTTCATAAATTCTTTGTGCTGCTGTAGGATTGTTTGTAAAGGCTTTTTCAAACATACCATGTGTTTCAGCTATTAACTGACTGTTTTTTGGTGGCAATAAGAAACGGTCTGAAAATTCATCAAAAAATCTATTATTTATTGGATGCGAATCTTCGTATTCAGTCACATTTTGGTCGTAGTTACTTCTTATGAGCATATTTTCTAGGAATTCACCGTCTTTTAGCTCATTTCCAACTAAAACAATCGGACTTGCAAGAGGTTCATATCGCATGTAATGGATATTTTTCCTTTTGGTTGAATTAGGGGTTTCAGATTGGAAGTCTAATGCGACACTGTTCCCTGCTAAATCTACAGTTCTAACCCGAACATCATAGTCTTTCCCAAATCGAAGTTTGGGTAATGATCCTGGAATAATTTCAGAATACGCATTTATTTTAAATTCCAAATCAGGATCAAATACATATTTTTTATTTTCTAAACTTTTGCTTTTATGAACAAAATCTTTTTTAACACCTGTTCCTGTATCTTCTGCTTCATTTATAGCAAACCCAGGTTTATGTACCGAAAGACTCCATCCTTCCCATCTTGCTAAGGTTTCAGACACAAAAATATTGTCTTCATCTTCTGGATCTTGAGCGATTCCTAATTGAATAAATCCTTCATCTTCTTTACTATTTTCTATAGTAGAGGCTTTGTTTGTTTCATTAAACCAAGAAAAAACATCTTTCTTTTTATGCAATGAAAACCATTTATTAGGTGCATCATGATACGCAATATCCATTCTATAACCTTGAGTTACTTCATTAGAATACAAGACTTTAGTTGGCTCTTTAACTTGTAACTTAAGTATCGGAGGATTTGTTATTAAAACACTTTTTTTAACCGAAAGCATTTTAGGTGTTGCGGCTATAAAATTGGTTTTTAATTCGGTATTTAATTTAACACTTGCGTGTAAATATTGTGCCATTCCATTCTTGGTAATAGCAATACCTGCAGATCGCATAAAGGGTAAACCTTCATCTTCTGGTGGTTGTACGGTATTGACTTCTTTTTTAATTTTTTTTAATTTTCCTTTTTGCATTCTTTTAGCAACATGGCTAGCTTCAATAGATCTTGCTTCATAGAATTTTGCAATTTCTTGCACTTTGTTCTCAGCCATATTGCTGGTTTTTAAGGCAGCTCCATCGGCATCTACTTGAATGACAGAAAATTCATTTGAATTAATTTTTACAAACCCATCTTTAAAGATAGTATTGGGTTTGTCAGCCACGTAAAAACCAGTATTTGTTATTTTATAAGCTGTAGCTGGAATAGAAACCACAGATTTATTTTCATCTAAATCTAAGGCTTGAGGCATTATTTTTATATGTCCCGAATTAGGAATACTACTTTCATAAGGAATTGTAAAATCAAGGATAAATCCCATTTTACGCATTATTTGTGGGTAGTTATTAATAACTGCTAGTATATCATGAAACTCAAAAGAAGGTCTTATAATTTTGAAATTGGTTCTGTTTGCAAACTGACGATCAACTCTATGGAATTGTCTTAGCTGTGTGAAATCTTTTAAAGGTCGTATTTTAGCTTGAAAAGGAATAAACTTTTTCAGTTGAATTTTATCTATAAAACTCCTGTCTGCTTCTATTTTTTTATTGAGAATATCTTTAGACTTAACTGGTTTTTTTAGTTTTCTTTTTTTAATTTTTTCTTCTGTACTGGCTATTTTAGCCTCTTTTAATTGAAATCTTGATATGGCACCAAATTTTCCAGAATCAATAAATTTATCAGCAGAAACCAAGGTTTTAGGACTTTCAATTGCTGCTAGTTTTAAGTTTTTAAACACAAAATCTTGAATGTGAATTAAAGGTACAGAATGAAACTTCTTTTTACTTAAATCTTCTTCTTTAAAATCATCTACCTTTATGTTCTTATGTAATATATTCTTAAATAATTCGTCATCAATTTGCTCTTTATTAAGTGTGGCATTTAGTGTTTTGCCGTTTTCTAATACAAATTTAAAATCGGAACTCAATATTTTTTCAGACCAATTTAAAATATTAGGAAAAGCACCCAAATTGGTATCAGAAGGAGTTCCTAGTTTTATGGAAGTATAAACAGATAGTTGTAGGTGTTTTTTTCCATCAATCTCTATTTGTTTATGTGGTAGTGAGGTGAATATTATTTCTTGTGACATAATTTAAGGTGTTTTAAAAATTCAAAAAAAATTAATTAACTCGCAAAGGCTAAACAGTATTGTTGCCAATCATCTGCTTCAACCATTTCAACAAATTTAGGATCGGCATCTGCTCCTTGTAATTCTCGTTGTACGATTATTCGTACAGTTTTACTAAAGAATAGCACTTCAACTTTTACTTTAAGAGTTGCAGTACCTACCATTTTTTCTACTTTACCTTCTACTATAACAGCGTCTAAGGCAAGGTAAAATTCAACACTAACATGTATTAATCCTAAGACGGATAGTTTTCCATTCATTCTCAAATAACCTGAGAGTACAACAGTAGAAACTTCTTCACCATTCTCAACTTCAGTAGTCATATTAAAGTAAAAACCACCCATAACAGTTACAGAACCTGAAGCGACACCTACATTTAGCGACATGGAAGCCCCAAATTCAAAGGCAGCTTCTATGGTTTGAATTCCGTCTAAAGTAGTAATCATCATAAAGAATCCGCCTCCTCCAAAACCTGAAATGGTTAGCATAAACGGATTTTCACGAGTACAGAAATTAAAGCCCATAGTTAATGGAGCACTTGTAAATGGCAACATGACATAAGCACCTAAACTCATGTTGGTCACGCTACAAACACCTATTTCTACATCAGGTATACTAAGATTATATCCTGCTTTTACACCTGTTAGCATTAATTTAATATATGGACCATCATCACCAAAACCACCACTAGGAATTAAATTTTGAAGACTATTTACAAAACTTAAAGGCCCTTTAAATTCAATAGGATTATCTAAATCCATAGCAACCTTTACATCTGTTTTAGCATCTGAACCCGTTTTAAAGGTCATAGAATTGAAATTGACCTTTAAAATAGGAATAAGATCTATTGAAAAATCTCTCATTTTAGCTATTGTGCCTATGTTGGCAGTAGTATCTAGTGTGAAAGGTTTTTCAACAAGTGTGGTTATAGATAATGTAGTTTTAGGATTAGTACATTGAAAAGCTAACAGTCCATCGATAATAGTGATGTTTTTATCTTTAAACTTCGGATTCCATTTATATTCTGCATAAAAAGCTTCTTCCGTAAAGTAGGTTTTTAAATTAGGTACTACAGGAACTCTGCTTTTAATGGTAGCAAGTAAATCATTTACTTGATCTGTAATCTGTGCTTTTACTTGGTCTATTTGAGCATTGACTTCGGTATTAATTTCATCAACTCTTCTGTCAATTTCAGCATTTACTTCATTGACAGTAGCATTAATTTCTGATTCAATAGAATTTCTTACATCATGAACAGCTTGTATAGCCTGATTCTCAAGTAACAAAATCTGATCTTTAAAATCATTAATTTTCTTTTGAATCTTTTTTATTTTTTTAACGTAGTCATTAATTTTATTTAATGATTCTGCTAAATCAGCAGCACCTAATGATTCTGCGATTAATGAAGTCAATGAAATTGTACCAAATATTTTTGGTAAAGGTAATTCCATCAATGGATCAAGTACAGATAGGACTTTAAAAATTCTATTGGTTACATCGGTTTGTGTATGAAGAATGCGTTGGGCATTTAAAAGCACTTCACTTTCGGTTTATTACTTACTTTATTTAAAAGTATTAACTTTGATGTAATCACTTGTTGCCCAATTATTTATACACGTTGTTATGCCCTTTTTTTATTCTTTTCGTTCTGCTGATAGCGTTGGCAAGACATACTCTTTTGCAATTTTTAGCATAGCTGATTTTTGCTCCGTTCGGTATAGCTCAAACAAGTTTGACTCTACGCTCTCTTGTCGCAAAAATTGGCTTGTGCTGTTGGCTGTAGCGAATTGCAAATGTGTATGGCTTATGCGCTGGCTTTTCATTCTGTTATGCTGTTTTATATAAAAATTTCTGAAACTCAATAAACAAATCTCTTATTTCAAGTGCATTTCCACCTAATTTTTCAATGCCATCTTCTTGCG
>DQTL01000169.1 GCA_015662775.1 Lutibacter sp.
CTACAGATTTACGACACCAATAAACCCCTTCTTGCCAATTTTCACATTCTATTAAAAATTGGTTGGCATGGTTTAGTACTTCAAAACTTTTTAGTTGCTTGCCTTTATCATCAAATACTGCTATAGTTACTTCTTCGGGGTTTTCATTTTCTCCGAGTATATATTCTATAATAAAATAATCTGTGGCAACTTGTGGATAGGCTTTAAAAAGCATTTCAGGTGCTCCATTATAGGAGTTTGTTTGATAGTTTGACGTATCAACATCAGGTATATAAATACCATAATCAATAGCATCGACTAATGATAAAACAGCTCTTGATTGCATCCCTGCTGTGGAAGTACTGTCTATTGCTAGGGTTTCTATCACTCCTTTTTGTGAAGCAGACATTTCAAACCAAGATTTATCAGCGTTTTCTAAATTAAAACGAATACTGTATAACTGATTAAGTTTATTGTATTTGTTTTGTTGACTACTTGATAGATTAAAATTAGTCGGCAAGGCTGTAAATAAAACTTGTGCTTCTTGTGCGTTGTCTTGCGATAAATAGTAATCGACTAATTGATAACTTCTATTAAGTTTGGTACTGGCTTCTGCAAGTAGAATAGTTTTTAAAGTATCTAAAGACTCAAAGCTACCCTCTTGTTTAAGGTGTAGTATTTTTCTATCTATAAGATTTTCTCTTGCATTGATAGCACTTGATAAACGACTTTCTAATTCCTCTTTATAAGACAAAGTATCTTTCCCTAAATCAATCTCTGCACGCATGTATTCAGGCAATGGGTTTTGACGTTCATCTAATGCTGTTTGAACGACACTAGACTTTGCTGCTTTAGGATTGGCAGCCAATACTTGTTTAACCATTAATGATGGTAAAACACTTTCAATACTTGTTGTATTGACCATTACTGTATCTGACAAGGTTGGTGATTTGCTTAACAACTCATTACGTAAACTCAAAGCCTCATTGTTTTCGGCTTCGTCAACTGTTTCGTTTAGTGTTTGTGTATCGCCACCGTCTGTAAGCACTTCTAAGTCAGTTTGTCTTTGGTTTATGTCGTTGTCTGCTAACAACATTTTATCTTCATAATCAGTTGGTTTTTCTAGTTTAGAGGCACACTCATTGGCTACTAAACCTGTAAAAAGATTAACTTGATAGTTGCAATCAGGAATGTATTTTGGCACATCTTCCTTGTAATAGGAAATTTGATTGCCGTTGTTGTAAAACTCATTAAAGCTACCCGAACATTCTGGGATAAACTGATTCCCTGCTGTCTCCCTTATACTTCCTTGATTGGGTGCAATTTGTGATTCTGGAGCTACATAAATATCATTTTCTACATCGTTAAAAATATTATATATTATTTGTAAACCATTAGCATCACCTGCGTTAATACCATCACTAAATACACCTGTGTTGATGTCAGAAAATTCATTTCTATAAATTTCATTTACATTGTTACACTCGTTGATATAGATACCAACAGTTTCATTATGTGAGGTGGTAAGTGTATTAATAATTTCATTAGCCTCTATTTGAAAATAGTTTGAACCTTTTAAATAAATTCCTGAAATTTTATTATCAAAAGTATAGTCAATACCCAAATCAATAATATTAGAGGTAATCTTAACACTATTTGTATTGTTTAAATAAATGGCATTTAAGTTTCCTGTAAAGCTATTGCTATCAATGGTACAGCTTGAATTATCAGCTGTGTTTTCAACAACAACCCCTTGATACAAATTGATAAACTGATTGGGTGCAGTAGTTGAGGGAACTAAACTAAAGTCGGCATCAACTGCTTTTACTCCGATTCCTCTTTTTCCACCAAAAGAACTAGCTAAGTCACTTTCATTGATAAAAGTGTTCCCTTCAATAGCAATATTACCCACATCCCACAGATATACAGCTGCTCTCGGACTGGAGTTATAAGGATACTGAGGGTATTCTTCAGTTATTTTGAAAATGGAGTTTTTAATATAAGATTGATTCTCTGAGGTGCGATAATTAGCGAAATAGACTCCATAGCGATTATTTATAAAAACGGCATCTTCTATTCTTACAATACCTCCTGTTTGGGTGTCATTGGCCAAATCTTGATTACCTACATAAATAGCGGTCTTTGCATTTTCAATAGTTCCTCCGTTTATTATTTCTATGACTCCTTGATTGGCTTGGGTTTGAGGGAGGTTTTTGTTGCCTAGAACCTGGATGCCTTGCCAAGAAGTATCACAGCTGTTTGTTAAAACGGCATGGACTCCATCAAGTATTAATTTTGCATTTGGCTCAACTATAATAGTAGCTTCCTCTAAAAAAGTAACTTTGGCATGTATGGTTAAATCTGCTCCTGATTTAATGATTAGATTACCTTGTAAGTCCTTTGTAGTATTCCAAACTTCACCAACATCTGTAATTTCTATTGTGGCGGTTTCTGAAAATTTGCAAAAGTTTTCATATGCTCCAGTATTTTGAGCATTAAATCTATAACTACCCCATTCTACTTTGTTGGCGTACCTGTGGTTTTCCAGACATGGGTTACACATTCAGCATCACTTATTATTAATTCATTTAAACCATCATTATCAAGATCTGCTATTGATGGTGATCCAACAAAACCACTTGTAGTGCCAGAGCGTAATCTCCAACCAATACACTCTGTTCCATCGGGGTTAAAAGCATATATTCTGTCATTGGATGCTTTTATAATAATCTCAATAGCAGGATCATCATCAATATCTGCAAGAATTGGGCTCATATGGTATCCTGCTTTTAACTGGTCAATAGGAATAGTAAGCGTTAAATCACCATTATTATCATAAACAGTAACTTTAGTTTCATCTGCATAAACAACTTCTAAAAAACCATCATCATCGAGGTCTCCAATTGCAGGTTGTGGTGTATTTGCTATTTCACAACACATATTATTGTTTAAAGATGGCAAATCTAAATCTATCTGACCATCCCATTTTCCTGTAACAAAGCTACCGTCAGGATTAAAGGCATATAGTTTATGTATATTTAATTTTCTACCTACAATGATAATTTCTAGTTCGCCGTCATTATCAATATCACCTGCAATAGGACTTGCTGAAAATCGCATGTCATTACTAGAATAAATTGGATTTGTGTTGCCAAAATCATTTCCTTCGAAATCCCAAATATACAGTCCCATTACCGAGCCTGGGTTATTTTGCGTACCATATATAATTTCTTTTGTTCCATTCCCATCAAGATCGGCTACTAAGACAGTTCCTGGTCCAAAAGTACTCCCTAAATCTTTATACCATAATACTGTACCATCTGTATCAAAGACTTTAACGCTGTTGCCTGCGGTACATGTAACTATTTCTAATGTATGATTTTCATCATTATCAATATTTGCTAGAACAGGAGGACCAAAAGAACGATATCCAAGACTTTTAGGTTCTGTCCATAATAAATCTGGTTTACCATCTTCATCTTCATCTATTGTACTGTAACCATATAAATAGCCTACAGAAGGACTAACACCATCTGTTGTTGCAAAAACCTCTGCTTGACCATCATTATCTATATCGCCAACTGCTACTTTTGTCCATAGACTTGTATCTTCACCAATATCTTGTCTTGAAATTCTTGCAAAACCTGTATTGGTCGTAGCATTCCCATCAATATCAAATAATTCTTCACCTGATTCTTTATAACCCATGATAACACCTACCCCACCTTTTCTAAGTGCAGGAAATAGTTCTTTAGTACCATCATTATTAATATCCTCAACAGTTACACAAGTATTTACACTTGACACTTCATCAGCACCTGCTGGAAAACCATTATGAGTATTTAAAGATGTCCATGCTAAATAACCATTATGAGGAATATCATCGTAGTCTGGTGTTGTTATTAGTTGTGATTTTGGTAACTCATTTCCAGATAATGTTACAGCAGCAATTTTGTAATAATACTCTGTTAATTCATCTAAGTTTAAATCATCATATAACGACGAACCAACTACTAAAAAGTCATTTATTTGATTGTAAATGCCATTTTCAGTGTCACTACGGTATATATTATAGCCTTTTATATTGCTTACAGGATCCCACATAATAGTAATTTCATCTTTGCTTGAAGTGAAATCAAAACCTTCAATTAATGGGGGTAGTGCTTCTCGTAAATCGAAATCATATAACCAAGTTTTACCGAATGAGTTTTGAACTGTTAAGGTAAAAGGCATTGCTCCTGTATGTGTTTGTAACAGTTTAAATACATAAGAAGTTTCGTTTTTAAACTTTTCATTTACATCAATCTCAGGGTAATTAGAATCGGAAGTTGTTATTTCAATAATCCCGTCACCAACTAATGAAGAAGTTAATGTTGCACTTATACCTGTTTGATTTATAGCACCTGTATTTTTTAAGAAAACATCTAGGAAAACATTTTCATTTATTACAAAATCATTTATTAATTCTCCATCACTGTCAGTTGTAATACGATTACTCAACTCAAGTTTTGCATTTAGTAAATCTAGATAAAAGGTGTCAGAATGTGAGAAACCGCCTGAACCTATAATATCTACAATAAACTCAATAAATGGGGGTGTTTCTTCTGTTACTAATACATCAAAACTAAAACCTGTTAGCTGTGCTGAATTACCAGCAAAAATTGATGAATAAGCAACTTGGTTTTGTGTGATATTTACTAAACTAGGATTAAAGGCTGAGAGTGTAGCAGAAATACCCGAAATATTTGTGTTACCCGAATTTGTCAATTGTATATCTAAGGTAATACTTTCTCCTTGTTCAATATATCCATTGCTATTAGCATCATCATAAGATGTGTCGGTAACATATAAATGAGCCTGTGGCATGATAATATTAACTGCATCTGTTACAGGTAAATAGTTCTTTGCAGTCACTTTTACAAAGACATCACCTTCTGTATCTGGGTGTATAATAAAAGTAGCTGTTGTGTCTCCTACTGAAATGGTTTGCTCAGCATAGATTTCTATTTCGTTGGTTGTATTGTTGTATTTGTATAGTGCTACTGTAGCCTCTTCATCAAGAACATTTATATTGACTGTTAGTTCGTTATCTATATTATTATCTATGGTGATACTTGTTGGGACAGTTAAAGTAATGTTTTGTGGAGTGGCTGTCCATACTCCCATGGTGGGTTCTCCGAAGAGAACAAGATTTTTAATTTTGTTTTGATTCGTCGTAAAGTATTTAGTCTTTTCAGATGCTACACCCATTATATGACCATTAGTTATATTATTACTATATAAAGATTCAAACAAATTTACAGGTTGATATTGACTCCCAAACCAACCAAAACCAGAGTTTGCCAACATAGCTACTCCTCCACCATTAGGTGCATTTACATAATGTTCTGCGATACAATCTTTTTCAAACTCACCAGGTTCACAAGAACCTGTGTACATAATTTGATAATACGAACCATTTGATAAATTATCCATATCAGTTCGATTTAAATGATTGTTTTTCATCAAACCAGAAACACCAATACTGTATGCACCTCCGTGGTCTATATGACTTACTAAATGAAAATGCTTATTATTAATTGGATGCCCATTGTTTAATCTATCTATGGTAGTTACTTTATTAAGCTCTTCATCACCAACATAAGTATTTGGAATACTTGATAGATAATCATCAAACACTCGCCATTTGTTTACGTAAGGAACATCATCAAAAAAAGATTGATAATAGATTAAATCATGCCATTGTTGCCCAAGATCTACATGAGATTCAGGCGGATATTTACCATAAGCACCGAGAAATAATAAATTATTGTTTAGTACATGACAAAAATTTAATTCATTGAATATCAACAAATTAAGTGTTA
>DQTL01000298.1 GCA_015662775.1 Lutibacter sp.
ACATAATATTCAATTATAGTTATCAAATGGATGAACCACTATAAATACAAAACAATACATTTGTACTATAATTAATATTATGTTAAATAGAATTTTTCATTCTTAAAAAAGCTACACTCTATAATTTAGAGAATAGCTTTTTAAATTATTAAAATTATGAACTTAAAACCACTTTAAAAAGTAATCCATCATTCCTTCTTTTAGTTCATAATGCAATTTGATATACGTTTTCATATCATCACGTAATGTATGTTGCATGTTTTGTAGCTTTCCATCAATATTTTCAGTATAATCTACTGAGGATACTTTTTTCGCTTTAGCTTTACAACGATGTATTAATTTAGAAATCACATCTTGTTCTATCATTATTCTATTCTGAAAGGTTTCTAAAGGTTTTAGAGCTCTATTTTCCGTTTCACCTCTAGCAGCGATTTCCTCTAGCTTATCTTCAAATTTTTCCATTTCATCTCTGTGAAATCTTAATTCACTTAACCATGTTTCTAAATTAAACTTTAAATCGCTTAAATATGCTACTTTAGTTTCCATAATGTATTGTTTTTATTTAGTTATTATTATATATTTTATTATTTAAAAGAGTTGAGTAATTAAAAACTACTCAACTCATATTCATTAACTTACTGTTAAAAGCCTTTACAACTTCTTGTTGTACATTTGCTGGCACAGGTTCAAACTCTGTTAACTTAATACTAAATGTACCTTTTCCTTGTGTTAAAGATCTTAAATCTGTTGAAAACCTAAACAATTCTGCTTTAGGTGTTTTAGCTTTGATTATTTGATACTTTCCTTTAGACTCAATTCCTAATATTATGGAACGTCTACCTTGTAAATCTGTCATTACATTCCCCAAAGTTTCTTCAGGAACTCTAACTTCTAAAGTATTTACAGGTTCTAATAATTTAGGATTTGCATTTTCAAAAGCTGCTTTAAAAGCATGTGCTGCGGCAATTTTAAATGAAATATCATTAGAATCAACTGAGTGCATCTTACCATCATAAACCATTACCCGTATATCACGCACATAAGAACCTGTTAATGGTCCATTTTCCATCACTTCTAATATACCTTTCATTACTGCAGGTAAATATCTTAAATCTATTACTCCTCCAACAATACAGTTATAAAATAATAGTTTTCCTCCCCATTTTAACTCAACCTCTTCTTTACCTCTAATATTAAAACCTTGTGGCTCTTCCATTCCTTCATAATAAGGTTCAATTTTTAAATGAACTTCACCAAATTGCCCTGAACCACCAGATTGTTTTTTATGTTTATAATTTTCCGATGCTGAACGTTGTATTGTTTCTCTATAAACTATTTTTGGTCTTTCAAAAACAGCTTTAATTCCATGCACGTTTTTTAATTGCCAATCTATTGTTGATAAATGTAATTCTCCTTGACAAGAGATTAATTGTTGTTTCAATTCTGCTGAATAACTTTGAATAATAGTTGGATCTTCCAAACTCATTTTTTTAAGTACTTCAAACAGTTTTTCGTCATCTTTTACATCTTTTGCTGTAACGGATTTTGTAACACGTACTTCTGGATAAGTTATTGGTTTTACTGTGATTTTCCCACTTGTACTTAAAGTATCGTTCGTAATAGTATCTTTTAGTTTTAGTGTAACTCCAATATCTCCAACGCCTAATTTTTCTACTTGTTCTCTCTTTTTACCATCCATTACAAATAGCTGATTAAGAGTTTCCGTTTCTTCTGAACGTGAGTTTATTAATTTGTCATTCTGTTTTAACTCACCTGATTTAACTTTAAAAAATGAAATTTGACCAACATTTTGTTCGTATATCGTTTTAAAAATAAAAATACTAGTATCCTTATTATTTAATCGCTCAATTGTTTCTCCATTTACATCTTGTTCTGGTTTTAAATCAATTGCACTTGGAGCAACATTATCAATAAACCCCATTAACCTTCCACTTCCCATATCATTCAAGGCTGAAATACAAAAAACAGGAAATAATTCATGATTTAACATTCCTTTTCTTATCCCTGCACGCATTTCATCTTCGTTTAATGTTCCTTTATCGAAATACAATTCCATTAAATCTTCATCATTTTCAGCTGCCTTTTCAACCAACTCATTATGAAGTATATCTGCTAATTCCTTTTGATCTTTTGGAATAGCCAATTTTTCAGGCTTTCCTCCTTCTTCACCAAATTTGTACATTTTCATTTTTAAAACATCAATAATACATTGTGCTCCATCAATAATTATTGGATATTGAATACGAATAGCATTATTACCAACCATGTCAACAATACTATTAAAAGAATTCTCAAGATCTGCGTTTTTATGATCTATTTGATTGATTACAAACAAACTAGGTTTTTGATATTTATCAACATAGTCCCAAATAATTTCTGTTCCTGATTCTACACCATATTGTGCATTTACGAGCATTACAACCGTATCTGCAACGCGCATTGTCGAAGCTATTTCACCAATAAAGTCGTCTAATCCTGGAGTATCAATAATGTTTATTTTGTAGTTTCTCCATTCGGTATGAACTGGTGTGGCGAATACCGAAGTTTGTTTTTCTTTTTCAATTTCATGATAGTCGCTCACTGTATTTTTTTCTTCTACAGTTCCACGACGTTTGACTAATCCAGCTTCAAAGAGCATTGTCTCTGTTAGTGTAGTCTTACCACTATTGTGTGCACCAACAAAAGCAACATTTTTAATGTGTTTATCATCGTATACTTTCATATTTTGTTGTTTTATGAGTTAATAGATAAATTTTGTAATAAAAAAACAAGTTCT
>DQTL01000145.1 GCA_015662775.1 Lutibacter sp.
ACAATAACTCGTTATTCCTTAAAATTTATTCTTCAAATCTCACCTCTTCTTTGCATTCTGTATAGTAAAGCTTAGGTCGAACTCAGGTTAATAAATTGGTGTATATTGAAACTTTTTCAAATATAAGAGAAATCGAAAAAAACCAAATTAAAAAATTCCATGATAATCAGAGAAATTTGTGGGAGAAACAAGTCAGATTTTAAAACATAAAATCAGCAAATGAATTCTAAAATAATGAAAAAAATATTTTTACTTATCGGACTATTAGTGATATCACATACAAGTCTGGCTCAGTTTAACAACTATAGTAACGGCGATATAGTCAATGATTTTACTGTAACCGATGTTTATGGAAATACTCATAATTTGTATAATTATACAGCAGCTGGTAAATATGTTTACTTAGATTTTTTCTATTCTATTTGCGGAGGTTGCCAAAGTTTTGTTCCTATCTTTAATGAGTTATATGATAAGTATGGTTGTAACGAAGGTGATCTAATCTGTATTTCTATGAATAGTGGTTATGATAAAGATGCAGAGGTTATTACATTTGAAAACACGTATGGAGGTACTTTTCATCATGCCCCAGCCATAAGTATTGATGGAGGATGCGAAAGTGTAATTACAGATTTTGACCCCATGTATTATCCAGCAGTTTGCTTAATAGCCCCAGATAATAGTATAGTAGACTCTAATGTTGCTCCTTACGATACAGTAGAAAATTTAGAAGCCGCTTTCCCTTCAGACTTCAATCCAGAAGTACTCAATTGTACAATTGGAATAAATGATTTAAAAAATCAAATAAATTTTTCTGTATTTCCAAACCCAGCAAGTGGTGGTGAACTAAGTATTATTCTTCATAATCAGACTACTGCTAAAATCAAAATTTTTACTATTCTTGGGAAAGAGGTATTTGTTACATTTGTTAGCCGTACAAGACAAAAGATATATCCAAATTTAAATAAAGGAGTCTATATTTTATCTATTGAAACTAAAAATGGAAATCGTTCAAAAAAACTTATTATTAAGTAATTTATTATTTTTAATTATAAATTAGGGTTTTTTTCTTTTTAATTGTTTTCTTAATAATGCATTATTAAGTGATATTTATTACATAATTTTTTATAAATTGCGTTTTTTTTTCACAGAAAGCTTTTCAAACAATTAATATCATAGCAAATAAATAAAAGTATTAACTTCAAAATTTATAACATGAAAAAACTTTACTTTACAATAAGCCTACTATTCCTAGGTTTATTTATTTCACAAGCACAATTTACAGTAGCTACACATCATGGTGAAGCAATAACAGATGGTTCACTTTTTGTATTCAGTCAACTTGGAACCGATGCCGATTTAGGTTTTGATATTACTAATACTAGTGGTGGCACAATAGATATGCGACTTGAGTATGTAAGTATGGTAAATGGAGATGGCACAGGTACTTGGTTATGTGTGTTTGGTAACTGTATTGCACCAGGAGGAATTACTGTTGGAGATGTTTTTCCTTATGCAGGGACAAATTCTTTTACTACAATAGCCGCAGGCGTTACAACAGATTATCTAGACCATTTTTACAATACCTATGGAGATGGTTCAGCTTTTCCATTAGATTATGTTTTTAGATTTTTTGAAGTGGATGCGGTAGGAAATGAAATAGGTGATTCGATTACTTTTACTTATAGATACGATGGAACAGCTGCTGTCGAAGATGAAAATGAAGTCAGTTTTTCACTGTTTCCTACATTAGCAACTGATTTTGTTAACTTAACTGTTACTGAAAATGTAAGTGCTCAGTTAATAAATACACAGGGACAAATCATAAAGCAATATAAATTTGAAGCGGGTACTAACAAGATAGATGTAAGTATGTTGTCTAAACAATTGTATTATGTGCTTCTAACAAACGAACTAGGTCATAGATCTTTATCAAAAATAATCATAAAATAATTTTTTTATTCATCTCAACAAATAATAATTTTTTTTACCATGAAAAAAATAACAACTCTAATAATTCTTTTTGCATTTAGCACACTATTTGCACAAAACTCAAACAAACAAACTAATACTGTTCAAAGGAAAGTAATTCTTGAAAACTTTACAACGGCTCAATGCCCCAATTGTCCTCCAATCCATGTGTTATTAGAGAATTATACGGCTTCTCATCCTAATGCAATTTTAATTGCTCAACATGCAGGTTATGGGACAGATGCTATGACAATTCCTGAAAATACGCAGTTATTAGCTATGTATAATGCAGGAGGTAGTACGTATGCACCAGCACTTGCAATCGATAGATTTAAGTATGCTTCGGGATTAACAGGTGGTGCTGCTGATCCAGGTCCAGTTTTTTGGCCAGGAGAAAGTCAATCTGCTACTATATCAAGAATCAATGATAGATTAGCGATGCCTTCAAATATTTCAATGACTATAGATTGGACAGTAACAGGAAGTACTTTAGATTTAGATATTCAAGGTTCTCTTTTAGAAAATGTATCTGGTTCTGATTTAAGACTAGTAGTTTATATTATTGAGGATGGTTTAATATACTATCAATCAGGAGGTGGATCTAATTATACGCATAACAATGTTATGAGGGATGCTATTTCAGGTACTTGGGGTGATGCAGGTGTTATTACAAGTAATACTAGTGGAACTACATTTGCCAAGACTTACTCATATGAAATGAATGCTTCTTGGGTTTTAAATAATCTAAGTGTAGTTGCATTTGTTGCAAATTATGATAATGGTAATGTCAATAATAGAGAAGTACTACAAGCTGAAAAAGTATCTTTACTTCAACCAATAGGTACAAACAATATTGCTGTTTTAGAAGCTAATGTGCCAGATGCCTGTGGGAATCTTACTTCTATTTTTAAAGTAAACAATGTAGGTGCCGACGAAATAACTTCACTATCGATCAATTATTCTATTAATGGAGGAGCAGAAACAGGAAATATACTTTGGGAAGGTACTTTACCATTTAACGAAATAAATGAATTATTATTAGATATTGAAATAACCGATATACTCTCTGCCAACACTATTGACTTTAATGTAATTGAAGTAAATGGTGTCACAGATGATGATACAACAAATAATACTACAAGTACTACATTTGCAGAAGCACCAGAAGAAGAAGATGATTACTTAAAAGTAACCATTCAAACTGATGCTAATGGTTCTCAAACTTCGTGGGTTTTAAATGATAGCAATGGCGATACCGTAGCTAGTGGAGATTCTTATGGAAATAATCAAACCTATCATCAAGAACTTAGTTTAACCGGTGATTGTTATACTTTCATTCTCACAGATACTGGTGGTGACGGTGGAGGAAAATATATTTTAAAAGGAACTTCAGGAACAATATATTATAGTTTAGGTAATGATTACAATTCTGTTGTTGTCAAAGATGTAAAAGTTAAGAATACTGCAAGTATTAATGATACAGCATTTGCAAATAGCTTAATTTATCCTAACCCTGCAAATACGGTTTTAAATATTGAAAACGCAACAGGATTAAACCTAAATCTTTATGATGTATTAGGTAGATTATTATATAGTAAAGACTCTATTTTAAAAATAGAAACTATTAATATTGAAACCGTTAAAGAAGGAACCTATTTCTTAAAACTTTCTGATGGTCATAAAGTACGTACAGAAAAAATTATTATTGTTAAATAATTTTCAAATCAACAAATAAAAAATCCCATTGTGTAATACAATGGGATTTTTTTTATGCTGTCTTTTATGTGAACCCATTAGAAAACTTAAAACCCTTGCAAAATTGATAATAAAATGGGATAAAAAGCTTAGATCGAACTCAGGTTTATATAGAATTCTTTTTCAATTCTAAGTTTTCTTTTCTTGTATTATAAATCTCTATTGCTGTAAATAAGGCTTCCTTAAACGAAGAAATATCTGCAAGACCTTTACCTGCCAAATTAAATGCCGTTCCATG
>DQTL01000135.1 GCA_015662775.1 Lutibacter sp.
ATGTAATGCCTCTTTATAGATACGCATGTTTTGAGTAAAATCATCGGCATAGCTATTATTTCCTTTGTGCAAATCACTAAAAAAAATGTATTTAGTGTCTTTGTCTAAAGGAAGTTGTTTTGCTTTTTTAAAAGCAAAATTTAATAACTGGTCTATGATCATAAAAGCAAAAGTAAGAATTTAATTGGATAGGTTAGGTTTAAAAAAACAACCCATTATGAAAGTGGGTTTTGTTGGTTTATTACTAATTGTGCGAAGTCAAGGGACATTCGCGGAGAACATTCTATTTTAATTTAGACTTTGGAGAGCTGGAGTTCCCGTTACTCTATGTTACAAACTTTGAGCACAACGGTCTCGGCTAAAAAACGTTGTGGGTTTTAAATGCCCGAATTATCAGTTTATAAAATTAGACAAATCTTTGGATTTGTCCGCTGATTCTTTCCATTATTACCAAATCCAAAGATTTGGCGTGTTTACAGATACAAAACGAACTTTGAGGCAATGACTTTAGCCACAATGGATTTTAGCCAATGTTGAACTAAATCCGCCAAAGGCGGCCAGCTTATATTCTATTCTACAAACATACTTATTATTCAATAAAATACCTTAAGCTTATAGTATTATTAATTTAAAAGCATAATATTATGAGAAAAAAGACAGGATTAACCATTGTAGAGCGAGCAATAATAGCCGTTCCAAATTTTGAACAAATAAGTAAAAAGTTAGCACAGCAAGTTGTTTTACGCGGTCAAAGTGAAAGCACCTTAAACAATTACATTAGACGCATAGCATTGGTGTCTTTACATTTCGGAAAATTACCAGATCAAATTGAACAAAAAGAAATTAACGAATATCTTGTTGCATTAGCTTTAGATCCAAAATCACCATCACGCAGTAGTTTTAAGCATATGGTTTATGGTCTGCGGTATTATTATCGTTTATTAGGTCTTAACGATAAAGCCATTGCCTTACCATCTTTAAAAGCAGACACAAAACGTTTGAATATGCTTAGTGCTGGGTAAAAATACAATAATTTTCAGGTTTAGTAATTACTTTGTAAATACAAAACTACCTATGAATTAAGCAATTAGCCAGCATTAAGTATATTTTTTGTTAGCATTTGTTTTTCCTATTCTTCCAATATTTCCTTTACTTTTTCTTCCAATTCTTTTTTGTTTGGTAAATACAATTGATATTCACCTACTGCTAATTTGTTTGTTACACTTGCAGTTGCATATTCAACAAAAATATCGTCTTTTTCAGATGCTAAAATTATTCCTATTGTTTCATTGTCCGTTTCTCCAATAACTTCCTTGTTGAAATAGTTTAAGTAAGTAATCATTTGACCAACATCTTTATGTTCGACTTCATTTACTTTCAAATCTATAATCACAAAACACTTTAAGATGTAATGATAAAAAACCAAATCAACAAAATTGTGTTTATTTGCTAATGTAATTCTGTATTGTCTGCCAACAAAAGCAAAACCTTTTCCTAATTCGAGCAGAAAATTTTGTAAATTATCTATCAATTTAGTTTCTAACTCATTTTCTGAATACAAATTACCTTCAGAGATTCCTAAAAACTCAAAAACATAGGGCTGTTTTATTATTTCTTTTTCAGTTGTAGGTTTGTAACCTTTTTTTGCTATTTCAAGAATTTCCTTTTTGTCTTTACTTAATGCTATTCTTTGGAATAATGCTGTTTTCTTTTGCCTTCTTAACTCACGAATTGACCAATTTTCTATGATTGATTGATTTTCGTAGAATTCACGTTCTGTATTTTCTTTGATTTTTAATAATTCGTAATAATGTGACCAACTCAATAAGTGTGACGTTGTCACACCTTTTGGATATTGTACATAAAATAAACGCATATAAACTAATCCGCTTCTGCTAAATCCTTTTCCGTATTGTCTTGTTAAATCTTTTGAAAGTTGATTTAGTAATTCTTTGCCATATTCGGCTTTTACATTACCTTTTTGTTCGTATTCAATAATATATTTTCCTGTATTCCAATTTGAAAGTGTAAGTTCTGTATTTATAGCCTTAATAGCATTTTTCCTTGCTTTCAAGAATGATAATCCAATCTTGTTCAATAATTCTTTATACTCATTATTTTTGGATAGGCTTTGCATTAATTATTATTTTGAATTAGTGTGACACTGTCACACTTTTTTGATAAACACAAAGATATAAAAACTCTCACAGCCGTGATAGTTTTTATTTTAAAAGTATTCTAATGGGATTAATTTATATTTTCCATTCGATGTTTATTTTACTTCTTTTTTTAAATTCTGAAACCGCTATATTGCAAAATTTACTAATTTCTCTTTTACTATAGTTAGTTCCAAACCACCAATTATTAACTAATTTACGAGATGAATTTTCAACTAAATCAGGTTTATCTTGATATAGATCATTCCTTTGTATTGCAATTAACTTACGGGTTCTTCCAGTTGTTAAGTTACTAATAGTTTCAAATAATTCTGGTGTTTCACTTGCAATTATATTCAAAACTTGCTCTAAAGTAGCAATTGAATTTCTTGTATTATATAATTCTCCACCCGTTTAGCGGTTGAATATTAATGAAAAAGTTAAAAAATATTCAATAAAAACCGTGCATATTATACTGAATATCAGTATATTGAGCAATATTTCAAAACAACTCAATCATGCACGATTTAATTGCAAATTACAATAAAATAGCCAAAGTGG
>DQTL01000036.1 GCA_015662775.1 Lutibacter sp.
TTAGGAATATCAGAAGCTTCTAATCCTAGACCTGTTAAAATATCTTCTGCACTTAACATCAAATGGACCGGAAATTCAGTTACTGTGGCGATATCTTTGTACTCTGTCCATTCACCCAAAATTTTAACTTTACCTTTTAAAGTATAAGAATCAACATTTCCTTCTGGAGATTCTAAAAGAATATCTATCAAATTTTGCTCTTCAGGATCCATTTCAATAATAGGAGATTCAGGTTTTATTATTTCAGCTTTTATTAAACCAATTTTTACTTGATATGGTAATAATGGATTTAGGCTTTCATCTCTACATGAACTAAGAGAGAAGAGTACAATAAAAATAATTGCTATTTTAAATATGTTTTTCATAATTAATGTCTTTTGTTTTAATAATTTAGTCAATAAAATTTACAGGATTAGTATCCCAAAAAACTTGATGTGTTACTGAATGCTGTTGCGAGTTTGAATTTGTACTAATATGATTTGAAGGGTACAGATTAGATCTTGGAAAAATTGTACCACTTGAAAGTGGGGTTTGTAATGAAGGAAGTCCAGTTCTACGATAATTATTATAGGCTTCAATTCCATTACCTCTCAAAGATATCCAATATTGTGTCATTAATAATTCCATTTTATCTGAAGCAGTAGCAGCGTTAAAATCTGTTACTTGTTGAGAGATAAAATCAGAAATTTCAGAATTAGTTGGTTGCATACCTCCTAAATCAACACCTGCTTTAGAACCAAATGATTTTACTTTATTGATTGATTGTGAGATGCCATTTTCAAATAGGTCACTTGCATTACCATTAACACCAGGAATTGTAAGGATGGCCTCAGCTTTCAAGAAACTAACAAAAGAGGATAACATGAATGGTTCAATACCTGCACCTCCTGCACCGTTCCCTGCATTTGCAGGTAAAAACTGATCTCTATCGAAAGACCCACCAGCAGGATATAAGCCCCAAGTAGTTCTTCTTTGTGTATCGCCTGGGATACCTGCCTTTATTGCGTGATCTCTTCCCCAATAACCATCTCCAATATAACAATAATAATCTGGAGGAGAAGGAGGAAGTGTGCAAACTAATTCAGCACCAGAAGGATCGCTTTGCGTTTGTCTATAAAAGTAATAACGTAATCTAGGATCATTTGTGCTTTTTAATGCATACATATATGAATTTGACATATAATTACCTACACCAGAAGAATTATAATTTCCTGAGTAGTATGGATGCCTTGTATCAGGAGCAGAAGATTGTGTCCCGTAATTAAATTCAAAATCATCAACTGAATTAATAATTAAATTATTTTCACTAAGTAATGCATTAATTCCACTTGCAGCGGCAGCTTCGTTGTACTTTTTTGTTTGCACATACATTTTAAGTTTTAGACTGTTTGCCAGTTTAATCCATTGATCTGTATGACCATTATAGTATATGTCAAATTCTGATCCAACATTTGGGGCAATTTGGTCTGAAAGATTTGCAATTGCAGTATCTAATAATTGTAAAATGCTAGCATAAATCTCGTAATCATTATCATATTCTGGATTTGGATTATCTGTTCCCTGTATAGCTTGTGAGTAAGGAATATTCCCAAAAAAGTCAACCATTAATACAGTTGAATAAGCCTGAATCACTTGTGCAATACCAGCATGCTTAGCTAAGCCTTTTTCTTGAGCTAAAGGGATAATTACTTGATTATCTGCTAAGATACCAGCATAATATGTGCTCCAAGGTGAGTTAAATGCAGAGGCATCACCTGTGTAATTACCAAATTGGTATTGCATCCTTGTATAGCCCATAGAACTACCATTAAATCCATTAAAAAGTGATGCTAATTGTGTTTGAACAGAAACTAGTAATAAACTAACATCTGCAGCTTCCGGAGTTAAGTTGTTTGGGTCATCTTGAAAGTCTAAATCACAACTTGTAATAAAGAGAATTAGAAAAACTGTAACTATTTTATAATATATTTTCATTGTTAAATATTTTTAGTTTTTTATTTTTAGAAAGTAACTTTTATACTAAATCCATATTTTTTAGCTGAAGGTGCAGTCATAAACTCTAAACCATCACCATTACCAGTTCCAGTACTAATTACTTCTGGATCAAAATTAAAAGCATCAGGGAAGTTAATAGCATCAAACCAAAGATTATTTCCTGTTACAGAAATACTCATAGAACCAAAAGGCGTTCTTTTTAATAAATCTTTAGAAATTTCATAGCTAATTGAAACCTCACGTAATCTAATTAAACTTCCATCATAAATATTTGCTGCATCATTGTCAATTGTGTTTATGAAATATAATGAGTTTACAGTAATAGGAATTGTATTTGCATAAGTAGCTTCACCATCAGCAAGAGTTTCTCCATTAGGAGTGACTGGTTCACCAGTAGCTGGATCCGCTAAAGTCCCTGGTAAAACGACAGCCCCTTCTCTGTCTAATATATTCGCCGTAGTTACACCTCTTCTCCATAGTCTAGAGGCAGTTAAAGAATATACATCTCCTCCATGAGTGTACTCTAATTGACCTGAAATTCTAAAACCTTTAAAAGAGATACTATTTATTAAGGTAGCTTGCCAGTCAGGGTTTGGATCGCCAATAATTTTTTGAGGATATTCATCTCCTAAATCATAATTGTTTATTACGGTTCCATCTGTGTAATCAATCATGTAGTTTCCATTTTCATCTAATAGAGCATAATCACCAATAATAACATTTAATGGTTCGCCTTCAACTGCAAAATTTCCTAAGTTAGTAAACCCTGCAGTCACAATTTTATCAAGATCGTTTCCTAAATCTGTTACTATAGTTTTAATAGTTGTAAAATTGGTATTAATATTCCATAAAAAGTTGTCTGTTTTGATAGGTTTTATACCTAATCCTAACTCTATTCCTTCGGAATGAACATTCCCTAAGTTATATGTAGTAGACGTATAGCCAGTAGCAGGATCTAGAGGGGCACCTGGAAGAATTTGATCTTTACTATCTCTGCTATATAGACTCAAATCAATATCAATTCTATTTTTAAATAATTTAGCTTCAATACCCAACTCAATTTCTTTATGTAACTCAGGTGTTAGATTAGGATTTGGTAACACATTACTCACTGTTTGGGATGAAATTCCACCGTAAACTCCACCATTTGTAAGTGCATTAAAGCCTAATCTAGGCCTAGTTCTATAGACACCAGGATAACCAGCAGAAGTTGCATATCCACCCCTTATTTTTAGAAAATTAAGGAAATCTCCTTTGATTCCTTTAAAGGCTGTTGTTGGTAAAAATGCCAAACTAAGGCTTGGGTAGAATATAGATTGGTGTTCTTTCTCTACAGTAGAAGACCAATCGTTTCTTGCGGACAAAGTTAAATAGAAAAATTTATAAAAATCCAATTCTAATTGAGTATAAACTCCAATTACATTTTTTTCTGAAGAGTATTCAAATGTTTGGCTTTCTCTAAAGTTTTTAGAGTGCAACCAACCATAAATTTCTTGTTCAGTACTAAAACTTTCAACATAATTATAGAAATCTTTTTTTGCATTTGCTCCTAAAATTACATTCAGCGAAATATTATCACTAAAATTAAATCCATTACCTGTTAGAATAATTGAGTTATCGATGGTTTTATTAAGCCCTGTAGCAAGAGATAAAAAACCGTATTGTGTAAGAACACCACCGTTTCCACCTTTATTACTATGGGAATTCATTTCCTCTGTAAATTGATCTATTCCTACTCTATAGGCAAAATTAAAATGTTCATTCAAATCAAAATTCACACCAAATTTCCCAAAAAACCTATTTACTTCTTGTATACTTCCTGCATTTTTTAACAACCATCTTGGATTGTCTAAATCATCACGATAATAAATGTTAGACCCATCAACTGGGCTTTCAAAAGGTAGATTCATTAAATCAAAATTTCTAGGAATATATAATGTTCTACTAAAAACACTACTACTAAAATTCGTTCCATTTCCTGCAGATACAGGAGGAGAGGTAAAACCAGTATTTGCATAATTAAAAACACCTTCTGCATTAATTTTATTTGTTAGCTTAACATTCACTCCTAGACCCAGTGTTATTCTAGATAAAGAATTTTCAGGGATATAACCACTTTCAGAGGTGTTACTAAAACTAAGATTTGAACTTGCAGTTTCACCACCTTTATTTATATTTATGGAAGTACTTGATCCCATACCAGTTCTAAAAAAATCTTTTACATTATTTGGAACAGCAACATATGGTATTTTTAGATCCTTATATTCAGGGAAGATATCTGTAATCCAAGCTTTATCATAATTATGAGAAACGAGTATATTTGAATCAAATTCTGGACCCCAGTTACCAATATAATTATTGTTATAATTGAGACCAGCTCCCTGACCATATTTATTTTGATAATCAGGTAGATTAGAAATTTCATTCATACTAGTCGTTTGAGAAATTGAAACTTCAAACTTACTATCTAGTTCTTTAGTGCTCCCATTTTTAGTAGTAATTAATATAACGCCATTTCTACCCTCATTACCATATAGAACTGTCGCACTTAAACCTTTTAACACACTAATAGATTCTATATTATTAGGATCTAAATCTAAACTTCTACTTGAAGCTGAGCTTCCTGTAAAACCTGTAAAACCACTTGAACTGTCTGTAGAAGAATTAAAAGGAATACCATCAACAATGTAGAGTGGTTGGTTATCGCCACTAATTGAAACTTTAGATCGGATAATAATATTATTACCACTCCCAACCATACCACCAGTCGGTGTAATGTTAACTCCAGCAACCTTTCCTTGTAATACCCTTGAAATATCTCCTTCAGGTTTTGATTGTAATTCTTCTATTTTTACTGTTGTAACTGCATAGCCTAAGGATTTTTTTTCACGTTTAATTCCCATTGCAGTTATAACGACCTCTTCAAGTACTTCTCCACCTGACATTAAAACATTCATTTTATTTGAATTTCGAACAGTTTTAAAAACAGTTTCCATTCCAATAAAACTATATTGTAAAACTTGACCTTTTTTTGCTTGAATGGAATAATTCCCATCAAAATCTGTTTCTGTCCCTGTAGTTGTGCCTTTAATTAAGACACTTACGCCTGGAAGCGGACCTGTTTCATCAGAAACAGTACCAGAAATTGTTTTTTGTGCAAATGCAA
>DQTL01000065.1 GCA_015662775.1 Lutibacter sp.
AAAAATATAACTTCGAATTGATTAAAAATTCGTTCAAACTGTAAACAAAGCTTAGGTCGAACTCAGGTTATTACCGAATACTAACTCACAACTACCGAATATTCAATAGCTATTTGATTAGTAAATTGTTTACTCTTTTTTAGCCACAGGATACAGGTAATATTATATGACAAATAATTCCTAGTATGCTACTAAACTAAATACAAACAATAAATATTTAAGATTATGAAAAACACAAAAATTATTTTACTGACACTATTAATGCTAGGATCACTGATATCTTGCAGTGCAACAAATGGAAATAAAAGCAACAATCCTACAAAATGGGTTGTACTCGGCAAACGTACCGTATCTAAAATAGCTGATCACGATGAAATTAGAGTTACAGCTAGTAAAGGAACATTTAGAAAGATAAAACTAAAAGTAACACAATCTCCAATTTTTGTTACAAATGTTAGAATCGTTTATGCAAATGGCACTTCTGAAAACCATGTAATCAATAAGAGAATAAATAAAGGCAGATCAAGTAGAGTCCTCGATTTAAAAGGTAAAAAGAGAATTATTAAAAAAATAGTTTTCAATTATCGAACAAAACTATTAGCCAATGGAAAAGCCCGTATTACCGTATTGGGGAAACACTAGATTTATTAAACCTTTTAAAAATAAAATACAATGAGAAATTTAATTTTAATACTCACACTTTTGCCTTTACTTATGAATGCACAAAATGAAATTACAAAAATTGATTCTAAGCTAGATGAAACTGTTTCAATAACAGGAAATTTAAACGAAGGAAAAATAATGAACGACCTTTCTTGGGCTTGGAATAGTGCCAATGCTTGTTTTCCAGAAACAAAAAAGAAAAAATTTACAGGCATACATGTACTCTATGAAACTACAATTCCACAAAATTCTGAAATGGAAGTAAGAGTTGTACCTAAAGATACCCATGCTAATTTTAGCATTTACGCCTATCAAACTGGTTTAAACAACACGGATGTAGTGCCTAATCTTCCCAATTGTATTAGATGTGAAGTGGATTACAAATGGGATCATAAATGGAAGGGTCAAACACAAGATCATACAAGAACAGCAAAGAATTTAGTATCTATAAACAAATCGTTTAGAGTAATAATTGGTGTTGTAGGTACGGAGGGTTTAACAGAAGCCGATTATACTTTAGAAATCAAAACAACTTCAAGATAAAATAGTATGAAATCAAAACTGCTTTTAGTATTCTTTATCCTTCAAAATGCTATTTTGTTGGCACAATATGCTGTTGATTTAAGGAGTATCAATATTCCAAAAGAAATGAATGCTGATGACAATTACCAACTCTATGTAATTGTAAAAAACACAGGAGAAGGCACATTAAACAGGTCAAATTGCACTTTGGAAGTCACTTATGAAAGTGGTCCTGATAAAAAGGCTGGAGAAAACTTTGAATACGAACACGATTTGGTTTTAAATCTCGAAACCAATGATGAATATACCTTTAGATGGACTGTAAAATCACCGACAATTCCTGGTTTTTATAAATTGAAAATTAAGATCATGCAAGGTTCTAGTATTTTAAAATACGAATACAGAACTATTGAAATTGAAGAGAATTACCAAGCCGAATTTACAATAAATATGCCGTCATCTTTAGTGCCTGAAAAAGAGTATCCTGATCTTAAAGTGACGGTAAAAAACACGGGTGATACTACTTGGCCAGAGGGTAAATATGAGATAGAAACAAAAGTAAAAACAGGTCCTTCAAGAGCCTCAAAAGAAGATGAAGAAGCCTTTGAATTTACGAAAGAAATAGAGCTTTCAAATTATAATCCAAATGCTAAAAAAGAAAGTACACTTACAGACGAATTCGAAACACCAACAACTGGTGGTAATTACGTTTTGAGTGTGAAAATTTTAAAAGATGGGAAGCTTTTTAATGCCAAAAATGCCGAATTTACTACGAATGCATTTGTAAAAGTCGAAGAGCAAAAAGTTACAATTTCTGAAAAAGTCACCACAAAAATTTATCCCGAAAAAGAATATTCAGTTTCATTTGATGTTAAAAATTCAGGGAAATTAAAATGGGATAAAGGCAAATACAAGATAAAAGCTACCTTGTTGAGCAAACCTTCTAATGCAATCGATGACAAAGTCTTTGAAGCAGAAGTTGATTTTTCTGCAAGTGAATGGGATGCCGGTGAATCAACGACAGTTAATTTTCCAAAAATTAAAGCACCAATTATACCAGGAAAATGCAAAGTAAAATACGAGATATTGAAAGATGGAAAAACTTTTGAAATAGATGATGCAGCAGTAACAATCTATTACGAAATTGTAGAATTACTTCCTGAATTAAATATTGGAAGAATCACTTTAGACAAAAAAATGAGATCTGGTAAAACCTATAAACTTAGGTTAGATGTTAAAAACTACGGTGATATTATCGCCATTGATGATGATTGGGAAGTTAGATGTAAAATCAGATCTAAAAAGCCCTCAAATTATAAACCGCCACGTGGTGTTTTTGATTTTAAAACTAAGGGAATTGAAATAAAAGCAAGCCAACAAAAGTATGTTTCTAATACGATAAAAATTCCTAAAGTAGCACAAGAAACAAAGCTAAGATTACAGTTTCAAGTGTATCACAAAGGAAAATCTATGGGAGGACAAAAAACTTATGATATTATTATCACTCCATAAAACAATAAAAAAATGAAATTTTTAATTACAATTATTCTCTTTCTTTCTATTGCAAGTAGCAAAGCACAGGTTGGTGTCAATACGACTGACCCCAAAGCTATTTTAGATATAAAAGCTAGTAATCAAGCAACTCCAACAAATACTGATGGGATATTAATCCCTCGTATTGATACTTTTCCCATAATAGATCCTACTGCAAATCAACAAGGAATGATGGTGTATTTGACAACTACCTCAGGTGGCAAACCTCCTGGTTTTTATTATTGGAATAATACAAGTAGCTTGTGGGAAACAATGATGGGAACTGACAATCAAACTCTTTCAGTAAACGATAATAAAATTTCCATTTCAAATGCGAATACCATAGCTATAAAAGAAATATCAGATACAGATGAAAACACAAAAATTGAGGTCGAAGAATCTGTTGATAACAATGAAATTCGATTTTATATGGAAGGATTACAAGTAAACAGAGCATTAACATTAAAAAAGAACAACTACAACCTACTAATGATCAATGTTGAAAATTTTAGTAGAAATACGTTTATGGGAAATAGTTCTGGACTTAACACCAATGCAGGCACCTATCCTAGTGGTAATGATAACACCTTTTACGGTAGTGGAGCAGGTGAAGATAATAATACAGGTTGGGGTAATTCTTATTTTGGAACTGTAGCAGGACAGCATGCAACAGGTAGTCTCAACACATATATCGGTCTGTTTTCAGGAAGTCACACATCCAATACTGGAACGAAAAATGTTCTTTTAGGAGATCATACAGGAATGTTTCTAACTGCTGGTTCATATAATGTCTTTTTGGGTTCTCAGTCAGGTTATAAATCGGTGATAGGAAGTTCAAATGTGTTTTTAGGATACAAATCTGGCTATAACGAATTAGGAAACAATAAACTTTATATTGATAATAGTGATTCGTCTTCCCCATTAATTTATGGTGATTTCAATACAAATCGGTTACGTATTAACGGAGTGTTTCAAATCAATGATCCCTCAAATACTGGGTTTGAATTTCCAAATATTGACGGCTTAATAGGTCAAGTTTTACAAACAGATGGTGATGGACAATTAGCGTTTGTCAATAGTAGTATATTAGGGACAGATAACCAAGATATAATAGGTTCGGTTTTGTCTGGAACTGATTTGACTATTGGTATAGAAAATGGTTCATCTCAAATAGTCGATTTATCTTCATTGCAAGATGGTATAGGGACTGACAATCAAACAATTGATTCGTTTTCGTTGATTGGTACAGATCTAAGTATCTCTTTAGAAAATGATGGCATTGCACCAGCCACAGTAGATCTTTCTCCTCTTAAAGATGCCGATTGGTATGAGTCAGGAAATACAGCACCAGATAATATTACAGATGATATTTTTACCAGTGGAAAAGTAGGAATTAATGAACCCAGTCCTGCAACTTCACTTGAACTCAATGGTGGTTTATCGCTCAGTCCTGGTTCCAGTATAAATTTAACTTCAGATACAACCCTTACAATAGGAGATACGAGTCTGGTTGTTGTCAATAATGTATCTGGTAGTCTCTGGTCTTTATCATTTACTGATGGTTTAGCAATTGGGCAACTTTTATACGTGGTAGGTCATCAAAATAACACATCAGGTGCCAATATAAGTGATTTTACTAGTAATATAGACATATCAACGAATAGTGTGACAATTTATGCAAATGATACACTCAGTTTTATTTGGAATGGAACTCATTGGTTGCAAATATCGTATAGTGATAATTAAAACTAAAAAATAATCAAAAAATGAAAATTACAATAATAACGCTATTTACAATGGCTATATTACAGGTTAGTTGTGCTCAAGAAACTAAATCACAAACTTTAAATAAAAGAGAAATCATACAAGAAATAACAGGTGATTTAGATAAGGATGGAATATCAGAAAAAGTAATCGTGTTTGAAACCAATCGCAAACAAGAACTTGGAACAGAACGTGATTTAGAGATTTACAAAATGGAAGATGGTCAATGGAAATTATGGTTTCAATCTTCTAAAGCCATTATGAAAAGTCTAGAAGGAGGAACACTAGGAGACCCCTTTCAAGGAATAGCAATTAAAAACGGCCTGTTATTAATTGAGCATTATGGAGGAAGTAATTTACGGTGGAGTTACACGCATAAATATAGATTTCAAAATAAAATATTTTCTCTTATCGGTGTAACCACACAAAACAGCTCGGGAGAAGACAATGAAATTTTTGACTACAATCTTTTAAACGGAAAAGCCATTTACTCAGTTTATACCGATGGAGTTTTAGATAAAAGAGAAACATGTAATCATAAAATGAAAGACTTGCCAAAACTAAGTACTATACGTTTTGGTCAGTACAAAATAATGATTCCCAAGGCTAAAACCTATTGTTATTTCTGAGAAAAGAAAACAGCCTTTTGATAAATTTAAAATAATACTTTTATACTATGAAAAACAGCATAAAAACAGGAATAATATTAATAATCTGTTTAGCAATATCGTCGTGTTCGCTCAATTTTCAAAAACAACAACTAGAAGGTTTTGACTTAGAAAATGATTTTGAAAAAAACAGCTCCTTATTTCTTAAGGATACTTTTAATGTAGCAGGATATTCTACAGAAGGTGGTGAAATTATCGTATATCAATCAAATAAAAAAAACTATAAAGTACTTGATGTTTGGTTATATGACGAAATTGGAAAAAGAAATACCCGATATTATACTGATGTAGATTTCAATTTTAAATTGGTTGTTCAAAACATCTATTTATACGATAAACCTGCTTATTTAAGTGGTTATAAAACTAAAATACTAAAACACTATTTTATTTATAAAGATACCCTATTTAGTATGTACACAAATAATAACGAAGAGATTAGAAATGAAGAAATCAAACTAAAAAAAAGAAAAAACATTGAAATTATTTTTAAAAATGCTACTGAAAATCAACAATTTAAAAAACTAATAAACTAAAAATACTATTATGAAAAACACAATTTTATTCGGAATTATAGTACTACTACTTCTTTCAAATTGTAAAAAAGAAGAGACGGAAGATATAGCAGATTTTGTTTTTGGAAAAAATCGTTATACAACAGTTATAGATAATGAAACTAGGGAATATTATGTACATGTTCCTTCCAACTACAACAAAAACACGCCATTACCAGTCGTTTTTATGCTTCACGGAACAACAGGAAATGGTGAAAAGTTTTATAATATCTCTGGTTGGAAAGAAGTAGGCGAAACAGAAAATGTTATTAGCGTTTATCCTTCCTCTGGAAAGTATTGTATCGAACAAGATGGCGTGATAAAAAATATTACAAAGTGGAATGTATTTTATCCTGATTATACCTATTGTAATGGTGACGTACCTCTTGATGATATTAAATTCTTACGACAAGTTGTCACAGAAATTAAGGACAGGTTTAGCGTAAATTCAAAAAGAATATACCTAGCTGGGTTTTCAAATGGAGGACAAATGGCTTTTAGATGCGCTGTTGAAATGAGTGATCTTATTGCAGCCGTTGTGCAATCTGCTGGTTCAGTTCCAAGTGAAATTCACACCTATAATGCAATGAGAAATATACCTGTTAGTTTTCAAATGGGAAATTCTGATGAAACTATCCTAGGGGATGGAGTTGTTATTCCTATGACAGATTTTGAAAATTTATTAACGACCAATCCTATGGCAATGCATATTATTGAAATTCATGCTGCTACTTTTAATTTCGAAACCAATTATATAATTACAGGTGACCCAAATTTTGCTTTGACCGCCACATTTAAAGCTATTCCTTTTCAAAATAATCGTGTTTTTAAAATTAGTATGATTAATGGTTTAGGTCATAATTATCCTAATGGGATTAACCATTCGGCTATGGGAGCTGAGATAAATTGGGAATGGATGAAACAATATTCGTTACCTTAATTCAATGATTAAAAAAGCACAAAAACCCAAGTTAAAACCCATTGGAGCTATAGCGGGTATTAGGGGAAAGGCACTAGTTCGTGATTACCTTACAAGTGTATTTGATGAAATTGGTTTTAAAAAAAACAATGAAATGCCACTCGCATATGCCAATTACAAAGGTTTCATTGATGATAAAGAGTTAAAAATTAGCTTTGGTATTCTTAGACGCACACATTTTATAGGGATAAATAGAAATGTGCAGGAGATTAGGTATCGGACTTTTCAAGGCTTAAGAATGCAGATAGAAGTAGAACTTAACAAACAAACAAGATTTATTATTGCGAAACGAGTGAAAAAGAATTGGTTGTTAAAAATTCACAAGCTAATTTATAGCTATAAAAAATATAAAATAATTGATTTAAATTACTTAGATATGTTAGTCGTTTCACCTGATATTATTTTTTCTAAAGCATTTATTGAGGATAATCAGATTAAAAATATTTTAAAAGAATTAGCAACCGATGAGGTTATTTCTTGGGGTGTTATTATTAGTCCACAAAAAATGACAATAGGTTTTACCCTTAAAAATTTAGATAATTTTAATAAAGAAAAGCTTCAATTAAGGTTGAGTAATATTGTAAAACTCACCAATCTCGTTAACGAAAAACCCATTGAAAAACCTTTAAAATTATCAAAGAATGAAGTTTTAGCAAGAGATAACCCAAAAGCTTTAGCTTGGCGTTATTTAATATTTATTCTACTTTTTATACTATTAGGAACTGGTTTATTAATTGTCTTTTTATTTGGGTTAGCCAAAATTATAGGTATGATTTAAACAACTATTCCATTAAATATCGCAAACCAGCCCAGTTGTTACGTTCCAAAATTAAATCAAGTTTTAAATTGTATTTTGAAGCCTCAGCATCAATAACAGGAATATCTTCTTGATAAAACCCACTTAATAAAAGGAATCCTTTCTTGTTTAAAGAATTGGCGTAGATTTTAATATCTTGTAATAGAATATTTCGGTTTATATTAGCAATAATAAGATCGTAGTGTTTATTGACTAAAAGCGATGCATCACCTTCATAAACACTTATTTTTTTTGAATTATTTCTTTCGATATTTTCAATCGAATTTTCATAACACCAAGAATCAATATCTATCGCATCAAGTTTGCTTGCACCACGCATTTCTGCTAAAATAGCCAATACTGCTGTTCCACAACCCATGTCTAAAACAGTTTTGTTTTTTAAATCTAGTTGAAGTAGGTGTTTGACCATTAAATGTGTAGTTTCATGATGACCTGTGCCAAAACTCATTTTAGGTTCTATGAGTATGTTGTAATCTAGGTTTGCCTTTTCATGAAAAGGTGCTCTTATACTTACTTTGTTATCAATAGCTATTGGGTCGAAATTCTTTTCCCATTCTTTATTCCAATTGACTGGTTTTATTTCTTCTTTATCGTAAGTAATATTAAACTCACCACTATTTAAAACAAATACTTCGTTTAATATATTGAGATTCCAATCACTTTTAGGTATATAGGCTACTAATCCATTTTCTGTTTCTGTAAAACTTTCAAAACCTAAACTCCCAAGTTCGGCAACTAAGATTTCTCTTGCTGGTTGTAAGGATTGTATTGTAAAGTTGTAGGCAATATAAGTTTGAATCATTTTATTAATTTGAAAATTGATTGATTTGATAATTTGAAAATGTTATGATTTCTCAAAAATTTGAAATTCTATAATTTTTATAGGCTTTTTGACTTGAAAATTTGAAGATGATTTTGTTGGCATCATCAAATTTTCAAATTAGGTCATTTCCAAATTAACTATTATTGAATCGCTTTAATCAAAGCCACAAAATCGACTGCATTTAAAGCAGCTCCACCAATCAAACCACCATCTACATCGGGTTGTGAAAATATCTCTTTGGCGTTAGAAGGTTTTACGCTACCACCATACAATATAGAAATTTGTTGTGCAGTTGTTTTGCCAAATTTCTTTTCTATTACAGTACGAATAAACGCGTGCATTTCTTGAGCTTGTTCGGGAGAAGCTGTTTCACCAGTTCCAATTGCCCAAACAGGTTCGTAGGCTAAAACAATAGTTTTCCAATCCTTTTCTTCCAAATGAAATAAGGCATTTTGTAATTGACTTTCTACTACTTTAAAATGATTGTTACTTTGCCTTTCTTCTAATACTTCACCAAAACAAAAGATCACATCTAGTTCGTTTTTTAATGCAGTAGTTACTTTTTCGGCTAAAGCTTTATCAGTTTCATTAAAATATGTACGTCTTTCCGAATGACCTAAAATAACAGTTTGTACACCTACATTTTTAATCATTTCGGCAGAGATTTCTCCTGTAAAAGCACCATTAGTGGCTTGATGCATGTTTTGTGCTGCAATCTCAACTCGATTATCTAAGTCAGCATGTGTCGTGACAGGATATAGATTAATTGCCGTAGGAGCAACTACGATTCTTGTATTTTCGGTTTTAAGGGAAGTAATTTCTTTTGAAATACTTTCTGCTAATTCAATAGATGCCGTAACATCTAAATTCATTTTCCAGTTTCCAGCTACTATTTTTGTACGCATGATTGTGGTTGTTTTTTGTTCGGTACAAAAATACATGAATTAATTTATATTGTATTTACATTAAACTGTTTAATCTGCATCTAAATACCTTGTCAAAGTTTAAAACTTTGACAAGGTATTTAGATGCTTCCTGATTAATATTTAGAAATCTTGGCTTTAGTAATCTAGGTCGTTTGTTTTGCGTTAAATTCGTTTAAATAGCATAATTGTTATATCACCATCATCAACTCTTTTTATTTTGAGACATATTTAAAGTCCTTTTTTGGGGCTCTATGTTGTTTATGGTGGGTAAAAGAAATATGTAGAACTTTATGTATAAATAATAACCCGTTTAGCGGTTGAATATTAATGAAAAAGTTAAAAAATATTCAATAAAAACCGTACATATTATACTGAATATCAGTATATTGAGCAATATTTCAAAACAACTCAATCATGCACGATTTAATTGCAAATTACAATAAAATAGCCAAAGTGG
>DQTL01000187.1 GCA_015662775.1 Lutibacter sp.
AATACCCTTTTGCAATAGTTTTAGGTTGTGTGGATTCGCGAGTACCCGTAGAGCTCTTATTTGATCAAGGAGTTGGTGATATCTTTGTCACTAGAATAGCGGGTAACTTTGAGACTAATATGATTATTGCTGGTATGGAATATGCCTGTAAAGTTGTGGGTAGCAAGCTTATTATGGTATTGGGTCATGAAAACTGTGGTGCTGTAAAAGCGACATGTGATACTATTGAATTAGGACATATAACTGAATTAATAAGTAAGATTAAACCAGCCATTGTAAAAACAAAAATAGAAGGAGAGCTCAACTCGAAGAATAAAAAAGCAGTCAATGCGATTGCTAAAACTAATGTTCAGTTAACTATAAAACGTATTCTTGAAAAAAGTCCTATTTTAAAGGATATGAATGATGAAGGTTCTATTAAAATTGTCGGGGCGTACTACAAAGTTAGTACGGGTATTGTAGAATTGATGTGAACATTGTAACACTTTGTACACTAAAAAATATGTTTATTTGCAAATCAGGTTTAAAGATTAAAAAATGAACTATTTACTTCCATTATTCATAGGGTATGTAGCTGCTTTTGTTGGCTTATTAGCTCCTTCTATGCTCAACATGACAGCTGCTAGAACTAGTATTGAAAAAGGAAGAAAATGCGGTATTCTATTTGCCGCTGGTGCAGCATCTGTCGTATTTATTCAAGGGTTTATTGCTGTTACCTTTGCTAAATATCTCGTTGCCAATCCTGATGTGATTACCCAATTGAAAACTGCAGCTATTTTTGTATTGCTAGTACTTTCTGTTTTCTTTTTTATACAAGCTCGTAAAACTTTCAATGCAGCAGGTCGCAAAAAAGATGGTAAAAGTTTTAGTATTGGCTTTGGTTTGTCTTCATTAAATATGCTAGCTATTCCTTTTTACCTAGCCATGGCAACCTTGGCGGAAAGTAAAGGTTGGATGAGTATAGAAAAACCTGTCTCCTTGATCTTTGTTTTAGGTGCTGTTTTGGGTGCTTTTTCAATATTTTCTGTTTATGCCATTTTTGCTGAAATTATAGCAAAAAAAGCTGCTTTTATTGCTAAAAACATCAACTATATATTAAGTGGTTTGTTTATTGTTTTGGCAGTAATTACCACATTTCAGGTGTTTGGATAGAATAATTTGAGAATAATTACAAGCCATCTATTTCACGCAAAGAACGCAAAGATTATTACGCAAAGGACTGCAAAGAAAAAAGTGATTTACTTCTAATTTTTCCGCCAAAAGAAAGGGGTGAATAACACAAGAACAGTAAACAATTCTAACCGACCAATTAGCATTAAAAAGGACGTAAATAGTTTTGCTGAGTCTGGTAGCCATGCGTAATTAGCAACGGGTCCTAATTGACCAAACGCTGGCCCTACATTCCCTAAAGAGGAAGCTGCTGCTCCAATAGCTGTTTCAAAATCTAAACCCATAAAACTAAGGATTATTGCACTTCCAATAAAAATACTCATATACAATACAAAAAAGGATAAGATGTTATAGACTACTTTTCCTGGCACTCTATTTTTATCGTACCTGACTGGTATAATGGCATTTGGGTGTAATATTTTTTTAAATTCTAAAATAGCATTTTTCATCATAATAATATGACGTACAATCTTTACACCGCCTGCTGTAGAACCAGCAGAACCTCCCACAAAAAATAAAGAAAAAATTAGCATAGTTACAATTCCGTGCCACATGGTATAATCTGCCGAAACAAAACCAGTCGTTGTTACTATGGCAATTACTTGAAAAGCTGCGTGCCTAAAACTACTCTCTACTCGACCCCAAGGCATCGGATGATTGACACTTGTTACCAAGTTAGGATCTTGGAAAAATACGATTACTAAAGTAATCATGATTATTACAGCTGAAACTCCTAAAAAATAATATTTAAACTCTTCATTACGAACTATTTTATTGAATTTTGCTGTTAATGCGAAGTAGCTCAATAAAAAATTTGTCCCTGCTATAAACATAAAGAATATAACAATATATTGTACTACAGGCATTCCATTCCAATAAGCTATACTCGCATTTTTGGTGGAAAAACCACCTGTACTCATAGTTGCCATGGCATGATTAATCGCATCAAACCAAGTCATTCCTGCTACTTTTAATAGTAAAAATTCAATGATTGTAAACAAGAAATAAATTGCCCACAACCTTTTGGCAGTTTCTGTAATACGAGGGTGCATTTTATCGGTTGATGGTCCGGGTGCTTCTGCCATAAAAAGTTGCATACCTCCAATTCCTAATAAAGGTAAAATTGCAATGGTTAAAACAATGATACCCATACCACCTATCCAATGTGTAGAACTTCGCCAAAACAAAATTCCTTTAGGTAAGGATTCAATATCTGTTAATATAGAAGCTCCAGTTGTCGAGTAACCAGAGATGGCTTCAAAAATAGCATCAATAAAACTAGGGATAGCTCCCGTAAAAACATAAGGTAAAGTTCCTGTTAATGTTAACATCAACCACCCAAAAGTTACAATCATATAACCTTCTTTCTTGTGTAATGTTTTGGGTGCATTACGTGTGAAAAACCACATGCTAAATCCTAATGCTATAGTTAACAAACCCGCATAAAGAATACCCATCAAAGCTTCTTCTTTGTGATACCAACTAAAAGGCACTGACAATAACATAAAAAGACCATTCATCACGGATGTGAGTCCTAAAAAGCTGATGATTATTTTTATATTTAGGTGTTTCATTTTACTTGGTGCTATTTTTAAAAATTTCAGATTTGAGATTTATTTTATTTAAAAGTTTGGTCTTATTTTCTAATCAACTAATTAAAAAGATCTTCTACCTCACTAACGGCTTCTTGTAAAGTAAACATAATTACTTTATCATATTCTTGTATTTGAAAGTCTCCAAATGTTATCATTACTTTTCCATTTCTTATAACACCTGCAAACACCGCACTTCTTGTTAAATGTAGGTCTTTAATCGTTTTTTTTGTAACTTTTGAGTTGGGTTTTACTTCAAACTCTAACACTTCTGCATCTACATTATGCACGTTTGCGATAGCGACAACTTCTCCTTTACGTACATGTTTAAAAATGCTACTAGCTGCTAATAACTTTTTATTTATCAGCGTATCAATACCAATTGTTTGCGAAATATTGATATAATCTATATTTTCGACTAAAGCTATTGTCTTTTTCACTCCTTTAGATCTTGCTACTAAACAGGACATTATATTTGTTTCTGAATTACCTGTTACAGCGACAAAGGCATCCATCTCTGCTATGTTTTCTTCCTCTAACAACTCTACATCTCGTCCGTCTCCATTGATAACTAAAGCATCTGGTATGTATTCAGAAATACTATAAGCACGATTTTTATCAGATTCAATAATTTTTATATTAAATTGTTCTTTACAAAGTTTGGTGGCTGTTTTTTGCCCTATTGTACTTCCTCCAAGTATCATAACATCTTTTACGGCAAACTTTTCTTTACCTAATAATTGATACAAACCATCAAGCATTTCTTTGGCGATTGAAAAATACACTTGATCATCTGCATAAAATTTGGTATCTCCTCTTGGAATAATTGTTTCGTCACCAGTTTCGTCACCAGCTTCTCTTCTCAAGGCTACAGTGATAAAATCAATGTGAGAAAACTTTTCTTTTGCTTCTTGAATACTAAGATTTATTAATGGGGAATGGTTGCTAAGTGTACCACCGAGAATTAACAAAGATCCATTTTCAAACTCAATACTGTCATTAAAAACAGATTGATGCAGTAACGAATTGATTTCATCGGCTGCTAAAGCTTCTGGAGAGATCATAAAATCAATCCCAATTTCTCTAAAATCAATTTCAGGATTGTGTAAAAATTCAGGATTTTTTATTCGAGCAATTGTTTTTTTAGCACCTAATTTTTTTCCGATTGCCGCGATGGTGAAATTGGTGTTTTGTGATTCGGTTACAGCAATTAGTAAATCTGTATTATCAATATTCGATTCCTTAAGCAAACTTGTTGATGTTGCATCCCCTTTAATGGTAATAACATCAATATGATTGTTTATATAATCTAGTCTTTCTGCATTATTATCTATAATATAAATATTTTGTGATTCAAAAGAAAGGAGTTTTGCTAAATGAAAACCCACATCACCTGCACCTGCTATTATAATATTCATTTGTTTATTTTTTATTGTTTACAGCTAATCAATGGTGTTCGCTACTTTCCTGACTGACGGCAGGCTTGTTTAATCATTATCTTATATATCAAAACTTAGAAGCTTGTTTTATCTTAGAATGATATATTTGGATGTAAAATTAGTACTATTTCCTAGAATATAGTACAAAAACACAAAGGTCTTTAAAATACTATGATTTTTTGGAAGAAAGAAATGATTTTCACCTGTAAAGTTAGAAATAATTTTTACATTGCATTCAAAACAACTATGAGAAATAAAAAATCACTTCCCATAACAGCTTGGTCATTAGATGATCGCCCTAGAGAAAAACTTTTAGAAAAAGGAAATACGGCTTTGTCAGACGCCGAATTGATTGCTATTTTAATAGGTTCGGGTTCTAGAGAAGAATCAGCTGTGGCTTTAGCAAAACGTATTTTACAAGCTTCCGAAAACAACTTAAATCAATTGGCAAAATTGAGTATTGTTGATCTTCAAAAGTTTAAAGGAGTTGGCGAAGCAAAAGCTATAAGCATTATTGCCGCATTAGAATTAGGAAGACGAAGACGGCTTGAAACAGCTTTAGCAAAACCAAAAATCACCAGCAGTAAAGATGCTTTTGAAATTATGCAACCTCTTATCGGTGATTTAAACCATGAAGAATTCTGGGTGTTATTTTTAAATAATTCGAATAGTATTACTACAAAACAACAAATGAGTAAAGGTGGTTTTACAGGAACTTTAGTCGATACACGACTTATTCTTAAAAGAGCCTTAGAAGTTTCAGCAACTGGTTTAATTCTCTTTCATAATCACCCATCAGGGAAACTAGTTCCTAGTCAATCTGATAAGAATTTAACTCAAAAGATTAAAGAAGCAGCAAAAATTATGGATATTCAAGTACTCGACCACTTAATAATTACAGAAAAATCGTATTTTAGCTTTGCGGATGAGAGCTTATTATAGCAGCAATAAAAATTTAACTTTACAAACATTTAACTTTCAACTAAACACTTTTTGTTACTCGTATTTACACATAAAATCACACCTAGGTTAACGTATATTTTCAAACATATATTTGTTCGTGTCTTAAATATAGAGGTGGAATTTACCACAAAAGTCGAAGAGTTTGTGGCTCATAATGGTCCAAAGCTCACCTATTCAAAAGCACCACTAGGAAAAGAGTTTTTTATAAAGAATAATAGTTTGTTATTCGAACAAGGAATTAATGACTTAACTATAAAAGTAAAAAAATGGGAAGAAACACCTTGTTTTTTTCCAACAGGTGAACTGTCAAGTATTCCGTTTGATATCTTTGCTGCCAGTTTCTACCTAATAACTAGATATGAAGAATACCAACCGCATGTAGCTGATAAACATGAACTTTTTTCTGCGACTCAAAGTCTTGCTTTTGAAAATGATTTTTTAACAAAACCTGTAGTTGATATCTGGGCATACAAACTTTTAGAAAAGTTATTAATTAAGTTTCCTAACATTACAATATCAGATCGTACTTATAAAACAATATCTACAATAAATGTAAATGAAGCTTTCTCTTACAAACACAAAGGAATAATTAGAAATTTTGCAGGTTATTTTAGCGATTTTTTCAAACTAAATTTTAGGGGGATTGGTAGACGAACATCTGTAATCTTAAGACTAAAAAAAGACCCTTACAATACCTATTCGCAAATACTTAAAATTGCAAAAAAAGCAAAAACCAAAGTTATTTTCTTTTTTCTGTTTAGTGAATACACAACACATGACACCAATGTATCAAGTACCAACCGAAACTACAAACTCTTGATAAAATCTATCATTGATTATGTGCCTTTTGGACAACTTTTCTCATATTACACCATTAAAAGTGCCAAAAAACTCAATAAAGAAAAGAATAATTTTGAACTAATAGTCAACAGACCAGTTACAAAAAGCAGACAACATGTAAACCGTTTTGAAATTCCAAAAACATATCAAAATTTAATTGATTTAGGAATCACAGAAGATTATAGTATGGGCTATTATTCACACATTGGTTTTAGGGCAAGCACGTGTACTCCTTTCTATTTTTATGATTTAGATTATGAAATAAAAACTCCTCTGAAAATATTTCCATTTGCTGTAAATGATGATACCTTTCTTAAACAACAACTTACTGCAAAAGAAGCATATTTAAAAATAAAAGCTATTGAGCATGAAGTGAGAAAAGTTAATGGTACATTTATCACCATATTTCACAACACGCTACTCAGTGATATGCAATCAAATGAACAATGGAAAGATTTGTATGAAAAAATACTAATTAACACGAACTAAAAATAATATAAAATGAATAAACTATTTGCAGAAACACCCGATGCTCCCTACTACGCAGTTATCTTTACTTCTAAAAGAACAGAAGGACATACTGATGAATACGATGAAGAAACTCAAAAAATGATCACACTTTTAGCCGATCAAAAAGGTTTCTTAGGATTTGAGACTGCTAGTAAAGAAATTGGAATAACTATTTCGTATTGGAAAGATATTGCCGCTATCATGGCTTGGAGAAATAATTTAGGTCATTTGGCAGCTCAAAAAAAAGGAAAAGAATCTTTTTATGAAGCCTTTAAAGTTCGGATTGCTAAGGTAGAACGAGACTATTCCTTTTAAGTTTTTTTGTTGATTCGTTGATTTGTTAAGATGTGAGATTATTGAATTGTTTAGAGTAAAAATATATTTTCAAAAGAATTTGAAAGAAAAAATCAAATATATCTCCAGAAAAAATCTATCTATTGAAAAATATGATCGGTGTATTCAGCAAGCTGAAAATAGCTTGGTTTATGCCTATTCCTGGTTTTTAGATAGTGTCGCTGATGATTGGGGTGTATTAATACTCCATGATTATAAGGTTGTTATGCCTATTCCTTATTTAAAGCTAAAAAGAAATCTGTTTGCAAAAAGAATATACCAACCTGATTTTTGCCAACAATTAGGAATCTTTAGTTCAGCATTTTTATCACAAGAGGAAGCTTTATCATTTTTTGAAACTTTTTTAAGTTTAAAACCAAGATCTTATTCCTTTAATTATTACGATACAAAACACTTTCTAAAAGAACGATTTAAATTAAAAGAAAGAATTAATTATGAATTAGATTTAAACAATTTATATAAAGAATTAGCTTCAAATTATTCTACAAATATTAAACGAAATTTAAAAAAGGCTAGTCAATCTGAACTTCAATTTACAAATACAATAGCTTTTGATACTTTTATTAAATTCAAAAAAGAAGAGACTCATTATAAAACCAAATCCAAACAACTAAAAAAAATGCAACAGCTCGTAAAGACTGCTATAAAACAAGGTTTTGGAGAAATCTATGGCATTTTGAAAGACGAAAAGCTGTTAGCTGTTGCATTTATCCTTAATGATAAACGACGTTTAATCAGTTTGATAACCGCAACCAATGATTTAGGGAAAAAATTAGGGGCTATTGCCTTTTTAAATGACTGCTTAATTAAAGAATACGCAGAAACTAAAATGATACTAGACTTTGAAGGCTCTATGATTTCAGGAATTGCACGATTTTATAAGAGTTTTGGAGCTGAGGTAGTTAATTATTTATCTTATTAATAACTTGAGATCGACATAAAATCCAATTTACAGAATTCAACGAAGTTTTAAGATTTAAAGAGTAAAAATCTTTAGTTTTTCCGTACATTTACAGTACAATTTAAACTAAATTGTTATGAAACTATTTTACATTTTCTTTATTTTTAGTATTCCATGGCAATTAAAAGCACAATGTCCTATACCTTCTGATGTACTAATCAATATAGATGATTATCCCTACATAACATGGACTGAAAATGGTACTGCCATTAATTGGGATGTTGAATATGGCTACACTGGCTTCTC
>DQTL01000084.1 GCA_015662775.1 Lutibacter sp.
AAATTAATAATTGGTTAAATTGTTATGTTAAATCTATTAATAGATAGTTTATTTATCTATGTTTCAAAAAACAAATGTAAGTGAATTAATAAGAAAAAAAGTAACCTATGTTACACCAAGGCGAATATAAGTGTAACACAAGTTGCATAACTATTTTAATACTATAGATTTATTTGTATTGTGTTGCAAGGCTAATTATATTTGCCTTCTTAATATTAAACATATACGATGAAAAGAATAGTAATTACCCTAGCAATAACAAGTATTGCGTTATTTAACTCCTGTAAAAATGACCCTTCCAAAAGCATCAAAAAAGTAGGTGATACAACAGTTGAGTCTAAAGTTATTTTTGGAAAAGTACACAATGTCTCAGCTGCTGATTTTAAAAAAGCGATTAATTTAGAAGGTGCAACACTTATAGATGTGCGAACTCCTGAAGAATTTACAGGAGCAAACGGAAAAAGTGATGGGCATATAGAAGGAGCTATTATGGTTGATTGGTATAAGCGTACATTCCAAAATTACATGTTAAATTTTCCATTAGATAAACCCATTGTCATTTATTGTAGATCAGGAAATCGTACTAGTAAAGCTACAGCGGCTTTACAAACCTTAGGTTTTAAAGAAATCTATAATCTAGATAAAGGTATTAAAGATTGGAAAGCTGCTAAACTTCCTCTTGTAAAAGGCGATACAGAGGCGAATAAAGTATTTCAAGAACAAATGAAGACTTCTAATAATAATGTAGAAGCAGCCATTGCAAAGGTGATGAAAGCTGGTATGAAAATATATCATGTCAATAACAAGGACTTCCAAGAAGCCATGAATTTAGAAGGAGCTACTATTGTCGATGTAAGAAGACCTGAGGAATACGCAGATTGGCATATAAAAGATGTCACACTCAACATAAACTGGGAGAAAAGAACATTTTCGGAGAAAATTCAACAATATGATAAATCTAAACCTATTCTTATTTACTGTAGAACTGGTAATCGTACCAGTAAAACAGCAACTGCCATGCAAGCCATGGGCTTTCAAAAAGTGTATAACTTAGAGAAAGGTATTAAAAATTGGAAGGCAAATGGTTTCCCTACAATTTTGGCTGAAAAGAAATAAAGTAAAGTATTATTTTTATAATATTAATCCGATAATTAATTTTATCGGATTTTTTTGTTGCTTGATTTTTGTCTTTAATAGTCTGATATATAAGAATATGATAAAAAGAAAAAAGAATAATTACGTATATGATATATTTTTGGCACAGTCATTGAAAAGCACTCAATAAGCAGTTGCCGAAAAGCTAAAGAGTAGGCATAATCCTTTAAAACCATATATTATGAAACGAGTAAGAAAAAATTCGACTTTAAGACTTGTGTATAATAACGAGTTCAATGTGTTACCTTCAAAAAATAAGGAATATAAACACATTAAAAAAGGACTTTTATTTTTGATGAGTTTGTTTATGATGGTTTCAACATTTGGAGCCATGGAAAGCACAAAGACAACTAACAATGTTGCGGATTATAACCCTCACTACTTTTCTGATGAAAGTATTGAATTTACTGAAAGAGGTATTAAATTTTACATTTTTTTAGATGGACAATTTGATTTTAATACAGCTCAAACTGCAAATGTAGATTATGTTTATAGAAACAGACGAGGTTCTGGAAAGTACAATTCAAAAAGAGGTGTAAGAATAGAACGTGATTACCAAGGTCGTATCAGAAGAGTTGGAAATGTATTTATCAGTTACACTTTTAATGATAAGATTAAACGAATTGGTTCTGTATTTGTAAAGTACCGAAGAGACCAAATGAAAAAAGTTGGAAACTTAAAAATATATTACGATAGATATGGTGTTCGTTTTGTAGGAAATGTAAAAGGACACAACTATTACAACCCTTATTATAGTTACGGATGGAGTTCATACAATACATGGAATTCATGGGATGGATGGGACACTTGGGAATATGGATATTATGACTCCTTCTTTGACAATGATAATTTTTACAATAACTACGAAAGTTATGACGAAGACGATACGTATTACTACTATAAGAGTAAGTCAAAAAACAAAAAGGGGAAAAGAGCTCAAAAAGGAAAAGTAATTAAACGTAAGAAAGCTGTAAAAAGCAGACGTAATGAAGTGAGAAAAAAAGTTGCTACTCCAAAAAGAGAAATGCTTAAAAAAAGAAAAAGAAAATAAACAATCCTCAATCTAAGAAAGCCTCGCAAATGCGAGGTTTTTTTATTTTAGGAACTTTTAAGATTACATTTCAAAAAAAACTATCTTGCTGTTTTTAAAAATTATTAATTAGATGAAAGAAGCAATAAGTGTTTTTTATAGTAAAAAGTTAGTATTTTTTTTATTCATTTTATTTGTTTTCATTGGTGGGATTCTTTTAATGAGTTCCGACAAAGAAACTTTCCATTTGATACTAAATAGATACCACAATTCCTTTTTTGATATGTTTTTTAAATATGCCACCTATTTGGGTGATGGTATTATTTTCCCAATTGTTATTGTAGGCTTGTTGGTATTTAACAGAAAGGATGCTACTGCTTTTATTATTTCAGGAATAATGACATTGATTATCTCCTATGTTCTGAAAAATTGGGTTTTTATAGATTTCGCAAGACCTTATGAGGTTTTTGGAGATCAACTACATATAGTAGAAGGAGTAAAGATGAGGCGATGGCATTCTTTCCCCTCGGGACATACAACTGCTGCTTTTGCTTTGTTTATGCTAGCCATTTTTTATAGTAGAAAAATAGGTTGGCAACTGTTCTTTTTTTTACTTGCACTAATTGCTGGTTTAAGTAGAGTATACCTTTCGCAACACTTTTTACAAGATGTGCTAGGTGGAGCAATTTTGGGAACAAGTATCGCATTAATCTCTTATCAATTAGCTACACGTTATCCGTTTTTTAAGAAATAGTTTTTAAACCTTTCCCAAACAACGATTGATTCAGGAGCAATGTTTAGTTTTATACTAACAATAAGGTAGAGACTACCTAATAAGATACTTTTCAATAGAATATTAAGAATAGGGTGGAAAGGAAATTCCCAAAAGTAAAAACCTACAAAAAACAAAATAAGCATAATTAGTAGTTTCCACGTTTTATCACTAAATGGAGTTAGACCAAATTTCTTTTTCACATACCAAATTTTAATGGAGTTAAAGATTAGTACGACTACTAAAGTTGATACAGCTGCTCCGTTAATCCCTATTTCATCAATCAACCAATCATTCATAAAATAAACAGATACAGCCATTAACAAGGCGTAAGGGAGTAATATCTTATAGTATTTTGAATTAGAAATAATGGCACCATTATTTCCCAATAACATATGGTATAGTTTGGCAATAGAAATCATAAATACCACCCAAAGTCCACCTGCATATTTTTCAGGAATAATCTCGTAGAGTTCTTTAATATTGACATTTACGAGTAAAAAAACTAAACCAGAAATAAGAAATAAGTTGATAGATGTTTTTTTGTATAAAGAATAAATCTCCTTATAATTTTTTTCATTGAGAGCTTTAGCCGTTATGGGTTGTACAATTTGTGACATAGCTCTACCAGGAGCCTCAATTACCGAACCAATATAAACGGCAACTGCATAATAAGCAGTCTGTGCTATGGCTTCTTTTTGAGGAATCATAACTTTGTCAATATCTAATAAGATACTACCAGCTGAACCCACTAAAATAATATAAAAAGAATATTGAATTATTTCTTTATAGTTATTTGGTAATTCAAAAGTAATTTTTGGTTTTCGTAAGTAAAAAGCATAACTCATCATGACTAACATACGAATAAAGTAAGCGAAAGTTAGTAAGCAGATAAATTGTTCTTTATCAATTAGTTTTAAATAAATTAAAAAAAGAAGAATAGTAGCGGCAACCCTAGAAAACATTTCTTTAACTAGATTCCCAAAAACGGTTTGCATTTGTACTTTAGCCCAAGAATAGAATATTTCAAAGTAAGCAGTAAAAAGGGCTACCCAATAGATAACAAAAGTGTATTCTTTTACAACTTCATTTTTTAAGGAAAGGTAGTTACTAATTTGCTCATAAAAAACAGTTCCAATAAACCCAATAGGTAAGGCAATAAATAAGGGTAGGAGTAGGGCACTAGACAAAAATTGATCTTGTTCTATTTTAGACTTATAAGAAGAATAGAACTTAACGATTACATATTGCACACCAAAGGCAGTTAAAGGCATTAATAGATTTGCTGTTGATAACAAAAATGTAACTAAACCATAGTATTCGTCTTTTAGGAAGTAGGTATAAAGAAATAATGCATTTACACCACCAATAGCAAAAGCTATATAAATAATTAAGGTATTGCGTAAAGATTGTTTAAAAACGATGCCCATTATTATAGTAATTTACTATCCTAAGCAAAAGTAAGAATTAATAGGTGTTTTCTGTATTAAACAGCATACTATCTTTTTAAATTCCAAATTTAAAAAATGAAATTTCAAAAAGTAAGGATAAAAAAATACAAAACGCATAAAGATATTCCACAAGAGTGATGGTTCTCCCCCTTTGGGGGAGTTAGAGGGGGCTTCGCCTCTGTCTAACCACCTCATACAAAACAGCACCACATGCTACTGAAACATTTAATGATTCAATAGTGCCTAGTATGGGTAATTTTGCTTTGTAATCAACCATTCTTAATATAGAAGGGTTTATACCTCTATCTTCAGAACCCATGATTATAGCCAAAGGAACATTCATGTCTATATTGTAAATAGTTTCATTAGTTTTTTCGGTAGCAGCTAGTGTTGTAATCTCTGATGCTTGTAAATGAAATAAAGCATCTTTAATATGATTGACTTTACAAATAGGAACTTTAAAAGCTGCTCCTGCTGAGGTTTTAATAGTAGCAGCATTCACTGGAGCAGAACCAGATTCTGGAATAATAATACCGTCAACACCTGTACATTCTGCAGTTCGTATAATGGCACCAAAATTACGAACATCAGTAATATGGTCAAGTAATAGGAATAGTGGTGTTTTGTCTTTTTCAATCGTTGTTTCTATTAAAGTTTCAATTGATACAAAACTAATAGGAGATATTCTAGCCACAGCTCCTTGATGATTTTGAAATTTAGAAAGGCTCTCTAATTTTTCAACAGGAACAAAACTAGAAGTAATATTGTTCTTTTTTACTAAAGAAGTTAGTTCTGAATAAATACTACCTTGTAAACCTTTTTGAAAGAAAACTTTCTCTATGGTTTGGCTTGAATTGATAGCTTCAATAATGGCTCGTAAGCCAAAAACTATATTGTTTGAATTATGTGACATAATTAGGTATAAAAAAACCCTTTATCTGTAACCAGATAAAGGGTTTGAAATTGTAAATAAATAATTATTTGATTATTTTCATGCTTCCAACAACATCACCAATAGTAATTTGTACTATGTAAGTTCCGTTTGCAAGATTAGCAGTATTTATTTTAGCAGTAAGAGCATTTACTTCTTGAGTAAGTACTTTTTGTCCTAACATGTTAAATATTTGTACGTTTGAAATTTCATTTTGTGCACTCATATTTAATACATCTTGTACTGGGTTTGGATAAGCTTCAAAACCTATTGCTTCAAGTTCTGCAATACCTAATCCAGGACCGATGTATTTAAAAATACCACCTTCAGTAGCACTTACACTAAATGCACCTGACCATCCTACTGAGCCAGTATCTGAAAATCTAATATCTAAATGTTGGTCATCACACATTACTACCCAGTTTAAACCACCATCTGTAGAATAAGAACTACCTGTTAAATCACCTGCACCAGTTGAAAAAACCCAATCAGATCCAGAAATTCCAAATACATTACCTCCAAAAACTAAACCTGTATCAGGGAAAGTAATATCCCAGTTTTCTCCACCATCTGCTGTTTTCCAGAAAGTATTATCAACATTTACTAGGTAACCATTATTATCGTCACTAAAAGACACTTCACCACTCATGGCAGCTCCACCAAAGTCAGAAATAGGAGATTGGAATACTTCGAAAGTATGTCCAAAATCATAGGATCTGTAAATACGCCCTTTATTTGTTGTCCACCACATAGCGTCACCTGTTACAAAAATTTGACTAGTATAACCATATTCACCAGATAAACCAGCAGGTATATTAGCTGAAGGAACTCTTGTCCAGTTAGCACCACCATCATCAGTAGTATAGCATTCATAGTAACCATCAACTGGATCACCTTGACAGAATCCTTTGTTTTCATCCCAAAAATAAACTACATTTACAAATGCACCATTACCTGAATACAAAGCACTAGTTTGTTTAACCCATGTAGTACCACCATCAGTTGTTTTAAAGATACCTTGTCCCGCTTCTGTACCATTCGGAGGGAAAGCAACACACCAAGCAGTAGTTGCACTGATACCATGTACCATAGAAATACCTAATGCTGGGTTTCCAACATCAATTGTTCCAGGTGTCCATGTAGCACCACCATCAGTTGTTTTTGTGAATTCTTGAATTACATTTGAAGTGTTTGCTCCATCATAAACTCTTACCCAAACTACATCATCTGTAACTATTGATATGTCTGCTGCTGCTCTTGAAGCTTCAGTAAATCCTGTTGCTTGATCTTCCCAGAAATCTGCATGTACTTGTGCAGTTAATCCTAAACTAACTAATCCAAGTAGTAAAAAAAGTAATTTTGTTTTCATCTTTGTTTGTTTTAAATTAATATTTATATTTATTTATTATTATTCAATCAGCAATTTGTTTGTTGATTTTTTTCCGTTTTTCATAACACTTACTAAATACATACCTTTTGCTATATTTTCAATATTTATTTGTTTTACGTAACTATTTGTATTTGTATAATCTGTTTTATGAATTATTCCACCTAAAATATTTGATATTGTAACGGATACTTTTCCATTACCTTCTACGTAAATATTAAATATACCATTATTTGGGTTAGGCCAAACTTTATAATTTAATATTTCATTATCTTCAATGCCAATATTAGTACTTGTAATTCCTGTTAATATAAGTGAATATCTTTGTGGTTCAGCTAAAGTGCCTTTATGACTAACTGTTAATGTATAAACTCCTGATGCTCCATCTATATCAACTCTTTCAAAATTATCAACAATATTATCACCTTTAGCATTAGAATTAACTCCTGTAAGTTTCCAAGGCATATAAGTGGAAGCACCTTTAGTTAGCCTTAAATCTAAATCGCTTTCTAAAACAGGTAAAAAAGTATTTGCATTTGGACCTGTATTAATATTATTTGAATGTTTATCAGTCCAGCAAATCGAGGCTAGTAATGGGTTGTTTCCATCAGCAGTAACTTGAAAACTATAACTGTCTCCGTCCTCTAGAACAAATTCTCTAACTTCTGCTGTACTTCCAGAATTAAGTATACATTCAGCGGCTTTTTTAGTGTTCATATATCCCCAACCATATCTAGCATCTGGACCCACCATTCCACCGTCAGACGCGTTATGAAGTGCTAAACCTCTAGCAGTAGATGAATACATAAAATTACCATTTTGTTCATTATACAATTGTTGTAAAAGCAAAACAGAACCAGCTACATTGGGTGATGCCATAGAGGTCCCATACCAACTAGCATATGAGCTATCAGATGCATCAGTACAAGAATACACAGAAGTACCGTTACCTGTAATATCTGGTTTAACACGATAATCATCAGTTGGACCTTCACTACTTGAACTATCTAAATTAATAGAACCTACCACTTCACCGTCACTATTAATGCTTAAATCATATCCATTTGCTACAACAAGGTTATTTTTAGACGTTGAAGCTTCATAAAGTTTATCAAAACTTGAATTTCCATCAAGTGGCTCTGCATTAGAGGAATTATCATTTCCATCATTACCAGCAGAACATACCATTAAATAATAAGGTGCCTGATACATGATTCTATCCCAAGCTCTTGATTCCATAGTGTATGCTCCAATCATCCAATCGTCTAATACCGCAATATCAGCACCATAGGAGTGGTTGGATATAATCATCCCATTGGCAGCTTCAATAGTACACTCAGTAATATCTCCAAACCAATCAAAACTTTTTGCTGTGGCTTTAGGAGCCATTCCTTTTGCACTCGCACTGGAACCATAAGCAATAATTGTACCTGTTACGTGAGTAGCGTGTTCGTGTGTTGGTTCTCCAGGATCTCCTTCAACAATTCTTGTAGGATTTCCTCCTCCATCAGTAAATTCGTTATGAGTAGCCCTTGCCAAACCACCATCCCAAACATGTGCAATCATTCCTTGACCTTCAATATTTAATCCCAAACCACCACCATTGTGAAGCCATTTTGCTCTTGTGCTTTTGGCTGCATTTACATTATGTGTTTTATAGTATATAGGTTTGTTGGCTTTTGATAATTTTTTTAGGGCATAGAAAGTTCCATCTGCATCTGTGTAAGTAAGTGGCCAGTTGTTAATTACAGCTAACTTTCTTACTTCCTTTAATTGGTTAGTTTGAATTTCATCAAATTCATTAACCATTTTAGCTAGTTCTTTTTGATCATAATCTTTAGTTATTTCTAATCGTTGCGCTTTATTTTGAGCAAATGATAAAGAAATAGTGAAAATTGTGATAAATGTGAAAATATACTTAAACATATTTAGAAAATATAAAATTGAATTGTACAAATGTATTAAAAATATTTAGAAAAGCTGTTAAAATATTCATAACAGCTTTTCTAAACAATTATTTAATTATGAATTGGTGTTGCCACAGATACATCAGGTATTGGTGAAGGAATATTTGAATTTGAATTCACTTCAGCCTGTGGATATAGAAAACGTTGTGGCGTGTCATCAAAGGATCTCATTTGAATTTCAGCGACGTTATTTGTTCTTCTATAGTCAGTAAATGCTTCAAAGTTACCTATAAAATACACATATCTTTCTTCGTATATTTCTCTAATAAGTGCTTGAAGATCATCAATTCCATCTGTGTTTTCAAGACCACCAGCTGCAAAATCAGCATCAACAAAGTCTTCATATCTTGAATTACAAGCTCCTGGATTCCCCCAACAATCATCGTTAACCCCAATAGAGTAACCTGTTCTAAGTGCTGCTCTATATGTGTTGTATGCAATAACACCAGCACTTAAGCCGTTTGTTCTCGCTTGATATTCAGCTTGAATAAGCATCATTTCTCCCCATGTCATTAAGGGCATGTTACTCGCTTCTGCAAATTTTGATTCACTAGTTGTAAAAGCTAAATCTGCTTTCTCGCCATCATTTGTGTTTTTATAATTATATAAAACTCTTAAGTGTTCTTTTGTCTTTGAATGACCACGATAATTATCTTGACCAGGTTTAAGTAATTGCCAACCATACGCATTTTTTGCAGTTAAATAACCAACTCTGTCATCTTTCATAAATTGAAAATATGGATTTTTCCCTCCCAATTCATTATTAAATTGTGCTTTAAAATCACCAGTTGCATTTGAAATACCTAATAAGGCTTCTGCGTTGGCTTTTACATAATCTTTGTTATGTAGATAAAACCTTGCTTTATATGAATGTGCCAATTCTATCCATCTTGAAACATTCCCTTCATAGTATAAGTCTGTTGTTATATCAGAGAAAACAGGAACAGAGGTACTTGTAGACAACAAAACAATTGCCTCATCAAGAACTATTTGAGCAGCATCATAAGCTGAAGCCTGAGCATCATAAGAAGGATTGGGAAAGCTTTGATAGTCAAAAGCCTGTGAGAAAGGCACATCACCCCATAAAGAGGCAGCCATACCCAGACCTTGTCCTTGAATTACTTTTGCGATACCAGCTAAGTGAGGATTATTCTCTACTAATGCTTTTTGATGAACAATTGATGCATGAAACATAGTATTTGCATACAAGGTTCTCCATACATTATCAAAATCGGTTGCTGCTGCGGCATTCCAGTTGTTGAGACTCACATATTGTCTGTCTGAGCCTGTGGCTTGGTTCATCCACATCATGGTAAGTCTAGAAGCAGGACCTGTTTGCCAGAATTGGTTGGCTAACATAACACCTTGAATCATATCTTGTGCGGAGACCTCATCAGAGAATACCCCATTAGGATCAATATTGTAATCTTCTATAAAGTTGTTACAAGAACTAACTAAGAAGATAGTAATGATTATAAATAGAAATGATTTTTTCATGAATATATATTTTAAAAATTAATTTTAATACTTGCTAAAAATGATTTGGTAGTTGGGTGATTAAAATACTGTAAACCACGACCGTTCGAAGCACCTGTTAGATTTGATTCTGGGTCAAAATCTAAATCATCTTTGGTCCATAACCATAAATTTCTACCTGTTAATGTGAAATTCACAGAGTTAAGAAATATCTTATCTAACATTTTACCTCTTAAATTATAAGACAATGAAAGTTCTCTTAGTTTTGCCCAAGTTGCATCGACAATAAACTGTTCTGAAGGACCAGCAAAACCACTCCCCATTTGTGTGTAATACGCTTCATTAAGTAATACTTTACCAGAACCAAAGTCTTCTATAGTACCTCTAACTGTATAAGTTCCATCATCATTTAAAGCACCATAAATATCTGCAATAGGCCTTCCGTTTGGATAAACTTGTGATTCAGCAGCAACAGGATAAGCAAAAATAGTAGCAGCATCAGCAGCACTAACAGTAACTTCTTGAGTTGTAAAAGGAGTTCTACCAAAATGTGTTAAAGCACCAAATGTACCATACCAAGCATCGCCACCTATTGAAGAATCAAACAAGGCGGAAAGTTGGAAATTTTTATAGGCTAAACTAGTATTAATACCTGCTCTCCAATCTGGATTTGGATTACCTATAATACCTTCTACATTTGATTGTTGAGGGAAACCATTACTGTCAAGAATAAGGTCACCACTTAAATCTCTTTCAAATTTTCTTCCCCAGAGTGTTCCTAAGGCTTCGCCTTTAACAGCTCTTGAAGAGGTGCCAACAAAACCAGCTAAAAATACAGATTCAGCCCCAAATAAATCGGTAACTTCATTGTTGTTTTTAGACCAGTTTCCACCAATATTCCAATTGAAATTTTCTCCTTTGATAACATCAAAATCTAATTCTACTTCTATTCCTTGGTTAGCAATCTGACCTGCATTTGCATAGCTACTACTAAATCCTGTACTTGCTGGGAAATTTATAAATAAAAGAGCATCGTTTGTTTCTTGGTCATAATAAGTAGCATTTAATTTTATACGGTTGTCCCACATATTTAAATCAATACCAATTTCGTACTCAGATGAAATTTCTGGTCTTAATACCGATGGTAAGGACGACTCAGGTACAAATGCACCATTGTAGGCTTGAGAATCATAGTATGGTCCATAAGAGTCACTACCAGAAGCACTGTGATAGTAGAGATCAGTTTTGTATTCACTAGGTTGTTGCCCTACTTTACCCCAAGCCAATCTTATTTTACCTTTGTTTAAAAAGTCACTTTCAAATAGTTCACTAAATTGAAAACCTAATTCTACAGAAGGGTAGTAAAAAATTTCTCCATTACCAAAAGAAGAGGCTTGTTCCATTCTCCCTGATAAATTTAACAACAACCAACTTTTATAATTAAAATTGGCTACCCCATAAAATGCAGCTGTTCTTGTAAGGGAGGATCCTGCAAAAGACCCAATCTTTTCAGCAATTGCATTACCATAGTTTATTTGATCTGAATCTAAAATAAAATCTTGATAGCTTCCACCTCTAACCTCATAAGTTCTTTGGTTGGCATTAGCACCAAGTGTAAAATAACTGGTGATGTCTTCAGAAATATTCTTGTTTATCTGTGCAATAAAATCTAAATTATATAAATGATAAAACCAGAATTGTTCACTTAACAGTCCTAAACCACTTGGATCCGAGGAATTGATTGGAAAAAGAGTAGAGCGATCATCTGTGTAAGAGTCTAAGCCTACTTTAGCAATTAGTGTTAACCAATCGTTTACATCTAACCCTGCTTCAAGTCCTGCCATGTAACGATTCACTTCATTAGGATTTTTTTGTTTATAAATGGTCCAAAGTGGATTGTTATAATTAGGTGAAGTTTTATGTAAAGTACCTATTTGTTTTCTATAAGCACGGTGGCTATTAAAGTTTGGCACTCCTGAAGGATCGTAATGCGTACCAATATAATGTGTGTTGTCAAAATCAGCAGGTGTTCTATATAAACCGAGTAAAAGACCACTTAAGTTAGATCCTTGTTGAATTCTGTTTGAGTTCACATTAGAATAAGCCAATGAGCCTTTTAATTTTAATTTTTCTCCAACTTTTAATTTTGCATTAAAACGTCCAGAATATCTTTCATAGAAGTTTACACCATTTCCAGAGCCGATAGTACCATCTTGATCTAATCTTGATAGACTAGTGTAAAAACTACCATATTCAGTTTTTGAACTTACAGAAACACCAGTTTCAACATACATACCTTGTCCAAATACTGCATCATAGTTTTTATCATTAAATAGTTCAGTACTATTTTTAGTAGTTATAGGATAGTATAAAGTTCCATCAGGAGCTTCAAAATATTCACCTGAATCATTTATTACATCGTCACCTCCAGGTCTAGCACTTATTTTATCTCCCCAAGATCCACCAGTTTCATCTCCAGACCATCTGTTACCAGATCCTTTACCAAAGATATCTTGAAGGTTAGTTTTAGTCAATGGGTTATCAAATGAAAATTTAGTGGATACACTCACATTAAATTTACCATGTTCCGTGAGTCTACCGCTTTTAGTAGTAATTAAGATTACACCATTTGCAGCTCTTGAGCCCCATAATGCTGCCGCAGAAGCACCTTTTAAGATTTTTACAGATGCTATATCATCTGGGTTTATATCATTAATACGTGATTGTTGCGTTACGCCTTCTACACTATTACCTATTTCATCATTATTGATAGGGATACCATCAATAACAAATAAAGGTTGAAGGTTACGTGTAATAGAAGTTTGTCCCCTAATAAGAATGTAGGCACTTGAACCAGGATCCCCTGAACTGTTTGTTACAGAAACTCCAGATGCTTTTCCACTTAATCCCTGAATGACAGAAGTTTCACCAGATTTAGATATTTTAGCACCTTCAACTTTAGAAACTGAGGCTGTTCGCGACACCTGTCTTGTTTCAATACCTAATGCATTGATAACTACTTCTTCAAGTAGATTGTCAGAAGAGACGTCCATAACTACATTTATGGAATTTGCAGTTCCTACAGTTTTGTAGGTAGTTTCCATTCCAATAAAACTATACTGAAGTACATCACCAACATTGGCTTGAAGTGCATAGTTTCCATCAAAATCTGTTTCTGTCCCTCTAGTTGTGCCTTTAATTAAGACACTTACGCCTGGAAGCGGACCTGTTTCATCAGAAACAGTACCAGAAATTGTTTTTTGTGCAAATGCAAAATGCACACTAAACGCTAAGAGTAGCGTTAAAATCACATTGTAATTTGTTTTCATATGTTATTATTTAAGGTTTTTTAATAGTTCTCTAGAACTATTTTACTTAACACTCTAATTATCATGAAAATTTAATAGATTAAATTGTCCATTATACTAAAGTAACTGCAAATATCTTAAAATGATGTTAATTAACCAAAAGATTTAACAGTAAAATGTTGATTGTCTCTTTTAATTAAAAAAGAACCTCTGAATAGTTGTAATATTTTAGATATTGTTTAAGTCTACTATTTGTGATATGTAAAGTGTGCTGAGTATTGTTACATAATATATTATTCGGTATAACAAAAGAAAAAAATATACTTATTACATTAATATTTTTTTCTAACAGTTATTTGGAAAAAAGTTTAAAAGCTATTATATGTATAAAAAAATCTCCAAGAGTTTTTAGCTCTCAGAGATTTGAAACTATCTTAGTTTAAAACTGATAATATTATTTAAGTTAGAACAATAGTATTAAAACTTAAGAAGATGTTTTCGTTCTATATATGCTGCTGTTAGACCAGAGCTTACACCATCTGGGTTGTCATCGGGACTAAATCCAGCACCCACAACAGTTGATAAATCAACAGTAACTCCATTGCTTATACTTGTTCCAAGGAAGTAAAATTTAGAATAGTTAGGAATA
>DQTL01000041.1 GCA_015662775.1 Lutibacter sp.
AGATTGCCTCTTCTTTGCATTTCCTTTGGATTTGATGAATTTTCCCCAATTCTTGTTATATTTTATCAAATTAACTAGTTAGTCCCTCAAAAATATAACTTCGAATTGATTAAAAATTCGTTCAAACTGTAAACAAAGTTTAGGTCGAACTCAGGTTAAAAGACGTGAAATTAATCGAAAACAAAAACCTGATTTGGTATATGACCAAATCAGGTTTTTATTATTTGTATTTTGTGAAAAATGGCTTACTTTTAAAAGTGCCTATATAAAAAACAATTATTGAACAATTATTTTTGTAGAACTTGTTAAACCATTAGCTTCAAGTTTTAAAATATAAATACCACTATTCAAATTAATAGCGATTGTATTTTTACTAGCATTCAATTCTATTTTTTGACTTAATACTTGCTTTCCTTGCATGTCATAAATTCCAAGGTTTGTTTTGCCAAATTGTTTAACTGATTCAATTGTAATGGAACCATTTGTAACCAATGTTGGGTAAATATTTATTGCACTTGTTAAATTATTGGTCTCATCGACTCCAGCAGGAGAAGAATTGAAATAACCTGTAAATAAACCACGACCGTATGTAGCAGCTAATACTTTGTTGTCTGCGGTACGTAGATCAAACCCGGTTACTTTTACATTTTGCATGCCATTATGAGCTCTTAACCAGTTAGGTGAAGCATCATTAAAGTTTGCTGTATACCAAACACCTAAACTAGTACCAATGATCACTTCATTGTCTAATAATGGATTCATCATGATAGCTTTAATAGGAAGGTCTGGAAAATCACCTTCTTTGTTTTGCCAGGTAGATCCACCATTATTAGTATACCAAATATTAGTTGTTCCATAATTATGGAAAGTAACCATTATTTCATTTTCATTTTCACCAAAATTTATTGCAGAGATACTTCCAAAAAACTCAGGACCTGTAATTTTTGTCCAAGTTGGTGTTGCATTTGCATTATCTAATCTAAAAAGATTTCCTCTTGAAGTACCAACAAATAATTTTGAACTAACTGTAGTATAAGGTGAGACTTTAAAAGCAGTTGGAACACCTAATAATAAATCATCAGTTAAATAAGATCTAGATGGGGTACCGTCAACATTAAGAACTCTCGTAATTCTAAGTGTAGTAGCATTTGTTCCATTCGTATAAAGAATTTCCATATTATCATCCAATTCAGCAGGGTTGACAAAATTCCCCTCAGTATTTTGTGCTACTAATGTAGCTTGAGAACTTCCGCCAATACTATGACGATAAAAATTATTCCCTGGATTAGAAACAACAATATATTGTTCATCTTTATCAATAAAACAAAGCATTCCATCTCCTCCTCGAATTTCTGTCATCATATTAATTCCTGAGGCTGCATTGGTTTTATAAAAACTACCATTGTCTTGTGCACCGGCTAAAAGTTTCTCGTTTGTTGTGCTTTGTCCGTAACCAGCATTATAAAACTGGGTAGTATTGTAATCTATTTTTCTGCCAATTATTGCACTAGGAGATCCTACAGCTGCTGAAAAAGAAGTAGCATAAAAAACACCACCATCAGTTGCCATTAAGCCTCTATTAGAATCTGTTGGGTGGAAAACCAACTCATGTTGATCGGCATGAGTTAATGGAACACTTTTTGGGATAAAACTTGCCCATTTGGTCATTCTAATCCAGCTATTAGCACCATCTTCAGATCTAAATGAATCAACTCCACCAACATATAGTATTTCATCATTGTTGGGGTCTACTGCAATCATTAGGTCGTACCATGCTTGCCCTCTTGTAAAGTCATTATTCGGCACAGTACTATCATCAGATACATCAGGTAATGATTTGTTTGATGGATTAGTAGCTAAACCGTCAGTTGATTTAAAAATAAGAACTGGTACAGAATTATGTTCAACTAAAATGTAAATTTTATCAGGATCCGAAGCGGATAGTGCTATTTCTACACGATCTGCTCCGCCTGGGATTGTATGACCTGAACCAGCAGGGTCTAATAAGGAAAAATTAATTCCATCTGTAGAATTAAGTACATTTCCTCCACCATTACCAAAACTACGACTATTGGCTGTTGCAATCCATATTTTATTATCTGCACCAAATTCAATATCATTAGGCATCATATCATTTCCTTCTGTTGTTTGGGGTAAATTTAGCTTGTTCCAAGTATCTCCATTGTCTGTAGATTTATACAAACCAAAAGTACCAGGTCCCATAGTAGCACCTTCAGAAAAAGCATCACTAATCGCTGCAAATAATTCGGTAGATCCTCCATTATCCCATGCTCTGATGTCATTAACATGGAAAGTTCCAGGAACAAGTGTTCCTACGGGTTCGTTATCTGTATCTAAATCAAAGTCAACATTTACAGTCCCAGATGCCATAGCATTTAAGATTATTCCTCCTTCAATCACAGAAATCATAACAGCAGGAATTGTAACAGCTGCACCATCTACTCCAGGAGCCATCTGTATTGGTGTTCCAGCAACATTATTAATCATTAGAACTGCAGTTGCACCTGCATTTTCTGCTTTTAAAATTTTGCTTCCAAATTCACAGTTCCCTCTTTCAATGACCGCGATATGCCCATTTATTGCTGCTGCATTTGTTATCGCATTACAAGCTTCGTTATTTCCAGATCCATCTTCTACTAAAACCAAATCAGAAGTAATTGTAGCTGTCGATTCTGCACCGAAATCAGCTCTTATCGCCATATATTCTCCAGCAATTGATGCAGGTGAATTTACAGTAATTGTAGCATCACCATTGGTATACGTAGATCCAGTAGAACCTCCAAAAACATGTTCCCATGTAACGCCACCATCAGTAGATCGCCAAATACCATTTCCTAATCCACCTACATAAGATTCTCCTGTACCCACAAACATATTCTGTGTATTGTTAGGGTCATAAGTAATTGAGGAAACAGCTAAGTTTTCAGGAATACCTACGCGTTGCCATAAAGACGAACCACTTTCTATATTTTCCCATGTCCATAAACCACCGCTTACACCTCCTGCAAAAACACGTTTGTGTGTAGCATCGTTTGGGTCATACATGATAGCTCTTGTTCTACCAGGAGCGTTTCTAGGGCCTCTTTCTTCCCAAGCATTTACTGCACCTCCAGGAATATCTTTTGTGTTGCTATTGTTATTTAACTCTTCTTGAATAGCGAGTAATTTTTCTGGTTCTGTACGACCAGTCTTTGGATTCATCTCTAATAAATACTCTTGTTCGTAGTAAGCATCAGGAGGCAGCCCTAAAGATTTACGTTCATCTCTTGATAAGACTGAAGTTTTAGAAAAGGGATGATTTTTAATTAATTTACTGTGATTTTCTCTCAGTTTTTCTATTTCACTTGTTTTGGAATTATTCTTTATTAAAAAGAATAGACCAAAAGAAAATAGAACCGTTAAAGCTAGAATGGAAATTTTTTTCATTTTGATGTATAAATTTGTTGATTAATTAATGAATTTGCAAAGTACAAGTTTTATCTTTAAATAATTGTTAAAAATTTATGAGATTTTACATGTCAGTTGATAGAGTAACAAATAATGAGAAAAAAACCCTATGTTATTAATCTAGTTTCGTTAAAATTTCTATCTTTGCAGGCTCAAAAACAAATAATTAATAATAAATTTAATTCAAACAAAACGAGCATTAATGTTATTTGTTTTTGCTAAAAAGGATTAAATAAATGTGCGTGCTGTTTGAAACAAACAAGATTAAACAATAATCAAATGAATCATTACGAAACTGTTTTCATTTTAAATCCCGTTTTATCTGATGATCAGGTAAAGGAAGCAGTAAAGAAGTTTGAGGACTATTTACTGAACAAAGGTGCTAAAATGATTTGGAAAGAGGATTGGGGCTTAAAAAAATTAGCTTACACAATCCAAAAAAAGAAAAGTGGCTTTTATCACTTATTCGAGTACGAATTAGATGGACAGCTAATTGCTCCTTTTGAATTAGAATTCAGAAGAGATGACAGTGTCTTACGTTATTTAACGGTAAGATTAGACAAGCATGCTGCTGCATGGGCGGAATTGAGAAGAGGTAAAATAAAAGAAAAACAAAGCAATTAGTATGGCATTATCGATAGAACAACAAGCAAAAGGAGGAAGTAAAGCGGATATTCGCTACTTAACTCCATTAGATATTGAAACTAAAGAAATAGTAAAATACTGTAGATTTAAGAAAAAAGGATTTAAATATATTGATTATAAAGATCCTGATTTTTTAATGTATTTAGTAAACGAACAAGGTAAAATTTTACCTAGACGTTTAACAGGAACATCGTTAAAATTTCAACGTAAAGTGGCTCAAGCGATCAAAAGATCACGTCACTTAGCTTTAATGCCTTACGTAGGTGATATGTTAAAATAAGATATAGAGATATGGAAGTGATATTAAAAAAAGACGTTGAGAATCTAGGATTCGTAAACGATTTAGTAGAAGTAAAAAATGGTTACGGTCGTAACTTTTTAATTCCTCAGGGAATGGCAATGTTAGCAACACCTTCAGCAAAGAAAGTTCTTGCTGAAACAATGCGACAAAGAGCTCACCGTGATGAAAAATTAATTAAAGATGCTAAAAAAGTAGCTGCTACTTTAGAAGAAGTAACTTTAAAAATAATGTCAAAATCTGCGGATGGAGATAAATTATTTGGTTCTGTTACGAATGCAGATGTTGCTGAGGCTCTTGGTAAACAAGGTCATGAATTTGAAAAGAAATTCATTGCAGTAGATGGAAGAAATATTAAAAGAGTTGGTAAGTATGAAGCTCATATTCGTTTACACAGAGAATTAGTTTTTGATTTACCATTTGAAGTATATGCAGATCCTGCATTTATCGTGAAAAAATCAAAAGCAAAAGCTTCTGATGATGATGTTGTAATCAAACAAGAGGATGACGAATTTGCACACAGAAAAGAGAGTATCGACGCTGTAGCAGGTATGGCTAGAAAGAAACCACAAGATATTCTTGAGGAAGCTGAAGAAGCGATTGAAGCTGAAGTAGTTGAAACTGTAGAGGAATCAGCAAAAGAAGTTGATGTTGAAGCTAAAGATACTAAAAAAACAGAGGAATAACTTTATTGTTAATAAAGTGTTAATAAAGTATTAATGAAAAGTCCACCGATAATTCGGTGGACTTTTTTTTATAGCTATTTTAGCAACAATTCAATTTACAATAATAACCAAATTTTTTAAAATGAAAAAACTAGCATTACTTTTAACAATGATGTTGACTATCAGTGCTTTTGCACAAGTTACAACTTCAAAAATTCAAGGAACAGTTACTGATGATGCAGGTGCATTATTTGGTGCAACTGTTGTAGCAAAGCATCTTCCTACAGGAAGTGTAATGGGAGCTATGTCTCAAGAGAATGGGAATTATGCAATTCCAAATTTACGTGTAGGCGGTCCTTATACAGTAACTTTTAGTTTTGTAGGTTACAAAACAATCGAATATACCGATATTTACCTACAATTAGGTAAAACAACCAATATCGATATGAGTATGGTTTCTGAAAACCAAGAACTTGATGAAGTTGTTATTCGTTATACAAAAAACAACACTTTTAATAGTGACAGAACTGGAGCGGAAACAAGTTTAGGGTCAAAAGAAATTCAAACTTTACCTTCTATTTCTCGATCTGCAGCTGATTTTTACAGATTAGAACCAACAGCAAGTGGTGGATCGTTTGGTGGGAGAAATGATCAATTCAATAATTTTTCGTTGGATGGCTCAATTTTTAATAATCCATTTGGTTTAGATTCTGCTACGCCAGGTAGTCAAACAGATGCACAACCTGTTTCACTAGATGCTATTGAACAAATTCAAGTTTCAACAGCTCCTTATGATGTAACACAAGCTGGTTTTACAGGAGCCTCTGTAAATGCAGTAACTAAAAGTGGTACAAACGAATTTCATGGAACAGTATTCGGTTTTTATCGTAACCAAGATTTAGCAGGAAATGTAGATTTAGGAGGAACTACATTGACTCCAGATTTAAATCAAACACAATACGGTTTTAGTTTAGGAGGCCCAATTGTAAAGGATAAACTATTCTTCTTTGCAAATTATGAATACGATAATAGAGATGATTTAGGATCTTACTATGTTTCAAACAATGGTTCGCAAACTGTAGAAGGAAATGTATCAAGAGTTTTAGAGAGTGATTTACAAGCAGTTTCAACAGCTTTAAAAGCATTGGGTTATGAAACAGGAGAATACCAAGGATATATTCACGATACCAAATCGACTAAAGGTATTTATAAACTAGACTGGAATGCTTCTAAAAACACAAGGGTTTCTCTTATTTATAATTTTCTAAGAGCTTCTAAAGATAGAAATGCACATCCTAGTGCTATAGGGAGAAGAGGACCAGACTTAATTACAATGCAATTTAGAAACTCAGGTTATACAATTAATAATAATATTGATTCTTATTTAGCGGAGATAAATTCAAATTTTTCAAATGGGAAAACAACCAACAAATTACAAATTGGTTATACTCGTTTTGATGATTATAGAGATGCATTTTCTGCACCAGCACCTGTTATCAACATCAATAAAAATGGACAACGTTATATAATTGCAGGTCATGAGCCTTTTTCAATTAATAATAGATTAGATCAGAAAGTATTTCAATTAACAAACAATATGACCCATTCATTTGGAAATCATACAGCAACCATAGGTTTTGCCTTTGAGAAATTCCAATTTGATAATTCCTTTAACTTAGTAGGATATGGATTTGATGTGTTTGGTGGCTATAATAGTGTTGGGGATTTCTTAGCAGATGCTGATCCTAATACAGGTACATTGGCTGGGAAAATTGCGTATGCAGAATCTCAATTCAATACTGATGAATGGGCATTAGTGGAAACTAATTTAGGTCAAATGGCTTTTTATTTACAAGATGAATGGGCTGCAACTGATGATGTTAAAATAACAGCAGGTTTACGTATTGATAAACCACTTTTCTTTGATACACAACAAAAAGTTGAAAAAAGTATAGCCAATGCCTATTGGTACAGTGAAAATATTCCTTATTTTGATGAAGATGGTAATGATGTAAATCTTAGTTCAAGAGATTTACCAAGTACTGATTTCTTATTTTCACCAAGAATTGGTTTTAACTGGGATATTAAAGGAGATAATACCATGCAATTACGTGGAGGATCAGGTATATTTACAGGTAGGTTGCCATTTGTTTGGATAGGTAATCAAGTTGGAAATGTAAATGTCGATTTTTACACAAGTACTGATAAAAACTTCCAATTTCCACAAATATGGAAATCTAGTTTAGGTTTAGACTATAAATTTGAAAATGGTTTAGTTACTTCTTTTGATGCTTCTTATTCTAAAGATATTAATGGTATGATGGTACGTAATTATTCTATTAGAAATCCCACCGGAACTTTATCTGGTGTTGATAACAGACCAATTTATACAGCTGCTGATAGAAATGGAATAAATCAATGGGGATCTCCAATTGATTCTTATATCTTTACCAATACAGATGTAGGTTACTCATACAATGCTACATTTAAAGCAGAAAAATCATGGGAGAATGATATGTATTTAAGTTTTGCATACAATTTTACAGAAGCAATGGACGCAAGTTCAATTGAAGCAGAAATAACTAGTGATGCGTATGCAAGAAATCCTGCTTTTGGAAATGTAAACAAAGCAGTAGCTTCTCATTCATTGTATGGAGATAGACATCGTATCATAGGTGTTGTAAGTAAAAAGTTGACTTATGGAAAATGGGATACTTCTATAGCGGGTATCTATGAGTATGCACAAGGAGGACGTTTTTCTTATACCTATGGAGGTGATGTAAATGGTGATGGTTCAAACATGAATGACCTTATTTATATTCCAACAGAATCAGATATTAATGCTATGCCGTTTAACACAGCAGAGGCTACAGAAGCTGAACAAAGAGCAGCTCTTGAGGCATTTATTAAACAAGATGATTATATGAGTGCTAATCGTGGTAAATATGCTGAAAAATATGATGTTCTTAGCCCATGGAGAGGCCGTTGGGATCTTAAATTAACACAAGGATATAGCTTAGGTGGCAGCAAAAAACTTCAATTTGATTTGAATATGTTAAACTTAACAAATTTATTAAATAAAGATTGGGGTGTAATAAAACTACCAACAAGTTCACAACCTATTGGAGTTAGTGTAGATCAAGCAACAAGTACACCTACTTATTCCTTTGATTTAAACCAAAAAGAAACTTTCACAGGTGATTATTCACTACAATCAAGATGGCAAGTTCAAGGTGGTTTAAGATTTATATTTTAAATAAACAATAACAAACATATTTATGTTACTGAAAGGCAACTCATTTTTTGAGTTGCCTTTTTTTTGTACTTTTATTGTAAATTAATAGAAATGCAAAACTTCACCAAAGACAAACAATACTACAAGTTTTGTGCTTATGGTTTTTTAAAAAATCTACGATTTTTTGATGCCTTTTTTATCCTTTTTTTGTTAGAAAGAGGGCTGAACTTTACCCAAATTGGAGTGCTGTATGCCATTCGTGAGATTGTTATCAATGTATTTGAAGTTCCCTCAGGAATTATTGCTGACACCTATGGTCGAAAGACTTCATTATTAGGTTCTTTTCTTCTCTATATTACAAGCTTTTTTATTTTCTATCTGTCAAATAACTATGGGTTGTTTATAGTGGCATTTGTATTCTTTGGAATAGCAGATGCCTTTAGATCAGGAACACACAAGTCCATGATTATGGAGTACCTAGAACTTAATAATTGGAAAAAACACAAGATCAATTATTACGGACATACGCGTTCTTGCTCTCAAAAAGGATCTGCAATTTCGGCTTTATTAGCAGGAATTATTGTTTTCTATTATGGGAATTATGAAATGATTTTTTTACTTTCAATTATTCCTTACCTACTTAATTTTGTGTTGGTTTGGTCTTACCCAAACGAACTTAATAAAACACAAATTAAAAATGATTATTTGCAAAAGCATAGTGTAATGCAAACCTTTAAATCATTTGTTGAAATGATTAAACAACCTAAAGTTTTTAGCATTATGCATTCGTCAGCTGTTCACTCAGCTTTTCAAAAAGCAGTTAAAGATTATATACAACCCATTATGTTAAGTGTGGTACTTATGATACCTCTGTTTTCACAAGTAGAAGCGAACAAGAAAAATGGGTTACTTATTGGGGTTTTCTACTTTATTATCTTTCTATTAACGTCACAAGCTTCTCGTTGGGCATCAAAAATTGATGTGAAAACTAAAGGTGACACCTCACACAAAACACTTCTTTATGGTTTAATATTTGGAATACTAAGTGGTGTGTTTTATTATTTTAATTTACCTATTTGGGCATTACTTGTTTTTGTAGGAATTTATATAATTGAAAATATACGTAAACCCATTCTAACAGGTTTGTTGGCTGATGAAGTTCCTAATGAATTACTTACATCAGTTATTTCTGCTCAATCGCAATGGAAAACCTTACTTACGGCAAGTATCGCATTGTCTTTAGGAATTCTTGCTGATTATTTTGAAATTGGTTTAGCCTTTGTACTAATTTCAATTGTCTTATTGTGGCTAACAATTACATTAAAATGGTTTGGAAGAAAGAATTAAAGACTCAGGTGTTAAGAGTATTTCTTTTTAAGGTAAAAGTTAAATCCAAATCCAAACAAAGCGAGTAGTAACAACGGAAGTCCAATATTAATAAACTGCCAAAAGGTTTTCTCTGTACTAATTTTCTCTTTGTTTAATAACACAATATCTAATGATTTACTCCTTAAATTAATCAAACCTGTATCATCTAATAAATAGTCAACAGAATTCAATAAAAAATCTTTATTTCCAAAATGCTGTCCAGTCCATTTGTCAACGTCTAATCTTGTGGGTTTCCCATTTTGTAGTTGATTGGCAACAATATCACCATCAGAAATTACAATCATTTTATTAATTGGACTTTGTTTTTGGAAATTGCTTTCAAAGGCTTTAGTACGATGTTGGTAAGCTGATGTAAATTCACCTTCTAATAACACACCTAATATCTGTGGTTTTGAATTGAATTGTTCAGGTTTGACTTTATCTGCAATAGCATTTAAACTTATCAAGTTGGGTAAGCCTGTCATCTTTGTTAAAGGTGAACTTTGTAACAATATTTCTTTATGAATTTTATTTTTCAAAGTGTCAATATTTGTAGGGAAACGTAAATTAACAGCTTCTAATTTTTTGGTAATTGGATGAGTTTTATTAGGTGTAATCAAAGGATAATAACGCCATAAAAATTGTTTAAATTCAGTTTTATTTCCTCTGTTTCCTGTAGCGATAGCTATTTTACTGCTGTATAAATCTTCTAC
>DQTL01000170.1 GCA_015662775.1 Lutibacter sp.
AAGTTGCTAGAAAATAATTTAGGTTTTTTCTCTAATGCTTCACCAGACAATCCGTTAGTTAAAAATGTTTATAAAAACATAGAAAAACACCAAGAAGACTTAGATCTTTGGAAAGAGAAACTTTCTTATTTAAGAAAAGTGTTAAAATAGTATTTTGATATTTTTACAAAAAACCACATAAATAGTTATATTTATGTGGTTTTTTTATTTTAAAAACATGAGATTTATCATACTTAGATTTAAGTTTAATATTTATCTTTGTGTTATAAAAAAAGACTTACCAGTCTTTTAATATTAACTTAACTAAATCAAATCGTATGTTATCAAAAAAACAAGCACGAGCGTTTTTTCTTGTTGGAACAGCGGTTACATTCCTTATTTTTATAGGGTTGACTGTTTATTCTTTAGGCGAAGCTCAGGATCAAACAAACAGAGATCAATTATCCGAATCTGCTATTAGAGGAAAATGGCTTTGGGACAAAAACAATTGTATGGGTTGTCATACATTAATGGGTGAAGGTGGTTATTATGCACCAGAATTAACAAAAGTTGTAGAGCGTAGAGGCGATGCTTATATCAAAGCAGCTTTAATGTCTCCAGTTCCATGGCAACCAAATGGAAGAAAAATGGTAGCTTATAATATGTCAGAAGCAGAAGCTAATGATATGGTAGAATTCTTTAAATGGATTGGAAATGTCGATTTAAATGGATTCGAAACTATTGTATCTCCTTTAGCTAAAAAAAATAATTAATTAAAAACATAATCTGAAAAATAATTCAGATTTTAAAATATAAATATTATGAAATATAAATCACAAAAAGTAGCCTATTGGTTCTTTGCTTTGTCGATGTTATTATTGTCCTTACAATTAATTTACGGACTAATAATGGGATTTGCTCATGCGGGAATGGATGGTTTACACGAATGGATACCATTTAATACTGCAAAAGCAGTACATACAAATTTATTAGTAGTTTGGTTATTATCTGGTTTTATGGGCGCAGCTTATTATATTATACCAGAAGAAGCACAACATGAATTAGTAAGCGTTAAATTAGCTTATGTACAATTAATTTCACTTGCAGTAGTAGGTGTTTTAGCAATTATAGGTTATCACTTTAATATTTGGGAAGGAAGAAAATTCTTAGAAATCCCAAGAGGACTAGATTATCTAGTAGTAGTAAATGTTTTACTATTTATGGGGTTAATTTTAATGACACTCTGGAAAGGTAAACGCAAAACAACAACTGCCTTAGTTTTAACTATGGGATTATTGTTTGCAGCCTTACTTTATTTACCAGGAATGATTGACTTTGATTCACAAGTATTAGATTCTTTCTTTAGATGGTGGGTTGTTCATTTATGGGTTGAAGGTGTATGGGAATTAATTATGGGTGGTATTTTATCATTCTTATTAATTAAATTGACAGGTGTTGATAGAGAAGTTATTGAAAAATGGTTATACGTAATTGTTGGATTAACATTCTTATCTGGTATTTTAGGTACAGGACATCACTATTATTATATTGGTGTAAATAAAATTTGGTTAATTGTTGGTGGAATATTCTCAGCACTAGAACCTTTAGCATTCTTAGCAATGGCATTATTTGCAGTTAATATGTACAGAAAAGGAGAGAAAAAACATCCAAATAAAACAGCTTTATTATGGACTATTGGTTCTGCAATTGTATCTTTTGTTGGAGCAGGATTGTTAGGTTTTGCTCATACTTTGCCACAAACAAATATATACACACATGGTACTATTGTAACTGCAATGCACGGACATTTATCCTTTTGGGGAGCTTACGCAATGATTGTTTTTGCAATTATTAGTTATGCTTTACCTAATATGACAGGTAGAAAATTTTATGATACTGCAAGAGGTAGAATGGCATTTTGGATATCTAATATTGGTATGATTGGTATGACAGTCGCTTTTGGTGTTGCAGGTGTTGCACAAGTATATATGGAGCGTAAAATGAAAGTTGATTTTATGTCAGTTCAAAAAGATATAGAAGTACACTTCTGGGTACTAATTATTATGGCAATTTTATTTATTGTTGGAATTACTCTTTATATTATTGAGTTTTTCAAACATGGACAGCCTAATGATGAAGCACTGATAGAATAGAAAATATTTTTTAGTTAGTAGTTAAGCCAGGATAGATATGATTTTCATATTTATTCTGGTTTTTTTATAAGAAATTTTAAAAACAGACTAATACCATAAAATATATATATGTAACCTATATTACATTTGCAGTATTAAAAATTAAAAGAGTTAACTATCTTCTATAAATCTACTAATTAAAAATCAAATATAATGAAAACTCTAAATTTTTTAGGGCTAGCGATACTTGTATCATTAGTAATGTCTAGTTGCAAAAAGAAACCACAAATAATGTGGATGCTTCAAAAATTGCAATTAATGGTACAATGGATGCTGTTTTAACATCACCTCCAAATGTGCCTGTCTCAGTTGGTAATCGTTCTGCCAAAAAATTAATTGTTAATATGGAAATTCTTGAAGAAGAAAGAACTATGACAGATGGTACAACTTATATTTATTGGACTTTTGTTCGGTATCAGGAAGTTTCATTTCGCAACGTACAAGATTAAATTTTCGGATTTAAAAACGAAAATTTAAAAGCGTATGTATCTATGCAGAATATTAGAGTTTGGGGTGATGTAAGTACTTTATCTAGTGATGATAGTGCAACGGCTTTGCATGAAGCATGGGCTGAAGTAAATTTGATTAATAATTTATCTGTAAAATTAGGACGTCAAGAAATAGTATATGACGATCATCGTATTTTTGGATCTGTAGGTTGGGCACAGCAAGCAAGAAGTCATGATGCTTTTATTTTTAAATACACTCCAAATAAAAATAACCGTATTGATGTTGGATTTGCGTTAAATTCCGATTCTCAATCAGGAACAGATGTGTTATATTCTAATGTAGCAGGTTATAAGACTTTTCAGTATGCTTGGTATCATGGTAAGTTTTCTGATATTGGTTTAAGTTTTTTAGCCTTAAATACAGGTATTGAATATGAAGACACTAGTTTAAACCAACAAATTGCATACAGACAAACAGTTGGTCCAAGAGTTACTTATAAAAAAGATAAGTTAGATGCGAATGCAGCAGTTTATTTACAAATGGGAGAAGTAGGAGAAGTTAAAGTAAAAGCACTTTATTATGCGGTTAATTTAGGTTATAAAATTAATAAGAATTTTAAAGTAGCTGTAGGTTATGAATTTTTATCTGGGAAAGATTAAGATGATACAGATGCAGATATTAAAATTTTTGCACCTTTATTTGGTACAAATCATAAATTTAATGGCTGGATGGATTATTTTTATGTAGGTTATGGTAATCCAACAGGTTTGCAAGATGTAAGTACAACGGTATCGTATAAAAAAGACAAATTCTCTGCTAAGTTAGTACATCATGCGTTTTTAGCAGCTGCTGATGTTTACGATGATACAGATAAAATGGATTCTAGTTTAGGTATGGAATTAGATTTTACATTAGGTTATAAACTAGCAAAAGATATTACTTTTAGTGCTGGTTATTCTCAAATGTTTGCTTCTGAAACTATGGAAGTAATAAAAGGTGGTGATAAAGGTGAGCACAATTCTTGGACTTGGATAATGTTTACAATCAAACCTAAATTGTTTTCGCATACAGTTAATAAATAAAATCTTTTTTTAGTTAGTAAATTTTCAGCGTTAATCATTATATTTGGTTGACGCTGTTTTTTGTTATAATAATAAAAGATAAATATATCTTTATTTGTAATGAAAACTTTATTTTTCTACCAATTTTAATTACCTTTGTGTTTTGATAACTTCGGTTTTCCAATTCTGGACTCCCAACCATATAAGAAACAAGATGAGTAAACCATATTACCACGCAGTAGGAAAAGAAATTGAAGTTTTTGAACATTCCTATAAAAATAAAATACCTTTTTTATTAAAAGGTCCAACAGGAACTGGTAAGTCTAGATTTATTGAATTTATGGCTGATAAATTAGGTAAAAAATTAATTACCATTGCTTGTCATGAAGAAACATCTTCAACCGATTTAATAGGTAGATTTATTATTAAAGGAGCAGAAGCTGTTTGGTTAGATGGACCATTGACAACTGCTGTAAAAGAAGGTGCAATTATTTATTTAGATGAAATTGCCGAAGCAAGACCAGATGTAATTGTTGCTATCCATTCTTTAACCGATCATAGACGTGAATTATATATCGATAAATTAGGAGAAAACATCAAAGCGCATGAAGATTTTATGTTAGTTGCATCCTTTAATCCTGGTTATCAAAAAGGGTTTAAGGAGTTGAAGCCTTCTACCAAACAACGTTTTGTTGCCTTAAGTTTTACATATCCTGAAGAGAAAATTGAAACCGAAATTTTGATTAACGAAACAGCTATTGATAAACCTACTGCTAAAAAATTAGTAAACATAGCTAATAAAATAAGGAACTTAACAGAGTTAGGTTTAACCGAAACTGTTTCAACAAGATTGTTAATTGATGCAGCAAAGCTAATTCATTCAGGTTTACCAAAAAGATTATCAGTTGAAGTTGCAGTTGTAGAACCTCTAACAGATGATTTAGAAATTATCGAAGCATTACGTGATTTATGTAATTTAATGATATAATTCAGTATTCAGTCTTTAGTTAGCAGCTTTCAGTCAGTTAGTAACAATTAGAAAATTAGTATATGGGATTTAATAGTTTATTAGCATATAAAAAAGGATTTGCTTTAGCAATGGATATTTTTGAAGTGTCTAAAACATTTCCTAAAGAAGAAATTTATTCATTAACAGATCAAATTAGAAGATCTTTAAGGTCGGTTTGGTAAATTATCAGATGCTGATTCAGAAAATGCAGAAACTTTAGGTTGGTTGGAATTTGCTAATTCTTGTCAATATATTTCAGATGAATTAAAAAAAGAATTAGAATTTAAAATAATGAAATAGGAAAATTATTAAATTATATGATTAATAATCCTGAAAAATTTAATTAGTTGTTGTTTTTTTTAGTCAATAATTGACTAAAGACTGAGCTACTAAAGACTGAGCTACTAAAAACTGATTACTGAAGAAATGGCACTAGACGAATATTTATACGGAAAAATAGCAAGTTTTTTTACCTCAAAGAAAAAAGCAACAATTTTAGATTCTAAAAACACTGTAAAGTTAGATGACATCAAACAACGTTTAACTATTTTTTCACGTGCAATAACTGGCGAGGCAATTGATATTTACCACGCCGAAAGAGAAGGTGGTTATAAAAATAATAATTTTTTTTTACCAAGCTTTTATTCTGAATTTAAAACGTATGAACAAAATTTGTCTTTTTATTTATATAGAGTATTATACCTTTCTGTACAAAAAAACCTAAATATTAATTGGAAAAAAGGCATAGATCATCCTTTGGAAGAAAGTAGAAATAAAGCTTTGAATTCTTCCGAAAAGGTTTTAAATGTGTTGTTTGAAGAATTTCCTATAACTACAAATATTTATAAAGAATTAGCAAAGTATTATCAATCAAATGCAACGGATAAAAAACCAGTTGATTACACTTTTTTATACGGAAAATGGATGCGTAATGTTGCTGAAAATAATTCAGGCAATAAACTTAAGAACTTTAATGAAAAGGCTAAAAAAGCAATTGCTGATGAAATTACAACCATACTAAAAGCAAATCCTGTAGAAGATGTTATTACTTTAGAAGTAGATCAAAAACAGCAAGAAGATTATGTAATGAATCATGATTTTGAAAAAATTGATACAGCCGAAGAACACGATGGTGGTTGGCGAGATTTTGATGGTGATGATGAGTTAGAAGAACATAGCAAGGCTTTAGAAGAACTAAATATGAAATATACGGTTCGTGTAGATGATACTACACATTCCGTTTATCAAGCAGATTTTGTAGAGAATATAACAGTTTCAGAAAGTGCAGAAGTAAACACCAAAGATTTTCATATTGCTTATGATGAATGGGATTATTCAAAAAAGGTTTACAAAGCAGATTTTTGTAAAGTGTATCCAAAAAAAATACAAGAAAACGATGTTTCTTATTATAAAAAAGTATTGAAAGACAACGCTTCTACTTTAATGGGGTTACGAAAAATGTTAACCAATGTAAATAATAAATTTCAGCAACAACGTAGGCAATCACAAGGTGAAGAATTTGATTTAGATGCTTTAACGGATTTATATATTGATGTACACTCTGGTCATACGCCATCGGAAAATATTTATTTATCCAAAAGAAAAAAAGAAAAAGATTTATCCATTTTAATGCTATTAGATGTTAGTCTATCAACAGATGGATATGCTGCAAATAATAGAGTTATTGATGTGGAAAAACAAGTTTCTATTCTATTTGGAGAAATTTTAAACGAATTTAATGTAGACTTTGCTATCGATTGTTTTTATTCTAAAACGCGAAACTATTCTACATATCTAAATGTAAAAGGTTTTGATGATGAATGGGATAAAGCAAAGTATAAAGTTGGAGTAATTGAACCCGAAGGTTATACCAGAATAGGAGTTGCTTTAAGACATGCAGGAGCTTTATTAGATAAACGAGAAACTAAAAATAAATGGGTTATTTTAATTAGTGATGGAAAACCAAACGATTATGATAAATATGAAGGTAAATACGGGATTAATGATGTAAAACAAGCCTTAAGAGAATTGAATGAACGTAATATTAATTCCTATGCTTTAGCAATTGAAGCAAATGCAAAATATTATTTACCACAAATGTTTGGAGCAAATCATTATGAAATTTTAACAACACCAGTAGAATTATTACAATCTTTAGCGCAATTGTATGATAAAATTAAAAGAGAGTCGTAGAGTTAGTTAGCCAAAAGCCAAAAGCCAAAAGGTAAAAGTGAAAGTAAAAGGTAAAAGTAACTAGTGTTACTAGAAAAATAAAAAAAAGAGAAGAGTCAAAAGAAAAAAAATCTGCGTAATCTGCGTGCAATAAAGTAACCAAAATATAAATCTACGTAATCTGCGAAAGTCTGCGTGAAACCTAATCATCATGAAAAAAGTAAAAATAACATTTGCCATAGGATTACAATTAGCTATGATAGCCTCAATAGGTAGTTTTGTAAAATGGTCTTATATGAAAGAAGTATTAATTGTAGGTGTTTTTTTTATTCTGCTATCTATAATTTTATATATTGTTGAAATGAGTAAAGATTGATGATTAAATGTCATATTAGTTGCAATAAAGACTTATTTATCTTGTATTTTTGTATCGTAACTAATTAGACAAAAAAATGAACTCATTTTTACCAGAAGTAGAAAAATTACCAAACGGACATCCTATAAAAGTTTATTACCAAGAAGGAGCTTTAATTCAAGATTTACTTTTAGAATTAGCTGATGTAAATGCAGAAGAAGATTTTGAAAGGTATTTTAATATATTTAATCAATTAGCAACCATTGAAAAACGTTTTGCTAGAAAAGAAAATCAATTATTTCCATATTTAGAAAAATACGATTGGAATGGTCCAAGTCAAGGTATGTGGTCTTTTCATGATACATTAAGAGATCAAATTAGGCTTTTAAATAAATATAACGAAGAAAAAAACACTTCTAAAATTACCGAAAATTTACCGTATTTAATTGAAGGTATTAAACGTCTAATGGGAATTGAAGACAGCCGTTTATTTCCAAATGCAATGGATTTGTTGAGTGAAGACGATTGGAAAGAATTCTATGTAGGTGATGAGGAAATGGGATGGATGTTGCCTCATGCACCTATAAGGTATCCAGCAGAAGAATATGTGCATCCAAGTATGGATACCAAACAAAGAAAATTATCTTTTTCTTTAGAAAACACCTTTCATTATGATGAAGGTTATATGACACCAGAACAAGTAAATCTATTATTAACATTTTTACCAGTAGATATTACTTATGTAGATGAAAATGATAAAGTGATTTTTTATAATAGAGGTGATGACAGAGTATTTAAACGGAGTAAAGGTATTATTGGTAGAGAAGTTCGTTTTTGTCATCCACCAAAAAGTGTAGACCAAGTTTTAAGAATTGTAGACGAATTTAGAGCAGGAACAAAAGATAATGCCGATTTTTGGATTAACTTTAAAGGACGTATGATACATATTCGGTATTTTGCCATTCGTGATAAGGATAAGAATTATAGAGGAGTTATTGAAATGTCGCAAGATATTACAGATATTCAAAAATTAGAAGGACAACAACGATTATTAGATTGGGATTAACCCATAATTAGCTCAGTATTCTATCAAATTAAAGTGTTATAAATGTTACAACTTTAATCATGAATAAATCGTAAATTTGTTAACTAATTAACTATTGCCTTTTGGCTAATTCATTAATAATGGAAACAGAAAAAATAGATAACAAAAATATATATTATCCTCCAGGAGGAATTCTAATGTGGATTTTAATACTATTAGAATTAATTACTTTCGGTATTGCTTTAATAGTTCTTGCAATGAGTAGTAAAGAAAATCCAGTAGCCTTTTTGGAATCTAGTTCGCATTTAAACGCAACTTATGGAGCTGTAAACACTGTTTTCTTATTAACAAGTGGTTTTTTTATGGCAACCACAGTACATCAGTTTAAAAAAAAGGATTTTAAAAAAGCATCATTTTATTTAAATATTACCATGTTTGGAGGCGTATTATTCCTAATATTAAAATCATTAGAATATTACGAAAAAATAGAGCATGGATTTGTTTTAGGTTACGATACATTTTTTAACTTTTATTGGTTACTAACAGGTTTCCATGTGATACATGTTTTAGTTGGATTAATTATTTTATTATTTATGAAACGAAGTCTAACAAAAAAAACAGCAATGTTAGAAGATGTAGAAGCATCAGCTGCTTTTTGGCACATGTGTGATTTGATATGGTTATTATTATTCCCAATTTTATATTTAGTATTTTAGTTATGCAAAAAAAAGACATTTACACACTAGTAGGATTAATTATTTTAACGATAATTACTGCATTATTTGCAACAACATTTAATAGTATGAAATACGTTTCTATAATAATTTTAACTTTATCAATAGTTAAATTTGTATTGGTTGCTTTTCAATTTATGGAGCTTAAAAAAGCACATTCCTTTTGGAAAGCTATTATGATTATTTATTTAGCTATTTTCTTAATAGTTATTGGAGTAGTTGTATAAATTATTTTTCTATTTATTGAATAATAGAAAAATTGATATTACTATATTTGTTAAAATTATTTAAATGAAATTCCTATTTTTAATTTTAACGATAACTCTTGTGTCTTGTAATTCAAGAAATTCAACAATTCAAAAAAGAACCGAAACTAAAATTTTTGGAGATTCTTTAAAGATTGTTTACACGTATAGTGGAGATACTATTTTTCAAAAACGAACAGATTTAAAA
>DQTL01000158.1 GCA_015662775.1 Lutibacter sp.
CAGTAAGAGGTTTTGATACATCTACATTTTGAGAAAACACTACTACTGATAATAGTAGTAGGTAAGTGGTTAGTGTTTGTTTTATTTTAGTCATTATTTATATTTTTTAAAAATTTCTTCAAAGTTAAAAAAATATAAATAAATACTTGCTGTTTTGAACTTATTAGTATATTTGCAGTCCTAAAATTCGAGTGTGTGGTTCCGAAGTTTCGGAAGGCAGACACACAAAATGCGAGTGTGGTGGAATTGGTAGACACGCTAGACTTAGGATCTAGTGCCGCAAAGTGTGAGAGTTCGAGTCTCTCGACTCGTACCAAGAGTTGGACAGGATGTTATGCATCCTGTCTTTTTTTTGGGTATAACATAGAAAAACCCAAAAATGCGTGATAGGAATAATGGGGATTTGTGGTGGTGATCTTGGTGGATGCGGTGCGTTGTAGAGACGCGATTAATCGCATCTCTACAACGCATCTTAATAAATTATTTTGATGTAGATTTAAGAGCATCTTTATGATATAATTTTATTAAGTTAGATTCTAGATATTTTTTAATTTCTATTTCTTTTGTATCTGATTCTAATAATTCGAAGACTTTATTAAGGTTTTGATTTTTAAATACTTTTAATAAACCTCTATCTTGTTGTACATCTTCAAAGGTTATTTGATTTAGATTATCCATCATTTTAAAGTGAGCATTAAGCTGATCTGTCTTTTTTTGTAAATTTACGATATCAATATTATCTACATTACCATTTTCTTTTGCTGTATTTACTTTTCCTTGTATTTCTATATAGCTTTTTCGTATTGCGAAACTCATGCGCTCAGCTTCTGTATATAGCTTTTTAAGGCTTTTAAATACTAAGTTATCATACACGTATTTTAGATCTTTATTGTGGTATAAGTGTTTAAGATAAGTAATAGCCGCTTTTTTAAAGTCTTTTTTACTACTTTGAGCATTGGTCATCTTTTTCTCTAGTTCTTGTAACTTATCTCTAACATGCTTGATTTCAAGAGTTGATTTAAACTTGTCTTGTTTACTTATTTCTAAAATTTCAGGTAAAATAGTTTTAGGGATACCTTCAAATTTATGTTCTCTATACGAAAAACCAAATACTTTGACTTTTTCTTTCTTTTCTTTTTTAGGTTTTAACTTTTTAACTTTTTTCTTCTGTTCTTTCTCTATTTTTGGCTCTTTTATTTTTTCTCTTTTGTTTCTTGTAGGAAATTTAGGTTTGTTGATATCAAAGGAGTAGTTGTAACCAAAAGTAATTGTGATATTTTGGGCACTGACATCATTATAATTTTTAAATAACTGAATAGCATTTAAATTAAAATTATGTTTCTTTTTATAGCTATAAGTGGCATTTGCTCTTAAATTAAAGACATTGTTTTTACTATCTTTATTTGTACTATTACTATACGATGACGCAAACGTAGTACTTAAAGTTTTGTCATAGAATTTTTTGTTAATTACTAACGTTGAACCCCAAGTTGTTGCATTCTCTCTACCAATAGTATTGTAAGTAGCATTAATAACTGGTGTAATGGTTAAATCACTATTTGGAAAACCTAAAGAATACGATGTACTAATGTTATGAAAAGTAGAAGCATCTCCAATTCTAACAACTCCTCCTTGTTCATTAGATACATCTGCTAAAGCATAGTTGAAATTAATATTTTGTTTTCGTTCTTTATCATTAGAAATGATAAAATTTAGGTTTAGGTTAGCATTTTGTGATAGTTGTCTATAGTCTAAGGCGTCTCTTTCATCATCTAATAAATCATCATCATTAATAACATCAAATTGGTTTGATTTTAAATTGGTGAATGTACTAAAGTTGGAATATGACCCAGTAATGTTTAATTTTTTTGAGGCATTAAATGTTGCGTTAAGCGAACCTACTGTTCTACTTGTTGCGGCTTCTTTTTGTTGTTTTAAATCATCTCTTTGGTAACCAATATTAAAAGCAAGATTAAGCTTATCTTTAAACAGCATTGTTGTTGTATTAACGGTAATATTTTCAAAATCATTATTAAAATAATAAGCCCCTAATGTTTCGTAACCTGGTTCGATGCGTTCATAGGCAAGACCAATACTAGATTTTTTAATTTTATAGTCTATAGCTGTTTTAATTGCACTATAAAACTCTGTTGATGCTTTATTATTAAAAAAACCACCAGCTAAACCACTACTTAGATCTTGATCTTCTGCACGTAAATCTTGTGTTATTGCAGTGGAAGCATATTCTGCTTTTATTTCTAAATTTTTAGTAAACTTATAACCAGCTTCTAAACTAAGTACTAAATTTTCTTTTGGTACAACTCCTTTTTCATCTGGGACAGCAGTTATAGAATTTATTTCGTCTTTGGCATAAAAACCAATAACACCAACACTATATTTTTTACCTGTATAAGATATTTTAGAACCATAACCCATACGTTTAAAAGCTGGTATTGTTCTTGGGTCTTCATCATCTTCTGTAGCTTTAATTAACTGCCCATACATTGTGGCAATTTTAAAACCTCCTTTTGGCGATAATTCTAAACCTCCACCAGTAAACTGGTGTGCACTTAATGTATATGGAGAAAATGTCATGTTTACATCACCAATATGTGCTTGTATCCATTTATATTTTGGGTGTAAGCTAAGCCTATTAAATTTAAATGGTATTTGGTAATCTAAATTATCTCCTTGGTTGGAATAACTATACGTTACTGGCATGGAGAATTGATAAACACTAAAATTTAAAACTCCTTGTAAAAAG
>DQTL01000175.1 GCA_015662775.1 Lutibacter sp.
ATGAATCCTCCATTATATGGGCAATATCCATTAGGAGGGCAATATGCTTTTCAACATCGTGATGGCACACTATTAGGAACGCCACCAAAGTATGCTTTACCTATCTTATCTAATTACATCAACAATTTAGAGTACGAAGTCAATGAAACAATGTTGCGTACAACTTTCCCATTTCGATATAATTTAGGTTTAACTTATAAAGAAGATTGGATTGATATACAATCACAAATTGTAAATGATTATGTAGATGACATTATAGTAGACGGAGACCCTGTACTCAACTTTCTAGATAACAACTACTTATTTATGCGTTATGGCTTTTATAAAACAACGTTAACCTACAGGCTCCCAGGCGGTATTGATGGTACAACTGCAACATACAGGTTTAAAAACCCAAACGATTTTAGAAATTAATAAAAATAGTAAAACAATGAACACAATGAACAAATTAAAAACAGTATTAATTTTAGCAACTGTATTATTTACAACATCTTTATTTACTTCATGTAAGAGTGATGATGATGATCAAGATACCATTATTGGAAAATGGCAATTAGAACAAGTATTTGAAAATGAAGTAGAACAAAGTATTTCTGACGATTGTGAAAAAAACTCAACAGTAGAATTTAAAACAAACAATACGTTTATTAATATAGAATACTCTATAGAAATGGGTTCTTGTGAATCTTCTACAGGTCCAGGTACATGGGAATATAATGGAGAAACTGCACTGAAAATAATGTATGATGGTGAGGATACTGAAGTGGTAGACCTTGCTTTTACTTTTGTTAGTGGAAATTTACATCTAGTTTTTGAAAACATAAGAACTGTTTGGAAGAAAATATAAATTAAATATAGTCAAGAAAAACAACGCATCATGATGTTTAAAAACAGCATGATGCTTAAAATTTCATAGAAACTAACAATGAAAATCAAAGTAATAAAATTATTAAAAAAGACACTTCCTGTTTATATAGCATTGTTGTCTTTTAGCGTTTGGTCACAAAATGCAGTTCAAGACAGTTTACCAACTGTTAAAATACTCTCACGCGTTCAAAAAAATCAAATTTTATTACGTTGGGCAGTAGATCAACCTATTGCTTGGCAAAAAACAAATAGTAGCGGATTTGTTTTAGAAAAATATTTATTTTCAAAAGATGGGCAACGTTTAGCCAAACCAAAAAAGTTATGGCAAAAATCCATACAAGCAGATGCCTTAGAAACTTGGCAAGATATTGTTGCTAAAAATGACTATGCTGCAATTATTGCACAAGCAATTTATGGCGATAGTTTTCAAATAGATGGTAGCCAAGGAGCGTTGGCTGATATTGTAAACCTATCTCAAGAAATTGAACAACGCTTCTCCTTTGCTTTATTGGCTGCCGACATGAATTTTGAAGCAGCAACAAAGGCAGGTTGGGGATTTACAGATACAGACATAAAACAAAATGAACGTTATATCTATAAAGTAAAATCTGCTATACCAATAGAACAATTAAATATTAAAAGTACGGCTATCTTAGTAGGATTAAGCGATTATGAAGATTTACCTGCACCTATTGATTTACAAGGAATTTTTGGAGATAAAAATGTAATTATAACTTGGGAATATGCCCTTTTTAAAAGTATTTACACTTCTTATAATTTAGAACGTTCAGAAGATGGAAAAACATTTACTCCTGTAAGTAAAGAACCACTTGTAAATTTAAACGACAAACCAAACGCACCTGCCAAGCGAATGTATTATATAGACTCGTTGGCTCAAAATAACAAACCCTATTATTATCGTGTAAATGGCGTTTCTCCTTTTGGAGAAAAGGGAACATATTCTGATACTATTTCAGGAGTTGGGCAACCTGTATTGCCTTTTACACCACGAATTAGCGATTTTAAATTTACTAAAAAACCAAACGAAGTAGTTATTATGTGGGAGTTTCCTAAAGAAGGAGAAGAAATCACTGCAAAATTTCAATTAAACCATGCAGAGAAAGATTCAGGTCCATATAAAGTAGTTGTAGATGATATTTCGGTAACCCAAAGAGAACTTACCTATTCTGAATTAGAACCTTCCAATTATTTTACAATTACCGCTGTTGGTAAAACACCAAAACAAAAAAAGACTTCTTTTTCACGACTTATTCAGCCTATGGATACCATTCCACCAGCAGTTCCTGTAAAACTAGAAGGGAAGATAGACAGTTTAGGTATTGCCAGATTTAACTGGAAACTAAATACCGAAAAAGATTTTTTAGGTTATCGTATTTTTAGAGGTTTTAGAGAAAAGGAAGAACCATCACAATTGACTGTTTCTCCAATAGAAACAAACCAATTTATAGATACTGTGGTAGTTAAAAATTTAAATTCAAAAGTATATTACTATGTAGTGGCAGTGGATAAACGTTTTAATAATTCCGAAATGTCAGAAGTATTAGTTTTAGAAAAACCAGATGTTATACCACCAACGGCACCTGTATTTTCAAATTATAAAGTAGAAAAAGGAGAAGTGAAACTTTTTTGGATAAATTCTTCAGAAGAAAATGCAACACATATACTCTCAAGAAAAAACATGACTGATGATACTAAGTGGCAAGAAATATATAAAGTAACCGATACCAT
>DQTL01000246.1 GCA_015662775.1 Lutibacter sp.
AAATTCTGAACGTTTTGATTTAATAGAATTAAATGGAAGTGATTATACTAATTTTACTCCATTAGTTTCTGTCGAAGCTATTTTAAACGATGATTATTTTATAAACACTATTAACCCTTTAATATATCAAAACTATCCTCTAGAACCTGACTTTACCGTAAATAGAGACACGAGTATTTTAGGGCTACCGCCAACAAAGGGAATAGACATTGCAACTTGGTATACTACGTATCTTGAAAGCGATCCTACTAATCCATTATTAGACAGAAGATTGCCATATCGTTATTACTTGCCTTATCATTATCGCCAAGATTTAATTGATATACAATCTAAAATTGCAAATTCATCCAGTTTTACTAATTATTCAAGTTTTCTAGATGCAATGTTCCCTACAATTCAAATAGGTTTTTATAAAACACAATATCAATATGTTTTGCCAGGTAATATATTAGGAACATCTGCTCTTTTTAGCTATCAAAAACCTGATTAAAAAACCTAATAACAAATACTAACATGAAAAATATTTTTATACTTATTAGCATCTTTTTGTTTACCCTAAATATACAAGCCCAACAAAAGGATACCATTACTAAACCACAAGTTGCCGTGATAGCAAGAGCTCAAAAAGATGGTAAAATCATGTTGCGTTGGTCTGCCACTACTCCAAGAGCTTGGCGTAAATCTAACCAATACGGTTATCAATTAAAACGATATACTATTCTTAGAGATAAACAAGCATTATCTAATCGTGAAGAAAAAGACTTTGGTGTTTTTAAACCAAAGCCTGTAGAAGATTGGATGAAGTTAATTGAAACTAATGATAATGCTGCCATCATTGCACAATCTATCTATGGTGAAGGTTTTGATGTAGAAGGTATGGATAGGTTAACTGCTATTGTAAACATGTCTGAAGAGCAACAACAACGTTTTACATGGGCTTTATATGCTGCCGATCAAAATTTTGAAGCTGCTAAAATGGCTGGCCTTGGTTTTGTAGATACTACAGTAAAACCGAATGAAAAATACTTATACAAGGTAACTCCTCTTACACCTAAAGACATAATAGATATTGAAGATGGTGGTGTATTTATTGGCTTACAAGATTATAAAGAACTCCCTAAACCAATGGATTTAGCAGTTATTTTTTCAGATAAAAAAACCATGCTAAGTTGGAATTATGCCATTCTTAACAAAACGTATAATAGTTATTTTGTAGAACGCTCTAAAGATAGTATTAACTTTAAACAATTAAATAAACTACCTATAACCAGTTTAAACAACAACAAAAGAAGAAACTCTAAACGAATGTTTTATTTAGACTCTATAGATAATGACAAATCTTATTATTACCGTATAAGAGGTAGAAATGCTTTTGGAGAAGTAGGCCCAGCTTCTAAAATAGTTTTTGGTATTAGCAGAAAAGCTTTAGAGTATATGCCAAAAATAACCAATAAAAATTATTTTGGTACTAGCGGTATTGTCTTAGAGTGGGAATTCCCTAAAGAAGGTAATAAACAAATTACGGGCTTTGAATTAAACAGAAGTGATAAAGCTACTGGTAAATATAAAGTAATAAAACGAAACATTCCTCCAGAATCTAGAAAAATTAAATATGATAGTTTACAACCTACCAATTATTTAACTATTACTGCTATTGGTAAAAATGGAACTAGAAAAACATCCTTATCTGCACTTGTTCAACCTGTAGATTCTATACCTCCTGTAAAACCCATAGGTTTTGAAGGGAAAGTAGATAGTTTAGGTATAGTTACACTAAAATGGATAGCCAATAAAGAAAAAGACATGTTAGGTTACCGTATATTTAGAGGTAATAATTTGAATGAAGAATACTCACAAATAACTGTATCGCCACATCAAGCAACTGTTTATTACGATAGTATTTCTATCAAAAACTTAAATTCTAAAGTATATTATAAATTAGTTGCTGTAGATAAACGTTTTAATGTATCTAAAAGTTCGGACATTTTAACGCTTAAAAAACCAGATATAATACCACCTACACAAGCAGTATTTAAAACCTATAAAATAACTAAAGAAGGTGTTAATTTAACTTGGGTAAATAGCTCTAGTAAAGATGTTGTTAAGCACGAAGTTTATAGAAAAGAAAATAATAGTTCTGATTGGTTATTAGTACATACCATTAACAAAGAAGAAGAAGAAAATAATAATGAAGCAGCTGTTCAACCAACTAATAACAATGAAAAAAGTAATTGGATAGATAGCAATATTACCGAAGGTTATCAATATACATATACAGTTATGGCAATTGATGATAGTAATTTAAAATCTAAACCTTCTAAACCGCTTACTGTAGTTATACCTGTAACTAGTTTAAAACCTGCAATAAAAAGATTTACTAGTTTTGTAGACAAAAAAAACGCCTATATAGAGTTGTTTTGGAAACAATACAAAGAACCTAATGTGGCAGAGTTAATGATATATAAAGGCATAAAAGATAAAAAAATTACGCTATTAAAAAATGTGTTACCTAATACCAAAAGTATTATTGACACACAAATAAAACCTAATAATGAATACGTTTATTTAATACGTGCCATTTTTAAAGATGGTTCTAAAAATAAAGCCTCACAAATAATTGTAAAATATTAAAATTATGAAAAAAATATTATTTTTATTAATCATTTTTAGCTCATTTTATGGGTTTTCTCAACAGTATAAATTAAACTTAGATTATCATTTTCATGCCGATACTGAACATGCCAGATGTGAAACTAATGAATTTAAAATTTATATTAAATTATCTGATCATTCTGAATATAGAATATATAGCCATTTTCCAAATAATCATAGTGGGAGATTTGAACATACTTATGATTTTCCAATACAGCATATTCGTATATCTAGTTTTATTCATGGAAAATTACACTCGTGGGGTCGGGGATGTGATGGGGGTTCACGTAAGATGTATAAAACAATAGGTGTAGATGATTGTTTTTATAATCAACTACATATACCTAGTGTACGAATA
>DQTL01000092.1 GCA_015662775.1 Lutibacter sp.
ACAATAACTCGTTATTCCTTAAAATTTATTCTTCAAATCTCACCTCTTCATTGCATTCTGTATAGTAAAGCTTAGGTCGAACTCAGGTTAGTAATACAATTAATCATAGTATTCCCACAATTCTATTCTAAAATAACACTAATATTAGTTTGCTTTATTTATCTTTGGACTTCAATTTTTTAACTATGATATTAATAGCAGATGGTGGTTCGACCAAAGCAGACTGGATTGCACTAGATAACGATAAAAAAGAACTATTTAGAACACGTACAAAAGGATTAAACCCTGTGATTCTATCAAAAGAAAAATTACACGATAGAATTATTCAAAATTACGAGATATACCAGCATAAAGAAAAAGTAACAGCGGTCTTTTTTTATGGGGCTGGTTGTGGGACTCCAAAACCAACTGCACTACTAAAAGGTGTTTTTGAATCAATTTTCACTAAGGCTAAAGTAATTGTTGAGGAAGATATGCTAGCGGCAGTCTATGCGGCCTCTGGAGGAAAAGAGTCTATTGTTTGCATCTTAGGAACTGGATCAAACTCTTGTTATTATGATGGTGAAATTGCTCATCAGAATGTTGTTTCTCTAGGCTATATATTAATGGATGAAGCTAGTGGAAATTACTTTGGCAAACAATTAATAATTGATTATTTCTATCATAAAATGCCCAAAGAAATTGCTGAAGCATTTAAAAAATCCTATAACCTTTCACCTGACGAAATTAAACTAAATCTATATCAAAAAGAGAGTCCGAATGCATATCTAGGCAATTTTGCTGAATTTATGTTTCAATTTAAAGAAACAGCATACATGCATGCTCTAATTAAAAAAGGATTTTCTACTTTTTTTGAATATCGTATTTTACCTTATAAAAAAACAGCAGCTATCCCAATTTATTTTATTGGATCAATTGCCTATTATTTCAAGCTTGTTTTAGAAGAAGTTGCGACTAGTTATGGGCTAACTATTGCTGGTGTATTACAAAGACCCATTGCTAATTTAATTGCATATCATCAACAAGAGCATTAATAAAGCTTAGTTAGTTATTTGATGTAAAATTCTTTCAATTATCACACTAGTGTCTAAAAACATTAAGCTTAAAATTCCTGTGACAATAATTACTTTCATCAAATTATGTAAGAATAAATAGTGCTTTTTACTCTTTCCAAACCAGACTAAAACCCCGACAATTGTCAGTCCAAATAAAACGAATACAAAGTAGTATTTCATATACCCAATTTCTGGAAATTGCACTAAATAAAATATAGGAATTAGTGTTAGAAAAATAATTAAAACAATCAACAATCTTGTAAAGTGCTCACCATACTTCACCACAATTGTTTCATAATTAAACAACATGTCACCTTTTAAATTTTCTAAATCTTTAATAAGTTCTCTTATCAATAAAATAAAGAAAAGGAAAGCTGCATGTGCTAATATAAACTCTGATATATTTTTATAAAAAGCAAAAACAGCAAAAAAAGGTAATAATGTAAGTAAAGCTCCACCGAAAAGTCCTGTCAATGCAAATCTTTTTAGTTTATGAGAATAGAACCATATTAAAAAAATATAAACTGAGAAGAATAAACTTGCTCGCCAAGAAACTAACGAACCAAAACCTAGTCCTAAAAAATTTAAAACAAAATAGCTGTAGAGCTTTGTACGTTGACTTATATAAGTGTCTATTTTTGTTTTAATAGGTCTATTAATACTGTCTTTTCCTCTATCGTAAAAATGATTGATGATATAACCACCTGATACAACTGCAGCTGTGGCGATTAATAAAGCCCATAATTTATAATCAAAAAGAATACTACTCAAGGGTTTGTTTGGGGCAAAAACAAAAATTGCTGATAATACCTGTGCCAACAACATCACTAAAATATTATAACCTCTTACCACCGAAAACAAACTGATAAATTTGTAATAAAAAGGTGCTTTACGCTTTTTGTTAATATGTGCTTCTTTTAGTAAATCCAAAGTGTAGTTTAAATTACAAAACAAACGACTTAAAAATAGATTGTTTAGTTTGTTGTAAAAAAGTCAGAAATTCAGACAAAAGGGTTTGCTAGAACCTATAAACCAATTCTAACTTATATTGATTTAGAATTTCTTTAGTTTTGTTATAGTCTTCTGTAAAACCAAGAAAATAACCTCCGCCACCAGATCCACAGAGTTTTAAATAATAATCATCAGAATCAAGACCTTTTTGCCATAATTGATGAAATTTTTGAGGAATCATTGGTTTAAAATTTCCTAATACTACTTTTGATAATTGTTTTACATTTGAAAACAATGATTTTACATCTCCCTGTAAGAAATCTTGAATACACGCATCAGTATGAAGAGCAAACTCTTCGCTTATCATTTTTCGGAAACCTTCATTTTTCATTTTTTCCATAAAAATCTCTACCATAGGTGCTGTAGAACCAATTTGTTCAGAATCCATTAAAAAAACAGCTCCTTTACCTTCTTTTTGAGAAGGAATACCAGTAGGTTCTAAATCAGTAGTTGAGTTAATAAGAATAGGCAAACTTAAATAACTATTCAATGGATCTAAACCAGAACTTTTACCATGAAAAAAAGATTCCATTTCTGAAAAAATAGTTTTTAACTTTAAAAGCTTATCACGTGTTAAGTTTTCAAGTACCGTAATTTTATCCTCTGCATATTTATCATATAATGCAGCTACAAGTGCCCCAGAACTACCAACACCATACCCTTGTGGAATACTAGAATCGAAATACATACCTTCTAATAAATCTAGTTTAAATTCCTTTAATCTAAACCGAACTATAGCGGCATCAATATTTAATAGATGTTTATAGAATTCTTTTAAATCTTTATTAGATTTTTTTTGTAATTTATTTAATTCTGAATGTTTTTTGAGTACCCCTTTATAGGAGTTAAAAGGTATGGTTAAACCTTTAGAGTCTTTAATAATACCATATTCTCCAAAAAGCAGAATTTTAGCATAAAATAAGGGTCCCTTCATCTGAGTAAATTTTATTTTTCACTTAATAATCTCGCACCATTTCCAACTCTGTCGCAAATATATTGATTATTTTCACAATAAGGGACTAACTCTTCAACAATAAAAGAATGTATTTGTTCTTTTTCATTCTCAGGATAAAGCACATGTACATTAGCACCAGCATCTAAAGTAAAACAAATGTGATTGCCTGTTTCTTTTCTGTAATTCCAAATTTTATGAATAATGGCTAAAGTATTGGGTTGCATTAAAACAAAATAAGGATTACTTGTCAGCATCATTGCGTGTAAGCTTAAGGCTTCACTTTCAACAATATTGATAAAAGAGTCAATAGCTCCTTCTTCCAAAACTTTTGATAGTTTTGTTATGTTTTTATTTGCTTGTTTAAATCTCTGATCAGCAAATGGATGATTAATCATTAAATTATGACCTAATGTACTGGATACTTGTTTTTGTCCCTTATCAACTAACAAAATTGTATCGTGAAAGTTATTAAAAATAGGATGAATGGGATTTGGGAAAGGCACTCCAAATAAATTAGAACTACTAGTAATTCTTTTATGTTCTCCCCAAACAACAAGACTACCTTTTACACTTCTCGCAGCACTACCAGAACCTAACCTTGCCAAAAAAGATGCTTTTTGATAAAAATAAGAATCTGACATTTTTGGATTAAATTCTTTTTCCATACTCATAATACATAAAGCAAGAGCACTTAAACCACTTGCTGAAGATGCAATACCACTACTATGAGGGAAAGAATTATGGGTTTTTATCTCAAAAGAATACTCTTTCAAAAAAGGAACATAAACTTCTATACGTTCAAAAAAAATTTGAATCTTAGACCTAAAATCATTTTTTATTTTTCCATCAAGAAACACATCAAATTGGAAAGCACCTGTATTAGTAGCGGATTTATAGGAAAGAGTGGTTTGTGTAAAACAAGCGTCTAGCGTAAAACTTAGGGATGGATTCTTCGGAATCTGAGGATCGCTTTTACCCCAATATTTGACTAGGGCTATATTACTGGGAGCTCTCCAAGTAAAGTGTCCTTTATTTATAGAAATAGTTGTTTTATCAAATATAAAATCTGTTGTTTTCAATGAGTTTTAATTTTCTACAAAGGTATTTTATTTTATATAATAATTTTGATTGAAAATATGTTTAAAAAAGTAAAGATATATTTTGCTAGTATCAATACTAACATTACATTTGCACTCTCTAAATTTCAAACGAGATTTGTTTGTTTAGAAAAGGAGAGGTGCCAGAGTGGTCGAATGGGGCTCCCTGCTAAGGAGTTGTACGCATTGCGCGTACCGGGGGTTCGAATCCCTTCCTCTCCGCAATGAGTTATAGGGTCGCGTAGCTCAGTTGGATAGAGCATCTGCCTTCTAAGCAGACGGTCACAGGTTCGAATCCTGTCGCGATCACAAATAAATTGAAAGAAGAAGAAGAAAGAAAAATTAAAAAAGGAGGAATTATAAGATTCCTTAAAGATAACCAATTCGGGGTGTAGCGTAGCCCGGTTATCGCGCCACGTTTGGGACGTGGAGGTCGTCACGCTTGAGGCGTGACCACCCAAAAAGAAAGAAATATGAAATATTGTGTTTATATTTTATATAGTGAAAAATGGAGGAGATATTATGTAGGACAAACACAAAATTTTGAAGCAAGACTTAATAGACATAACAATGGTATAGTTAAGTCAACCAAAGGAGGAATACCTTGGACACTAAAGAAGAAGATAGTTGTAGAAAGCAGATGTGAGGCAATGAAGTTAGAAAGAAA
>DQTL01000228.1 GCA_015662775.1 Lutibacter sp.
AGTAGATGTCATCATCTCCCTTTCCTCCTGTTCTATTCGATGAAAAATAACTGAGTGATAACCCATTTCATCTCTAGCAATATAATCATAACTTCTATGTGGAAATGCCCAAGAATCTTGTCCATGTTTGTTGTATTCTCCGTAACCGTGTTGTACTCTTACGCCATCTTCAAAATACTCAATTGTACCGTGAGGTCTTAAAGTGTCATCACCATTTAACATAGTTTGCATGGCTGTCCCAGAAGTTGATAGAACAGGAATAGCGTGCGTTTCATCAATAAAATAGGTGTTAAAAGTAATAAGACTTGGTAAAATGTCACTATTATTAGATATACAAATTGCTTTTATAATTCTGGTGGAATTTACTGTAATAGGTGAAGAATAAGTTGTTGTGCTTGCAGTAGGTACATTACCATTAGTGGTATAATAAATACTGCTATTTGGCTCAGTGTTGCTAATAGAAATTGAGACAGAACCCGAATAAAAACCAGCCTCTTCACTCATTTCAGGAGCTTGTGCATAAGCAGAGTAAGATGTACCTGTATTGGGTAATCCTTTAGTAGGAGAAGTGAATATTTTCCAAGTTGTTGCCCCATCAGATTCACGTCCCATTGCATGTTCTACTTGTGTTATTTGCAACTCAAATTCATTGATAATATTTCCTGCCATATCAGAAAAAACAACAGATTCAGGAGTGCTTTTAGTTTGTTTTAATTTGAAATTGGTGTGATAATCTCCTCCAGAAACTTCATCTCTTCCAGAACACCAAAAAGTTAAAAACCCATGAGCAGGAATTGAGGTGCCACTTGGTATTTCCCATTTCATAGGAGACGCTGATTTATCACTTAAATGATAACCACCAATATTTACACTAGATGTACTTGTATTGTAAAGTTCAATCCAATCTTCAGTTTTATTAAAATTATCAGTATACCCTGTAAGATTTGAGGCAGAATATTCATTGATAACTACTTGGGCATATGAAAAAGTAGTTATTGAAAAAATGAAAAGAATTAAGTACAACTTTGAGAAAAAATATTTCATATACTAGCGTTTATTAGGTTAGATAATTCTTTTACAAAACAAATGAATTGTTAAAAACCCTACTTTCTTAGTACTGTTGCTTAACTAAATAATACTCTTCAATTATATCCTTGATTATTTCTTCTACTAGTTTTACTTTATGAATTAAACCAGCTATTTGACCTATTTCTAGTTCGCCTTCTTCTAGATCACCTTCAAACATTCCTTTTTTGGCTCTTGCTCTTCCCAGAAATTCTTGTAATTGCTCTTTTGTAGGGTTGGTCTTATAAAATTCTTGAAGTTTATTGAAAAAGGAGTTTCTAATTATACGAACAGGAGCTAATTCTTTAAAAGTAAGAAAGGTGTCACCATCTTTAACAGCTACTACAGCTTGTTTGAAATTTGAATGAGAAGAAGCTTCATGACTTGCCACAAAACGGCTGCCCATTTGTACGCCATCAGCTCCTAAAACCTCTGCTGCTAACATGCCACGACCTGTAGCAATTCCACCAGCGGCAATTAATGGTATGTTAATAGCTTCTTTAACCATGGGAATTAGGGTAAAAGTTGTTGTTTCTTCACGACTATTATGCCCGCCAGATTCAAAACCTTCGGCTACGATAGCATCAACACCTACTTCTTGAGATTTAAGTGCAAATTTCACACTGCTAACAACATGCACTACAGTAATTCCATTTTCTTTTAAGTAAGAAGTCCATGTTTTAGGATTACCTGCTGAAGTAAAGACAATTTTCACATCTTCTTCGACAATTAGTTGCATAATCTCCTTTACATTAGGATATAATAAAGGGACATTTACACCAAAAGGTTTGTCTGTGTTTTTTTTAGTTTTTTGAATGTGTTCTCTTAAAATATCAGGATACATAGAGCCAGCACCTAGCAAACCCAAACCTCCTGCATTGCTAACAGCAGCAACTAGTTCGTGTCCGCTGTTCCAAATCATACCACCTTGGATGATTGGGTATTTTATATTGAAAAGTTGAGTGATTGGTGTGTTCATCAGTTTTCTGTTGTGGCTTATCAGTTGTCGGTTATCAGTTTTCTGTTGTCAGTTTTCTGTTAAAAATAATCATTAGAATCTTCGTTTGAGTCGAAATCTTCATTAAACTCATCATCAAATTCATTTCCATAATCATCATCAAATTCACTTTCAAAATCATCTAATAATTTCTCACTTTTAAATTGTTTTTCTGGAGCTTGTTTGGGTAGTTCGCCTTTGCTGAAAACGATTTTTGTATTTTGTTCTCCTGTAATTTCTCCTGTTTTTTGTAGTTCAATAAAGAAAGTCCACATTTTTAAAAAGTCATACACATAAAGAGATTTACTTCCTTTTTTAGAAAAGACAGTTGTTAAGGTGAAATCTTTCATTTCATTAGAACTCCCTATTTCATTCATAGAGAATAGGGGTATCTCGTCTCCTTGTGCCCAAGCATCATCAGATTTATAAAAGGCTGCCATTTCACCTAAAGAAATTCCAAAAGCATTGGTTATGGCTTCATGAAATTCTTCTAAATTACATTTTGAATGAATACTAATATCTCGTATTACATCTTCTTCGACATCTAATATACAGCGAAAGGTGTATTGCATGGATTCGTTTATTATAAATTAGTGTTACAAAAATAGGTTTTTTTTGATTGTCATTTAGTTAGTGAATGATGTAATTATTAAATTAGTCGATGAACAACTAAACAAATCAACAACTAAGCAACCAAACAATTCTTCAATCTTAATTATTTTATACCTTTACAACCATTTTAATAGAATATGGATAAATCGAAAATACTCAAGCTAATTAATGGGTTTATGCCCAATACACTAATGGAAACACTTGATATAGTGTATGTTGATGTGGGAGAAGATTTTCTAGTTGCCACTATGCCTGTAACACCAAGAGTTCACCAGCCGATGGGAATATTACATGGAGGAGCTAGTTTGGCTTTAGCCGAAAGTGTGGGTAGTACAGCATCTCATTTTTTAATTGATAGAGATAAATATGAAGTAAGAGGCATTGAAATTTCTGGGAATCATATAAAAAGTGTCAAAGAAGGTTTGGTAACGGCTACTGCTAAAGTTTTACATAAAGGCAGACGAACTCACTTATGGGAAATACGTATTGTCAATGAAAAAAACGAACTAGTTTCCTTGTGTAAATTGACAAACATAGTACTTCCAAAAAAGCAATAAATAAATCAATTTTGGAAACTAAACACACAAATATTGCAGTTACAATTCAAACTTTGCTTGAAAATAAAAAAGTATTTGTTTTTTTTAAAAAGCCCAATTCTACAGGAGTTAATTTGATTATTCAAAAGGATATTCATTTATATACAACCACTTCTTATGATGAGTCAGGATTTGTTTTTGCCCCTTTTGATAGCAGGGAAAAAACGATACTTTTTCCAAAAGCTCAATCAGATTATTCCATTTTTAAATTACTAAATAAAAAGGAAATTGAACTCAATAAAAATCAAGTAGATAGCACAGGTAAAGCTAAATATGTGACACTGCTCAGAAAAGCAATAGCCTTTATCAAAGTTGGTAATGCAGATAAAATTGTTTTGTCAAGATTATTAAATAAAAGCTATAACAAAGAAACTATTGGATTGGTTTATGAAAGCTTATTGCAAGCTTATCCTACAGCTTATGTCTATATTTGGCATCATCCCAAAGTAGGACTTTGGATGGGTGCTACACCAGAAAAACTACTTGAAATGCATGATGGTAAATTCAGTACTATGTCATTAGCAGGCACGCAATTATTTACCGATGCCATTGAATGGGAAACCAAGGAAAAAGAGGAGCAAAAATGGGTGACATCCTTTATTCGCAAGCAATTAAAACCTATTGTTACTGAATTAGAAATATCAGAATCATTCACCAAAAAAGCTGGGCATTTAGCACATATTTGTACTGAAATAAAAGGGGAACTTTTTGCAGATTTTGGAATAAAAGACCTTGTTTTTAGTTTGCATCCGACACCTGCAGTTTGTGGAACACCAAGAACTATTGCCACTGCTTTTATACTAGAAAATGAAGGCTATAATAGAGCTTTTTATACTGGTTTTTTAGGGGAAGTTAATCAAGAATCTAAGACCGAGTTATATGTCAATCTTCGTTGTATGCAACTTTCAAATGGTAAGGCAAAACTTTATGTTGGCGGTGGTATTACAAAAGATAGTCTTGCTGAAAAAGAATGGGAAGAAACTGTGGTGAAGTCTGCTGTGTTGGGACAGTCTTTGGAGTGATTATTCTTTTGTAGGTTTCGCTATTTTTTTTAATAACCTGAGTTCGACCTAAGCTTTACTATACAGAATGCAAAGAAAAGGTGAGATTTGAAG
>DQTL01000138.1 GCA_015662775.1 Lutibacter sp.
GAATCATTAATTGCATTGAGAGATGAGGGATTTCAGATTGTATCTAACCCTAATGAAGCTGATTATAGGTTAGATGTAGAGGTTTTAGCCTGTGGTGGTTTTACTCATGTTGAAGAAAAAGCTTTAGTTTCAGTTTGGATGTATGATCAAAGACAAGAAGTTCCGTTAGAGAAAAAACCTCTATATAGAGATTTTATGAATGTTGCTTACAACAAAGATGTTCCACCATATTTTGCAAAAGTTGCAGATGCTTTTAAAGAAAATCCGGATAAAGGAATGAGATTATTTTATGAATATAAAATGTTAGATAAAAAAAATGCTTGGTATTTCAATGATCCAGAACATAAAGTAACTTGTAATTGGAGTGTTTTCGTATCTAATGCAGCAGCAAAGGAATTAGAGAAAACCAAAGGTTATTTATATGCTTGGAAATATAAGGGTATGCCCGAAGAAGATAAGAAATTTATAAAAAAATGGTTAAAAACTTCAGTATCTCCGAATGAACAAATTGAATACAAAACACTTTCATACACTGTTGGTTTAGGTTTAATCGGAGTTGGTGATACATTGTACGGTACTTTTAGGCAAACTGATGCTGGTAAAGCTACTGCAGCGTTAGGTGCGGCATTATTTATTTTAAGTTTAGGAGAAGTACCAAATTCAACTGCAAATCGTTTTACCATTACTGATCTAAAAACCAATAAAAAAGCATTTATTGATCGCAACTATCTTCTAACAAGTAAATGGCGATGGAAAAGTACATTTGATTTAGGTATAAATAACATTAGTAGAGTAACTGAGCATATTGAAGATGTTTTTGAAAAACTAAATCCATAGGTTTTTATCCTATGGATTTAGCCAATATTTTAGCCATATTAATCGCTTATTATATTGGTCAAAGTTTAGTTTTTATACGAAATCTAGAATCTATATTGATGTAAAACTATTAAAAGTGCAATTTTCAATACTAATTTTTAAAGAGTTAATTTTTGGATTTAAGGTTTCGGAACTATTCTAGCTCTTCTTTTGTTTTTGATATTCAGGTACATTAGCCATTAATACATCTGTTTTGCATTTTAAATTATACATGGGAAAAAATCTACCTTTATGGCTTTGCACCCATCTATATGTTTTTCACGAGATTTAGGATAAACCAATCATTCTGTACCATTTTTTCTATTTTTAAAAATGCCCATAAATAGGGATTTTTGCACTACTAATACCAAGTCTTAATAAAATATGAATAAGTTTTGGTCTCCAAATATTTGGAATAAAGAACTTGTTATGGATATTTTAGTATTTCAATTTTTATTGGGGCTTGGTATTACTACTTTATTCTCCCCTTCCAAACATCTTTAATACGCTTTTTATGTAGCAATCTATCTATCAAGATAATTAAATATACAACCACACCAAAAACTACTATACCTGTAACTATTTCAGAAACTGTCATTGGCTAATTTACCTTAACTATTAAGCCCGATAAATGAGCCTATGCCAAGCCCTGTCAAAATAATAGCCGTAAACCATTTAATTGGATCCTTCTTAACGGCATTTTCATACCATTCTATAAATTTCATTACAGATTCAATCATTTTTCTCTCCAAATATATTATGGACTTTTTTAATTACTCTTCTACTAAGTTATTAACATACTCATCTATTATCACATTTGCATTATTGCCAACTGATAGTAGACAATAACTTGGTGCCCAAAAATATGATTTATCAAAGTAATACTTTTTTACTTGTTCTTTAAACTCTTTTCTAATAAGCCTACTGCTTACTGTTTTAAAGTTGTTTACAAGCTTTGAGAGTTGTACTTGCGGTTGTGTCTCAAATGCTATATGTACATAGTAAGACTTAAACTCAATATTTGTAATTTCACACTTCCAAGCCTCTTCAAATATCTCTTTTGCAATCTCTTGCAATCTTTTTGCAATCTCTTCATTGATTACCTCTTTTTTAAACTTAGAAACTACAACTAAATGGTATTTTAGTCTAAATATGGCGTGTCTATTCTTTTTATATAGTGTTTTATCCATTCTTTTGCCTTCTTGACAACTGATACTTAGTTGTATTATAATACAACAGAAAGAGATAAAAGTCAATATAAAAAAGAGGGGTTAAGATGGCAAACATTATCTACAGAACTAAAGATTATGTAGTAGAGTTTGAGATTGATGAGCCAATCTCTTTTAGTAAAAGTGAGAGATTTCAAGGTATGTATAAAATGCTAAGAAGTCTTGGTAAAACTGAAAGAATCTCCCCAAAACTTGCACAAGCTCTTGAAGATGTAGGTTTGCTTAATCAGTTCCTTTTTGACTTAGAGAGATTTAGTCATGGTGAATGTGACTGTTTCTATATCATTAATGACAAGCATCAAAGAAAGAGAGTTATCGATCTTGAAAGTGATGAAAAGTTTGAAGTGTATGCTCAAAACAAATTTGGATATTTACTTAGAAACGAAGATGGTCCACAAGCGTTTGTGGATAAAGATATGTTTAGAAAATGCTTTGCAGTTTTGAAAGGTTAAATTGTAATTTTGATATTTTTTTATATCAAACTGCAATGAATATACTAGAATAAAATAGAAAAATCTAAGCAAAGGATGCTAAATGACAATTATCAAAGCCATTTATAACTATTGCGACTATTTTTACAATTTTGAACTTAAGAGTAATATAGACAATTGTAACGGTGATCTGAATAGAATGTTGGCATTTCGAGAAATCGGCGAACTAAAACTAACTGATTTATCAAAAGAGTTTGTTGACTCATTAATAAAAGATGGAATCTTAATCCACTTTACTCAAGACTTAGAGAGATTACGAAATGGTACTAATGACTCTTTCTATTTAATAAATCAGTATAAAAAGGTAGTAGTAGATAGAAATACAGGTGAAGAGTATATTGTATATGCATCTAGCAATAGAGCTCACATACTTTGTCGAAAGAAGGATAATGCATATGAAACTATAGTAACACCGCTAGTTTTAGCCTTAAACTATAAGGATCCTAATGAAAAAGTGCAAAAGATTGATTATGAATACTACCAAAATATGATAGATTTTTATGACTAAAAGTACTTATCTAGCCACTTTTTAAAAGTGCTATCATCTTGATGCAAATCAGCAAAAAGGATAAAAGCCAGAACTGCTACAAACATAGCTGATGCTTTGTACTCTTGCATTGAATACATTCCAGCAATGAGTAATACTAGAGCAAAAACAAATAAGTATTTTATGTATTTTTCCATTTTATCTCTTTCTTTTGGTAAATTTGGGACTTAATCTTTTTTATGCAGTAGCCTATAAAGCTCACTCTTTGGATTATCTTTTTCTGTAAAATAGTAAGCAAATCCAGCGAATATCAAGCCTGTAATGATTTTTATCATTTTTACTTCTATATATTTGTACAAAAATTTGAAAAACAACATCAATATTTAATGTATATATACATAAAATTATAAATCTATATCACCATTTAAAACATCTTCATACCATTGTAAAAGCTTCATTCTTTCTTTTACAAATCCAGA
>DQTL01000116.1 GCA_015662775.1 Lutibacter sp.
AGTGTCCTGCCTTTGTTGTAAGTTCAAATGGTTCTTGTTTACTTTGATCATAGCTTAATGTCAATATGTCTTGTGAAGGGGTAGTAAAATCATTAAACTTTCGTACAAAAAGTGTTACTGTAAATTTTGCATTATTTTTTTTAGTATCACTAAGTAATACACTTATCTCATTCTCACCATTAGTTATATATCCATTTAAAGGATAGTTTAAGTCAATGGGTAATTCACTAAAATCCTCGATTTGTTGTACACCATTTACGTTGATTTCAAAATATGCATTATCTGCTGAAATTTTTAGATTAAACGATGGTTTATCTTTTAATATAGACTGGTTCATTTTTTGGTTTCCTTTATTTAAACTTTTATTTTGTATAGAACTTGATTCAGAAGATGTAAGTATTAAAAGTGTGATAAAGATTATTATCAAATAGTTTTTCATCCTATCTCCTTTAATCTAAAAACTGTTCTAAATCTATTAAAGCATTCTTATCACTTGGTTTCCATTCTTCAAATATAGGGATTTTATCAGAATTTTTATACTTACCAATAGCAGTAGAGGCTTTTTGTGTTGCCCCTTTCCCCCATGCACCGAAGCCACCACTAGAACTTTTTGACTTACGTTGTATTGAAATATCACCATTCAGCACATAATACAATGATAATCCAGTAAAGTCTATACCCCCACTCAATAATATTTTATTATCTGCATATTTAAGTTCACCTGTAAAAATAACTTGGCAAGGGGTAGTAACATTCTTTTGAGATGCTGCCTTTACTCCTGCTTCTCCTTTGATTGTGACGAATAATAATTTTCCCTCACTATAAATTAATGCTTCAGCTTTAAAACCTATTGTTCCAACAATTTTTGTTTTATCAAATTGAATTTCTTTTTCTAATTTTTTATCCCATGAAAAGTTCACAGAAATACCACCATTAATACTTAAGTCTACTTTTGCCCCTATTTTAAGGTTTGCCCTTTCTCCACCAATTCCTTTTTCTGCAGCATCTCTAGCTCTAGACAATAAATCACCAACAAATGGTGCTTCTATCGTTGCAATGACAATAAGGAGTTCAATAATATCTGCTTTAATAGAAACTCCATTTAGAATATTGATAGTTAGACTTACATTGTTGGCATAATCAATTTGGTGTTTATCTTTAATCTCTTTTAATTCATATTTTTTGATAGTTACCGAAAAACCAGTTTTTCCTGGGTCAAATTCTAAAAATTTAAATTTCCCAGGTAAACTTCTACCTTGACGTTTATCATATTGTTTTTTTGCATCTTCTGCATCTTTAAAAAAGTTAAGAATAGATTCCATAGTGGTAAAAATACTTTTACCTTTTTGTTTTCGTCTTCTTTCATGAGGTTTTACTTTTCGTTCATAGCTACCTCCTCCTGATTCTACAGAACCACCATAAGAAATAGTTTTACTTCCATAATACATATTAAGTTTTCCAGAAACCTTCATCTTTGCTTGATTTATTTCTAATTTAGCACTAGAAGAAATTTTTGTTTTTTTAGCCTTTGTATACATAAGAGAAAAGCCACCATCTAACATTATAAATGGGTATACAAATAATTGAACTGTAGGTTGACTATTACATTTTTTTGATCCAATAGGACGAATAATGATCTTTTTTGATATACTTTTTGGATTAAATAATGCTTTAAATATGATTTCTAAATCTGATAATTCTTCTTCATCCTTAAGTGTATCCATATAGCTTTTTACCTCTTCAGCATTAATTCTTTCAACCTCTGCTTCGAAATCTTTTACTGATTCACTTATACTATCATCTCTTATTTTTTTCAAAATTTCATTCGAAGTAGCTTTTTCATATAATGCAATAGTTTTAGGTGGAGCATTTTGCTCTTTCAAAGTTTTAATATTTGCCTCGGCTACTTTAACTTGGTCTTCATATGCTTTATTGGCTTTGTTATAATTCTCAACATGCTTTAGCACTGCCTCTTGTCTCCTTCTTTCTTTGTCAGCTTCCTGTTCACAATTTCCCCCCATAGCCCCCTTAATATTCCCATTCGTATCTATCTCAAAACTACCACCCTCAGGAATACTTTTTTCTATCTTACCACTCTTGACAAGCATCTTCAAATCACATTCTTTTTTCAGAAACTTATGTTTAGAAGTGACCTTTTTGTAAGTAACTTTGCCATATTTATCTGCAGGAGGAGCAACTATATGCAATTCAAATTTCTTATCTTCTTTATTAGAATACTCCAACTTTTTGGAAACATCTATCTCTGTACCATTTAACCCTTTCCCTTTTCCAACTTCTGTCACTTCAAGATGATAACCTCTACCTTCTTCTATCACCTCCCAAGGAGCAACCATACAACAGCAGTTTGCTGCCTCTGAGTTTGTCGCAGGTTTATTTTGCTTAGTTGCACACTTTTGTTTGGCTCTTTGGCTTGCTGTCATGATTTTTCTCCTTCTTGGTTTTCATAAGCTTCCATAGTCTCTATGGCTATTTTCATGAAGTATTGGTATTTGGTATGTTTGTCTATATCTTGTGCATTTAAAAGTTTCATTACTCTTTCCTCTCTAACAAAACTCTGACCTCTTACGTGCCATGCAAGCATAAGTGAGAAAGCATATTTTTCGTTGTCAAGACCATACTTTTTTGCTACACCATAGACATGACTTACAAACTTTAAGTAGTCTTTTTCTTCTGGAGGGTAGGGGTTAGAGAATTCTATATCTATGAGGTCTTGCACACAGGTGTTGAAGTACTCTTCTAGGTAGAGTTCATCTAGTTTGTCCATGTGCCCTACAGTTAAAGTTTTCATACTATATCTTCTTTAAGTAACTTGATTTCTTTACCTGTTGAAGCATATATGTTTAATTTGTTTTCATCTTCCGAATCTACATAGGCAAAGATACCGTTTATATCAGTAAAGAATTCCTGTGCTTCTTCCACTGTAATCATTTTGAAGTATCTCTCCAAGTTACGTGGGTCATAAAACCTAAATATCACTTCTTTTTCATGCTTTTCACTATAAATGTTTATACGTTCACGCAAGTCAAAAGCCAATGTATGCATATCTTGACGACTTATAACAAAAGTAAGCCATGTTTTTCCATAGCCTTCAGTGATGATTTTTTCTGTAAAGGCATCATCTCTATCTAAAGATATCAAATAGGGAGCTACATTTTCATACTCTTGTACAAATGTATCTTTAAAAAGTATACGATGCTTTGGGTTATCTATGTCTAGCACATCTATCAGCTCTCTATAAATACCTGCATCGGCAATAGCATACAGTGTAGCACCAAAGTTCATATCATCCACTAGGCTATAGAGCTGTGCTATAAGTTGTTTTGTTTTGCTCATTTTATTAAACCTGACCCAATAAACAAGGGATACAAAGCATTTCACCCTCATTGGCCTCAAGGCTTAAACTCTCGGCCCCTCCACCAGACCCACCAGATATAGCCACATTCCCTTTGATAGTCACATTACC
>DQTL01000198.1 GCA_015662775.1 Lutibacter sp.
CAACAGAATGCAGATTTACCTTTTTTAAATTGTGTTAATGTAGATAGTAGTGGTTATGTTGTTAACAACAGTTTTCAACAATACTACAACCATTATCACTGTCCTGTATTGCCCATTTATTCAGCTACAAACAACGAAATGCACAATGTCTTTTTTGGAGGAATTGCACAATATTATGACAGTAATGGAATATTGGTACAAGATGATAATGTTCCTTTCGTAAATACAATCGCCAGAGTTACACGAAATAGTGCCGGAGTTATGACAGAATATAAATTACCTATAACAATGCCAGCTTTGTTAGGCTCTGGAGCTGAATTTATTCCAAATTTAACTATTCCTCATTACAATAATGAAGTTTTTAAACTTGATAGTCTTACAGATGGGGATACTGTGCTTATAGGATATATTTACGGAGGAATAAGCAGTACTGCACCTAATATTTTCTTTATTAATGACGGAACACAAAGTTCAGCAAGTAGTCAAATTTTTAAAGTATTTATAACAAAAGGAGATGTACTATCTATAGATGAACTAAATGTTAATAGTACAAATTCTTTGAATATGACAGTATATCCTAACCCTGCTAATCAAAATATTACAGTCAATTATAATTTGAAAAAATCAAGCAATGTTAAAATATCTATTTTTGATATACAAGGAAAACTTATTAAACTCGTAAAGTTAAATAATATTGGTTCAGGAGAACATTCTGAAAAAATAAACATAGAGAGTTTAACAAATAAATCTATTTATATCATCCAAGTAGAAACCGAATATGAAAGATTTATTGAAAAGATAATCATAGAGGACTAACATAACCTGTAGCTAACAATAAAATGTACGTAATTGTGGGTTTTGTGCTAAATTCAAAGTTTGTATCTTTGAACAAAGTTTAGCGATAAATTCAAAGTAAAAGCGTTTAAAATCCGCAACTACGTATATTCAAATCGTTGGCGTTCATATTATCAAACCAATAATAATTAGTAATCTTAACAATAAATGATTAAAAAAATACTTCTTCTTTACATTATCATTATTCCATTTTATGCAAACGGACAAATATCATATCATTTACCAAAAGCATTAATTATTACAAGTGGTGCCGACCTGGGCAGAGGAACAGTATCCGATGGTGTTGTTCATGCTTTGCAAGCTTTTAATAAACTTGGGGTTTTTGTTAGATTAGAAAACAGAAAAGTATTATTGCAAACTGATGTTTTAACAAAATACGATATTTTGATAATACCTACGATTGCAGGCTATCATGACAATCCGCAAAATTTTTCTTTAACATATATGTCGGATACCGAGTTGAAAAATATTGCACGGTGGGTGATAAACGGCGGTACTTTGGTAACAGATATAAATATCGGAAGAAATACGCTCAAAGGCAAAGATAGAATCTTAAAAGACGGCATATTAAATGCAAATAATTGGCAACTCGGAAAATGTTTCGGTGTGGCTCTAAAAGAAATGAATACATCTGATTTTTATGTAAAGGATACAAAGATGAATATTTGGCAGCGCTACATTTTGAAACCTAAAAATAAAGAAATGTGGCGATTGACTGCGATAGAAACTGCTCCAAACGTAAAAATATTGGCTGAATGGCAAAACAAAAATTCCAACTATCCTGCATTGACATTGAATAAATATGGCAAAGGAAACGCATTTTTATTGCCTACATTTAATATGCTGCACCCGGCAAGTGATGGCGGCTTATCAAACGAAAAGCAAATTAATCAATTTTACGAATTAGTATATCAAACCTCAATCGGTAAAAGAAATTACGAAATTCAATTACTGCCTTGGAAAAACGCCCACACAAGTGTTTATTGCCAAACTTTCGATGATGGAGGAAGTGCTGAAGAATACGAAAGAATTTTTACTTTTATCAGAAAAAACAAACTGCCAACGGTTTTTTTTATAACACCAGCAGTTGACAAGGAGATTGCACAAAAATTAAAAAACGACACTTTAATTTCCATTCAAGGACATTCATATAATCATCCTGATTTCAGAAAATTGGATTATTTTCAAACCCAAAACGAATTTTTAATGAATCGGCAGTTTTGGAAGAAAAACTTCACAGGATTTCGGTTTCCTTATGTCTCCAATAGTTTTTGGGGAATGTATTTACTAAACAAGCTGGGATTTGTTTACGAAACAAGCATTGCCGCAAACAATATGGAATTTATCAGAGGTTCGGTGGTGCCCTATAACATACCAATTTTTAACAATGAATTTTATTGTAGTTTAGATTTGTTGGAAATTTCGCAGATGTATCGCAGCGATTGGTTTTTTTATCAAAAAGTGCTCAAAAAAGAACCTTATACCAAAACAGAACAAAAACAAGATGCAAAAAAATTTGAAACATACCTGTACAAATATTTTAATGAAGTTGTTCAAACCAATAATGGTGTAATGGTATTTCTCGGACATCCTATGTATTCGGGTATCAGTAACATTACATTGCAGCCTTTGCAGGATTTTGTTTCATTTTTGAAAACTCAAAACGTATGGGTTACATCTTTAAATGAAGCAGCTAATCGTTGGAACAAACTGAAAAATTTGAAAGTTGAAATAGAAGAAAAAGAACAAAATGTTACGATAAATATAGATTCAAACGGCGAACTTATTAATGGTTTAACATTGATTTTTAATGAAAAACCAAAAAAAATAATTTATAATAAAACTCACCAATTGAAAGAAATTGAAGATAAATATTACTTGGTTTTTGATTTAGACAATAAAGCAAAAATAAATATACAATTTCAATAATGGTAAAAAAATTTTGTTATATATTATCATTTATGCTTGTCAGCCTGACGGCAATATCGCAAAACCAAAAAAAATTCAGTGCCGAAATTACTACTTGGTATCAAGATAAAGTCGGAGCTGTTTCAATATCTTTTGATGATGCAAGTTATACGCAATATGAATATGCTTATCCGGTATTGGAAAAATACAAACTAAAAGCCACTTTCAGTTTAGTTGGTGAATGGACACACGATAAACCGACATATTCTGCCGAACCGGATATTTTTTTAATAAAAAAAATGGGCTGGCAACAAATTAAAGAATTACACCAAAATGGTCACGAAATAGCCGCACACGGCTACAAACACCAAAAATACGGAAAACGATTACCCAAAATAATTTTAACTCAACAAATGAGGCAAATTAAAAATTTGATTGAAAGTAAAATAAATGCACCGGTTTACACTTTACATTATCCGTATTCTTTTACCTCTGACAGTATTATTGCCGCCGCCGAAGAATCGGGCTTTCTGTTCGGACGAACGGAAGGAAAAGAAAATGTTAATCAATATAAGCTGAACAACAAATATCTTTTGGTTAGCCAAGCCATTTTAAATGATACCACACCAAATGAAAACGAATTTGCTCAATGGATAAAACAAGCAAACGGAAATTGGCTGATATTGATGTATCACCACTTATTTCCGCAGGGTTCAAAAGAGATGAATATTATGAAAAATCATAATGTTAAAAATACATTTTCTTTATATCCCGATACTTTTGAAAAACAAATAAAAACAGTTGCGGCTTCCGGCTATTGGGTTGCTCCGATAGCTGTTGTCGGCAAATATATTGTAGAAAGAGAACACACAAAAATAGAAATGAGAATGTTTTGTAATACAATAAAAATCAAAACATTTACAACAGTTGATACTACAATTTATAATCAAGCATTAACCGTAAAAGTAAAGTTGCCTTGGACGAAAATATCAGTGGAAGGAAGCGAAAACGATGGCGATTATAAAGTAAAGAACAGCGAATTATTAATAGACATTTTGCCCGGAAAAACCATAAAAATCAAGAAAAGAAAATAAATGTATTTGGCATTAAGAATAATAGAGAAAATTTTGATTATCTATTTTACAATTTATTTTGTGATAGATATTTTGCTGTATTTTTATTCTGTTATAACGTTTTTTTTTCGAAAACAGGAAAACGATGAAAATTTTGATTTCCAAAATCATTCAGTTTCCATTATTGTTCCGGCGTATAACGAAGCGGTTTCAATAGTTACTTGCACAAATATGCTGGCAGAATTGGATTATCCGAACTTCGAAATAATTGTTGTGAACGATGGTTCAAAAGACCAAACAATGCAAGTTTTAAAAAAAAACTACGAATTGATTGAAACAAAGAAAAAAGAAACCGATTTGTTAAAAACACAAGAGGTAATGCATTCATACATTGCAGGTGGTAAAAACATTTTAATATTAGACAAAAAAAACGGAGGAAAAGCCGATGCAATCAATGCAGGAATTAATTATGCGACAGGCAATTATATTTGTACTATTGATGCTGATTCCGTTCTCGACCAACAAGCTCTGAAATCAGTAATAAAGCCCTTTATAAAAAATAAAAATACAATAGTTACGGGCGGACAACTTGCAGTCGCAAACGATGTGCGGTTGCAAAACAACAAGGTAATAAATTCAAAAGTGCCGCAAAATATTTGGGTGCAATGGCAAATTATTGAATACATAAAATCGTTTTTAATTTCGAGAATAGCATTAAGTAAAATTGATGCTTTGCTGATAATGTCGGGTGCGTTCTCATTATTCAAAAAGGAAGATTTGTTACAAATTGGCGGATTTTTGAGCAAAAAAAATACGCATTTTTATATCGAAAAGCACATTGGCTTGGGTAAACAAACCGTTTGCGAAGATATGGAAGTTGTTGTTCGTTTGTGGAAATTCAAACACGATAAAAATGAAAAGGCAAAAGCAAAATTTTTGCCTGAACCGATATGCTGGACGGAAGTACCCGATAATCCGAACAGTCTGTATAAACAGCGTTCTCGTTGGCATCAGGGTTTGGGCGAAACTCTAAAAATGCACAAGGATATGATTTTTGAACCGAAATACGGTGTTACCGGCTTGGCAGGTTTACCGTATTATTTATTTTTTGAATTTTTGTCACCGGTAGTAAAGTTGTTCTCCATAGTATTTATTATTGTGGCGGCTCGGTACGGCGTGCTTAATCCGGTTTGGATAACACTATTGCTTATAAGTGTGATGCTTACAACAGCAATTATTACGAGTTCGATTACGGCGATTATTGAATATTGGAGTAAAAAAAATGCACAAGCAAATCGCGATGCACTGCGGTACAAAACTTTTTGGGATTGGATTTGGCTGATTTTTACGGGTATATTGGCTGAATTTTCATATTCGTTTTTTAAAATTGCTGCACAAATTACCGGTATAATAAATTTTGTTTCAAGAAAACACGATTGGAAAAAGTTTGATAGAAAAGGAATTGAAAATATTTAAAGGAGAAAACTTATGAATAAACTATTCTTACTATTGTTATTAACACTAACAATAAATTCCGGATTTGCACAAAGTGATATTGAAAAATGGAGGGCAAACGGATATCAAGCCAAAATAGAAGAAAATTACGATACGGCAATTATGTTTTACGGCAAAATATTGAAAGTTCGGCCCCAAGATTATGATGCGCAACTGGCTGTGGCCCGTTTGTATTTCGCAAAAAAAAACTATGACAAATCAATTTCGTTTTACGAAAAAATTATTGCAAACGACACAACCGATGTGGAAGCTTTGAAAGGTTTGGGCGATAACTATTTATATCTTGATAAAATTGATAAGGCAATAAATTATTACAAAAAAGCAATTTCATATCTACCCGATAATGTTCCTTTATATTTTCAATTGGCAACAGCATATATCTGGTATGGAAAACTTGATAATGCAATTGCTACATATAAAAAAATAGCTACAATAGATAACACATACTCAGAGGCTTATCAAGGTATTGGAAAAATGTATCATTGGAAAGAACAACCATACACAGCTTTACAATATTACGAAAAAGCAATTGCATTGGATCCTTTGGAGAAAAGCATTAATAAGGAATATGAACAAATAAAAAAACAGACATTGTATAATATTTCTTCAATATCGAAATTTGTAAACGAAACAGAAGAAAATTATGAGATTAATGCACTGATTCAACAAATCGGTATTCAAAAAAGATTAAATGACAATTTTCAGGTATCAGTAAATTTTTTGATTGATCATTCCGACAGAAATTTTGAAAATACAGAAATCGGCGATACTATTCGTTGGTATAATTCAACTTGGGCAAAAGCAGCGTGGTTTTACAAGCATCACAAAGTTTATATTTATGGTGGATATTCGCAAAGCGACAGAAAATTTTCGGCTTACGGTATAAACTGGAAATGGAGTTTTTCGCTTAAATCGTTTGACATAACAAACAATTTAACCAGTGGATACGATTATTTTTATTATTGGAACGAAGTAGGGCAAAATGCAGCAACCGATAATTTAAAAATCAGGTACAAAAAAATGAAATTAAGTCTTGGGTACAGCTACGGTATTGTTGATAAAGTATTTATTTTAGATGTTCCAAATGACAGATATGAAGAAGATATCAATCCGTTTAACGGCTATGGCGGATCCTTATCGTATCAAATTTTATCGAAACCGAAAATTACGCTTGCTGCAAATTATTCTTACTTAAGTTACAAATACAAATCGAATCGCTATTATTCGCCTCTCGGCAGAAATCTTTACGGGACATCTGTTTTCGTTTATTATCCTATTGGAAACTTCTATTTTTATGGTGATTTTTCATACAATCTCGGTGAAGAATATTATTATGAAAACATAAATTCTGTATTGGAGAAACACTATTTGAATGCTGAAAATTGGGCAGTAAACACAGAATTCGGATACGACAACAAATACTTTTCAGCATCGGTAAGTGCATCTCGTTTTTATAACGATTTTTATAATAATATCTTGATTTCACTAAATTTACAATACGGATTCTAACGCATGAAAAAAAAATCATTTGTTATTCTTACATTACTGGCTTTGTTGGTTTTCACTATCTACAAAATGATGATGTATGAACAATCAATACGGGAAGACCATATTATCACACATTATGTTGAAGATGAAAGCAAACCCTTGATAGAGAGAATAAGTGAAAACGAAATCAGGGAAATTGTTTACGACATTGATTATCGTTTTAAAACCGGAAATACATATTTTCAAATAAAACCGATAGAAGAAAACAATACAAAACAATGGCAAAATATTTTTCTCAAAGGAGTGAATCTCGGAGTTGCAGTTCCTGGAAAATTTCCTACCGAATTTTCATTAACTTTTGAACAATATGTAAATTGGTTTGAAATGATTGGCAAAATGAATTCTAATGTTATTCGTATATATACAATTTTACCACCCGGTTTTTACAAAGCACTTGCCTATTACAACCTTCGTCATCAAAACAAACCGCTTTATATTATGCACGGTGTTTGGGCAAAAGTCCCCGAAGACGAAAATTATTTCAATACTGATTATACTCGTGATTTTCAAAAAGAAATAATTGACGTTATTGATGTTGTTCACGGAAAAGCAGTATTAAAAGAAAAACAAGGAAAAGCTCATGGTATTTATGCTGTTGATGTTTCAAATTATATTATTGGATTTTTACTTGGTAGGGAATGGGAACCCAAAAGTGTTTCTAAAACTATAAAAATAAACAAAACATCACACTACAAAGGCATTTTTGTTTCTTTACCAAAAGGAAATCCTATGGAAGTTTGGCTTGCAAAGATGATGGATTTTGCTGTCAGATACGAAACCCAAACCTATCATTCGCAACATCCGATGTCGTTTGTAAATTGGTTGCCGCTCGACCCAATGTATCACAATACCGAGTTTATTGAAAATGAAAAAGTTCGTGAATACGATAACGATCTGGTGCAAATTGATTTTGAAAAATTTAATGCAACCGAAATTTATAAATCAGGAATTTATGCTGCATATCATGTTTATCCGTATTATCCTGACTTTATTTATCTGAAAAAAGAATATTCAAACACTGTTAATCATAAAGGCGAAAAAGATAATTTTTTTGCTTATTTGCAAGATTTAAAACAACATACACGCGGAATGCCTTTAGTAATTGCCGAATACGGTTTGCCTTCCAGCAGGGGAATAAGTCATTTTACACCTTCGGGTTTCAATCAGGGCGGACATACCGAAGCAAAACAGGCAGAATTATCTCTAACGTTAACAGAAGATATTTTTGAAACAGATTGTGCCGGTGCAATTTATTTTGAATGGACTGATGAATGGTTTAAACACAATTGGTTGGTTATGGATTTTGAAATTCCTTTCAACAACAGAAAACTTTGGCACAATATGGAAAATCCGGAACAAAATTTCGGTATTTTGGCTTTGGAAAACAAAAAGAAAATTATTGACGGAAATCTTAATGATTGGAATAACGAACAGGAAATATATCAAGAAAAAAAAGTTAGGATATTTGCCGATGCCGACCCTACATATTTTTATTTATCAGCAAATATTACCGGTTTTAATTTCGATAAAAACAATTTATATATTGCAATTGATACTTACGATAAAAACAAAGGCGACAAAAAAATGCCGTTCTCAAACAAAATTTTTGATTACGGGTTTGAGTTTCTTTGTGCTTTCAAATCAATTGACAATGCCAAATTATTGGTAGATGAACCGTATTCGGTTTTTACTGATATTTACAATGATAATATTCCTGTATACGCTTCTAAACCAAACAAAAACGGAACTTTTATTGATGAACTGATGCTTGTTAATCGTGGACGGGAAACACTTTTTGGAGAAAAAACCGATTCTATTATCAACAATCGCAGCTCATTGGTTTTCGGCAATTCTAATAAAGCAGAAACTTCAAATGCTGATTGGTATTGGAATAATAAAACCAAAAAATTTGAACTTCGTTTAGATTGGCATTTGATAAATGTTTCCGACCCTTCTGAAAAATACGTTTTGGACGATAAAGCTGCAACACGAGTTATTGAAGCATCGCAAACCGATGGTTTTAATATCTATTTTTTCGTTACGGATAAAAAAAATAATATTGTTTTTCAATATCCCGAATACGAACCAATGTTTTTTACTTGGGATAATTGGGAAACACCTGCTTATACCGAAAGGCTGAAACCTATTTATGATACATTAAAAAATTATTTCGGCAGTATAAAAGGTGATAAAGACACTATTGTATTTTCAAATATTGAACAAGAAAAATTTGAAATAGCTAATTATTTTGAAGATAGAAAAGCTGCAATTTCCATAACTTTCGACAATGCCGGTTTTTCGCAATACGAGTATGCTTTTCCTTTGTTAAACAAATACGGACTGCAAGCCGATTTTAGTATTATTCCCGAACTCACAGAGAATATGCCAAATGTAGTGAACATTGATGAAGGCATTAAAACCAAGAGAATAGGATATTTTCAGGCAAAAGAATTAATTGGTAAAGGAAATGAATTGGCAATACAAACCGTTGAAGAACCTATTAATGAAAACAATATATTTGTTCCGGCGATCAACAAAGAATTATCTGTTATTCATTTGAAACCGCATAATAATGAACTTGAAGCAGAGAATATTTTCATTAGAAAACATGGAAATAGCAAACTTAAAGAAACGATATATTCACATAACAGTATTAATTATTCAATAATCAACACCAATATTGATAATCGTGAATTTGATAGTATCTTAAAAACAAATACCGGCAAATGGAATGTGTTTATTTATCATCATATTTATAAAGACTCAACAGAGATACATCATATAAAGAATGAAATAATTGAGCAATATTTTATGCACTTTGACAAGTTTAGAAAACAAATACGTCTAGCAAGGAACACCAATTTCTGGATAGCACCTGAATCAAAAATTTATAAGTATTTGTATGAAAAACAACATTCTGAAATAGAAGTAGAACGGTTTGATAATTTGGTGTTTGTGAAAATATCGAACACCCTTGATCCTGTTGGATTTAATCAGGAATTAACAATAAAATATTACACAAAATCAAGATTTATTAAAGTTACCAATTCGTCCACAGACGGTGTTTACACCAATAAAAAGGGCTATATAACATTTGATCTAAAACCAAATGAGACCGCAAAATTAGAAATAATCGAATAAAATCATTAAGGTATCATGAAAAGAATAATGTTCATTATAAGTTTATTAAGTATAATTTTTATCAGTTGTTCAAACTCTGAAAAAAACAAACAAAAGTTTTCTGTTAATTCCGATCTTAACAAACAATTGCCAAAAGTATTGTTTATTACAACCGGGGTAAATTTTGAAAAAGAGGATAAAGATTTGCCAAAAGGAATAATTATAGCTATACAAACATTTAATAAAAAAGGGATTCCGGTGCGATTAGAGCCGAGAGATGTATTGTTCGATTATGGATTTTTATCGCAATATAGTATCATTATTTTGTCAACAGCAAAGGATTATCACGATGGCGACCGAAAGTATTCGTTAACTTATATGACCAACGAAGAGTTGAACAATTTGAAGAACTATGTAAAAAACGGCGGGACACTGATTGCCGGCGACAATATAGGACGTAACTATTTTAACGGTACCGACCGTATTCTGGAAAAGCAAGAACTCAATCCTGAAAATTATCCGCTTTCCGAAGTTTTTGGAGTTATCTTAAAAGAAATCAATATGCAAGGATATAAAGTAAGCGGAAAAATCAACAATGAATTACAAGGAGAATTTCTTCCGCAAATTGATTATAATTTGTGGACTTTAGCACCATATCAAATAGTGTCGAACAAAATCAAAACCCTTGCAATGTGGAAAAAAGATACAGATTCCATTCCTGCAATTATCAAAAACACTTACGAAAAAGGAACTGCATATTTGTTGGCTTCTTCCGATTTTATAAATCCTATAGTTTCTGGTGGATATTGGAGTGTTTCTCAAATTGAAGCTTTTTATAATTATGTTAGTGAACAATTTATTAAAGAAAAAGAAATTGCAATATCCATAAACCCATGGCCTAATGCACACAACAGTGCTTTTTGCGTTAGTTTTAATCCCACAGGTGAAATAGAACATTATAAATTTGTAATAAGCCGTTTAAAAAAAATAAATATAAAACCTACTTTTTTCGTAAATGGTCAGGTTAATGATAAAATTAATGATTTTTTGCAATCGCAGAATGTAAATATTGCCTCAACAGGTTATCGTTACTTGAATTTCAATGAAATAAATTTTGCCGCTTCCATTAATGATATTTTGAGAAATGAAGCAAAGTGGCAACAAAAATTTTCCGGTTTTCGCTTTCCATATACAAACCCTGGATTTGCCGGACTTATGGCTATGGATATTAAAGCTTACAAATACGAATCAAGCATCAGTGCTAACAATTTTGAGTTTATTCATGGCAGTGTTTTTCCATATAATCTTGTCATCAGCAAAGATGATTTTTATAAAAGCACAAATATTTTAGAAATTGCACCCACATATCATGACGATTATTTCTTTTTGTACAAAATTGCCGAAAACGAATATAAAACACCTGAAAACTTGCAAAAAGACGTTTTACTTTATAGCCGTTATTTGCAAGATTATTGGCAATATAGTGTTAAACCGTACAACGGATTAATGGTATATTTGGGGCATCCCGGACTTAGCGGATATAATGAAACAACTTTTTCGGCCCTTACAACATTAATTGATACCATAAAAAATGATAATGCTTGGATTACTACACTGGAAGATGTTGCCGATTTTAGAAATAAATTTGAGAAAATCAATGTGTTGTTTGAGCAAAATAAAGATTCATACACAATAAAAATCAAAGCACCAAAAGGAATTTCTATCGAAAAATTTACAATTAATTTAAAAGAAAAACCCGACAAAGTAAAAGCAATGAAAGGAGAAGTGCTTGTAAAAGGAAATAATGTAGGTTATAGTATTATATTTGATGCATTTGATGGACAGTTTGTTACGATAAGAGAGGAAAAAAAGGAATGAAATAGCAAAGGTGGTAAATACGAAACGCCAACAAAGGCTATAAGTCATTGGGCAAGTGGTGGTTAAATTGAAAGATTATGCAAATAAGTAACATTAAAAAAATTGAAAGTTTGATGCTTTAAATTGCCCAACGCATCATAGCCAAACCGTTGGCATTCATTAAAGAAAAACCGATAAATAAATGGCATTATTCAAAATAGAAAAGAAATTTGAATATATAAAGGAGAAACCATTTCGACTTGAAAAGGAAATTCAAGAATTAACGGAAAACAATCTGAAAACCATTTTAGGATTGGAATTTGTGAAATCTGAATTTGCTTTAAACAATTTCCGAATTGACACGCTTGCTTTTGATAAAGAAGCAAATGCTTTCGTGATTATAGAATACAAACGAGATAAAAATTTTAGTGTAATTGACCAAGGTTACGCATACTTATCTTTAATGTTGAATAATAAAGCAGACTTTATTTTAGAGTTTAACGAAAATCTCGACAAAACACTAAAACGGACTGATGTAGATTGGTCGCAATCAAGAGTTTTATTTGTCTCACCTGCATTTACGAACTACCAAAGAGAAGCTATAAACTTCAAAGATTTACCAATTGAATTGTGGGAAGTAAAACGGTTTGAAAACACAACTGTTTCTTACGAACAAATTCAAAAAGCAGGAGCACAAGAAAGCATTAAAACAATATCTAAAACAGACAAAATAATTGACAATGTTGCAAAAGAAATAAAAGTCTATTCTGAACAAGAACATTTAGAAAATATAAGTGAAGAAATAAAAGAACTCTATGAGAAATTTAAAAGTGCTATTCAGAATTTAGACAACCTTGAAATCAAGCCAAAAAAGAAATATATTGCCTTTGTTGCTGGTAAAAATGTAATTGACATTTTACCACAGAAAAAAGCATTGAAAATGTGGATTAATATGAGCAAAGGAGAACTTGACGATACAAAAGGAATAACAAGAGACGTTTCCACAACTGGACATTGGGGAAATGGGGACTTTGAAATTCAAGTCAAAGATGACGAGAATTTGGAATATATTTTAAGCCTTGTAAAACAGTCCATTAAAAAGAATAAAAAGTAAAATGATTGATATATTAATAGAAATTTCAAAAGTAGGTATAAGAAGTATATTTACAGCAAAGAAATATGATGCTGAAATTTTAGATGAAGATTTAAGACGAATTATGTTTATTCGCAATTATATTGAAGAAAGTTTAAAGTTTGTAAAAGATAAGCATAAAGATATTGAAACTGGAATATATGTTAGTGAATTGAAAAAATATGCTCTTGGGCTATTTATGGAACAATGTGAAGAAGCAATTTCTGATGAAGAAAGAAATAACGAAAACTTTAACATAGAAAATCATAAAAAAGAAGATGAAGATTTTTTTAATTATGTTTATGAAAATTTAGAATATCCAGATTAAAAGAGATACTAATGAATGAATAACGAAATGCCAACAATGTATATAAAAAATAAGCGAGACAGTGGTAGCATCAAGGCTTGTAGTCAATTTGAGCTTTCTTGTAAGTTGAAAGTTTTGTGCTTCGAAATCGCTTACTTTTCATATACTTAACGTTATTAGCAACAAAGCCAAAAAAAATCAAAAACGACTTCAACATTTACCTCCAAAAACAAATAATCAAAATCAATTGAATTTCAAAAATTATAACAACATCTAAAACAGAACCTTACACAACCCTCTACTGAAAACCATGAGTGAGTAAAATCATGGTTTTCGGTAGCTTATATTATTTTAAATAGCTGTAATTTAGCACTAAGTTTAATGCTACTTAACCTTGTGACTATGAGAACAAAATTATCTTTTACACTATTTCTTCTTTTAGCAATAACAGTTTATTCACAAAAACAAACCTACGATGAACCCCAATGGAAGCTACGCCTTTTCTTTGAAGATGCTACAGGGGCTAAAGATACCTTAACTATAGGCTACGACCCAAGTGCCTCTATTTACTTAGATGAGTATGAACCACAATTTGGTGAGGTTTTTAAACAAGTAGATACTACGAAGTTTAATGTGTATACACAAAGAAATGCAGGACAAAGACACCCAACTTACCCTCCTATTGACACAGACATGTTAATGAAAACAACTATAACCTCATGGAGTAAACCTTATACAGAAATCGGTTGGGTACACGGTCAACCACCTGTTACGATTACTTGGGAAGAACCACAATTGGACAGCCCCAATTTACCAGTGATTTTTGAAGATATAGAGACCTACCCTAGAGCAAGGATAGATATGTGGTTTTCCC
>DQTL01000192.1 GCA_015662775.1 Lutibacter sp.
ATGAATACTCGTTTTCATTTGATGAAAGCACAACATTTTGTATTTTAGCCTAAATTATTAACTAGAATATGAACAAAAAACCGCATAAGGATCAAAAATATGTAGAAGCTTTGCTGAATAACAACAGTAAAGTGTTAAGCGAATTATACCAAAACTTCTCACCTAAAATAATTAGATATATCACTCAAAACGGTGGTGATAAAGATGCTGCACAAGATATTATTCAAGAAACATTAGTCACTATTTACCACCAAGCAAAGGAGAAGAATTTAGTGCTTAGCGTACCTTTTGATGCGTATTTTTTTCTATTATGTAAAAGACGTTGGTTAAATGAACTAAAGAAAAACAGCAAAACACAGGTAACAAATGTAGAGGAATCTTTATCTATTAGTGATGATGCACATGAACAAGTGGCCGAAACTGAATTGTACGAGTCTAGATCAGCATTATTTCAATCTAAACTTAAAGAATTAAGTAAAGCTTGTCGTGATTTATTAGAAAAAGCTTTCGTTATTAAATCCATGCAAAAAGTAGCTGAGATTCTTGGTGTTTCTTATGGATATGCTAGAAAAAAGAAATCGGAATGTATCGGGAAATTAACCCAATTAGTAATAGAATCACCTAATTATCAAATTCTTAAAAACCTATAGAATGAACTCAAAATACGAACAAATAGAAAAATATTGGCAAGGTAAGCTTGAAGGATCTGACCTCAAAGCTTTTGAAAAACAAATGCAAGTGGATGCTAATTTTGCCGAAGAGGTTGGTCTTTACAAAGAGATAGAAAAAAGTATTGCACATAGATTCAAGCATCAAAAGAAAGAAAGTGAGTTAAGAACTACACTCAATAAGATACAAAAAGAACAAGATTTCTCTAAAAAAACTTCTAAAGTAATACCTTTAATGGGTTATAAAAAATGGTTAGTTGCAGCAAGTATTGCTGTTTTAGTCGGACTCTTTTTCTTTCAAAATGATACTGCTACCTATAGCGATTATGCAAACCACGAACCTATGGAGGTTAGTGTAAGAGGAAATTCAAGCACCTTAGATCAAGTGCAAAAGTTATTTAACGAAAAAGACTATTTACTAGCCAATACACACCTTTCAAGACTAGCTGATTTTTATAAAGATAATGCCGAGATACAACTGTACTACGGTATCACATTCTTAGAAACAGATCAATATGAAATGGCAAAAATGACTTTTGAAAAAATTGCTGATGGGAACTCTCTTTTTAAATACAAGGCTACTTGGTATTTAGCATTAAATGCTTTAAAACAAAATGATATTGAAGCTTCAAAACATTATTTAAAACAAATACCTGAGGAAGCTGCCGTTTATGACAAAGCAAAATCTTTGTTGGATAAATTATAAAATAAACCTGTTTAAAAAACCCTACAGGGTTAAAGAAATTACAACTCACTCATTTGTTCAATAAAACTTTGTCTGTTTGATTTACTGATTGGTAAACTATCTCCATTATTTAAGGTAATATAACCTTCATTTAAATAACCTGAAACATATTTAAGATTTACCAAATGTGATCTATGAATAGAATAGAAATTTTTGTTTTGTAACATTTTTACAAACTTCCCTATACTATAGGAACTAAGGATATCTTTTGCATTATGTATTACAATTTTTGTATAACCACCTTCTCCTTCACAACGTATAATATTACTTATTTTAACAAAATCTAATCCTTTTTGAGAAGGGATAATTACTTTAGAATCTGCTGATTGGTTTTGTAAGTTTTCTATTAAGGTTTGATTCTTTTTTAGTGCTGTTTTAAGTTGTCTATTTTTTATGGCATTAGTAACTGCCGCTTTTAAATCGTCATTATCAATTGGTTTTACTACATAACCAATAGCACAATGTTGAATTGCTTCAATAGCATAATCACTATAAGCGGTTACAAAAATAATTTCAAATTCGGGTTTTTTTAATTTCTGTAGGACATCAAAACCGTTGAGTTGTGGCATTTCTATATCTAAGAAAATCAAATCAGGTTTTTCTTGTTCAATAACTTTAATTGCTTCCACTGGATTTTGAATAGTTGCTACTATCGCTATCTCAGGAAATAATTTCTGTACTTTTATCTGTAAGCTTTTTAAAGCTTTTTCTTCATCGTCTACTAATATGGCTCTCATGTTCATAATATATATTGTTATTAGTTAATAGTCATCTGTTTTGGAGGATCACTTAACTATTATAGGTCTATTTGGTTGTCAAAAACTAAAGTAACACGAGTTCCCAGATGATTTTGTTTATCTACATCAGAAACCTTATAGGTTATTTTACAGGTATTTGACTCATTTATCAATTCAATTCGTTCTTGTAATATTTCTGTTGATTTTGACAGGTGTTTGTTTAAGGAATGTCCCTTTATTGCAGCTGCTTTTTTTCTTCCTATTCCATTATCTTCAATACTAATTTCAAATGTATTTTTGCTTTTTTTATTAAATTGAATTTTAATTAAACCCTCGCCTATTTTATGAAATAAACCATGATTTACTGCATTCTCAACTATGGGTTGCAATAACATAGCTGGAATTTTATGATCGAAGTTTAACTCAGTATCTACATGGATAAGATAGTTAAAATCATCTCCAAAACGTAATTTTTCAATCTCTAAATAGGCATTTAGCAGTTTTATTTCATCTTTAATACTAATATAACTTTCCTTTGATAAATCAAAAAACATACGAATTAATTTAGAGAATTTTACTAAGTACTTTTCTGATAATTCTATTTTATTATCTGTTAGGTAATACTGTATCGCATTGAGTGAGTTAAAAACAAAATGCGGATTCATTTGTGAGCGTAATGCAT
>DQTL01000037.1 GCA_015662775.1 Lutibacter sp.
ATACATATGAAGACTTCGTAGAATGTATATCTCCAGAAATTGACGAAGAAACTGGTCAAATAATCTTTAGAGTCAAGGATAAAATATTTAAAGAATTATGTAAAAAAGCCAATAAAAATCCTAATCAAAACTTTGTGCTAGTAATCGATGAAATAAACAGAGCTGATTTATCTAAGGTATTTGGTGAAATATTCTCAGCTCTTGAATACAGAAAAGAGAAGATAAGGTTACTCTACTCTGGAGAATCGTTCACGATTCCATCTAACTTATACATAATTGGTACTATGAATACTCTAGACAAATCAACAATAGATATTGATTTCGCTTTAATGAGAAGATTCAGATTTATCGAAGTAAAACCAGACTCTAACATTTTAAGAAAAATGCTTGAAGATAATGGAGTAGAACCCGAGCTAATTGAAAAGATTGTAAAAGCATTCGAGAAGATCCAAGACTATTTTCCACTTGGTCATGCATACTTCAAGAACGTTAAATCTAAACAAGATTTAAAGCACCTATGGGATCATCAATTATCTTTTCTATTGAGGGAATACTTTACCGATCTTAGAAAGGATATTTACGAGAAGATTAAACAAATTTATTGGGAGGAGTTAGAACTTGAAGAGGATTGATTTAAAGGAGTGGCAAGATATAGGAGAATTGCCAGAATTTAGAGATAATCCCTTCTTGCCTATTCACGATATATCACCTGAAGCTAAGAAGTACATTCAAATAACGGATATATCTTCAAAGGGCATACGAATTAAAGCTACGAATTATGTGGGCATAATCCCACTAAATGAGAGATATCTCTTAACTGTGAGCCCTAAAGCACCAGTCGAGGACTTCCTATATCTTATCTACAGAGCACGAGGTAGAAAAGTTTCTATAAAAGAACTTAAAAAAGTCGTAAAAGTTGGTAAAGAAAAAATAAGAGATTTTCCCAATGTATTTCATATTTTACTACATGTTCTGCTAACAGAACTCGAAAAGATCCGATCTTTTGGTTTTCTTAAGAAGGCAAGATATACAGTGAGACATGGAGCAGTTGTGAAAGGTAAGATACTAGTTAAAGAGACTCTAAAACATTGGATCTCTGGAGATAAGACTAAAATTACTTGTAGCTTTTTCGAGTTATCTAAAGATGTACTTGAAAATAGAGCGATAAAATTTACCTTGTGGATACTATTAGAGCTGTATTCTGCCACTTTAAGCAAAGAGATACGAGATGACCTTTTTAAAAAGTATAAATGGTTCAACGATGTCTCACTCCCGCTAGAAATGGATTTTGTGAACGATATTGAAGATATAATTCTACATCAACGATTACCAAGTAGTCGAAGCTACTATTACGATATACTTGAGTTATGCTTGTTTTTCATCACACATTCAACTATAGAATTCAAGTCAGCGAGGGAGGTAAAAATAAAATCCTTTGTCGTTGATATGAATAACGTCTTTGAGCTGTATATCTATAATGTACTGAAAGAATCAATTCAACATCCATTTATTGTAAAAAGGGAGCCTAAAATTACCCTTTTCAATGATGTTGATGAATATATTATTAAGCCAGACTATGTCATAATGGATAAAAAGAACTCTGAAGTATTAGTCGTAGCGGATGCTAAGTATAAAGAAAGACCTACAACTGATGATTTTCAACAGCTAATTACCTACATCGAAAGATTTAATGCTAAGTTAGGCTTACTGATATGCCCTAGTTGGAAGGAATCTAATGAAGTAAAACAATATGATTTTAAAGGTAAGAAAATATATGTGTATAAAATATCACTTAACAATTTTGAGAAATCGGAAAAAGATTTACAAAATTTTATACAATCTTGTCTTAGTATTAAGTCGATGAAAACTGTTTTTGTCTGCTCTCCATTTCAGGGAAAGCAGGAGAATATATAGAAAGCAAAGAAATATTGTAGGTTGCTTGTTGACATAGGCTACATCCCAATAGCTCTTCACGTCTACTTTAGCCAATTCATGGATGATCACAATCCAGAAGATAGAAAAAGAGCCTTGGAGATGAACAAAAAGCTGTTAGAGTTCTGCGACGAGCTATGGGTTTTTGGAGATAAAATAACAGAAGGAATGAGAGAAGAGATCGAGTATTTTAAGAAGACTAAAGGTGAGGATAAGATTAAATGGATTAAGCTTTAGTTTGCTTAATATATCTGTAGTACTCCACAAGCATCCTTCTTGTATCATTAGATCCTATAACCTTAACAGCGATTGTACCGCTGCTAAAATCAACTAGGTATTCGATTAAAAACTCATCACGCTTAAAATAGGCATCGTAGAACGTTATACCGCTTATCCCTTCGACACCTTCACCTTCAACGATATCTCTTACGAATTCAAAAGGTTTCAGCTTGTCTTCTTTAAAGGCATCTAAAACCTCTTTTTTAGTCAGATCGGTTGGGATGTACTCATCCATTACATAAACAAACGTCTCCATTTTCTATAGGGTCACTTTCATCGACTTTCTTAATAAAATTGATGTTCGTCTTTTAGAGGTTTTCTCGGGAAAATATTGATTCCAACAAAGTGTATTTTTAATTGAAAGGTTGTAAGACTACATTATAGCGTAAACACGTTGGATTAATTTCAGATGGATTAATAACCATTCCACAACTGCACATTCACAAAAACATCTTGTGTAGCCTCCGCAAACCTGATTTAAACCGAATTACTCCGAAATAGAAAAGCCATGAAAAATTTTATCACATCTAAATATATATTCGTTGAAACACGATTTATGAGAGGATTTCGTTTAAATCTCGCCGTATGTTAAATATTGCATGATTTCCTTGACACACCATTCTGGAGCTGAAATAATTTGATTTCGTTGCTTTTTTATTGAAATCCATTTTTATTATCAGATTCAAAAATAGTGAACCTAAACTGGAAGTAACCGAAACGATCAGATCTACGAAAACATAAAGAAGAGCGTTGAAGAGTTTGGATTTGCGATGTTTGTGGTTGCTGATGAGGTAACTTACAATGCCGTTCTGCAACAGGCTGCGAGGTACAAGTTTGAGAGTGGAAGAAGTTTTGAGCTTAAAATTGTTGTTTACGAGTAATTTTATGAAAAGAAGAGCGATTTTGATAGTTTTTCTTTTTAAGATTTGATATTATATAGATATAATTATATAGATATAGAATAAACAAAGTTAAGAGCTTGCAATAGAGAGGAAAAGGATTTGTATTCAGCTTCGTGATTTATAGAAAAATATTTCACCAATTTCATTTATTACATCTTCGAAAATTATGTTTAGCTCATCCGATTTACTTTTATCAGACTTTAGCTTTTTTAAAACAATTAAATAAATTCCACGCAACTTTGAGCGGGCAAGACTTCCAGGAGTTTCTCCAGGAATCCAATATATTGCAGTAGGATATAAATTCGCTCGTTTAGCAGCCTTCAGGGGAGGTATCCAGTCTTCTACTGAAAGACGATTATACATTAACACCATCCTTGAATTTTTAGACATTTTTTCAGATATTCTACTAAATATTTTACAAAGTTTGTTTTCGTAGCCTTTTCTATTACGCGGTATTTCTTTTAATTCTACGTCCTTTAGGTCTGTATTTGAGACGAATTTAGTTCCAGTTAAAGAATCAAATATTTTCAGAGCAACATAGTGTATGAGACTTAATGAAGCATAGCTTTTAACACAATCCATATATGGAGGGTCCACTACAGCTAAATCTATCTTATTTGGTAATCTAGCCTTTTCAGCATCATCATTTATAATTCTAACTTGCGTCTTACTAATACCACCATTTTTTTCTATGAATTCGTATGCTTTCAACTGTGCTCGTAGTGCTGATGCAATAGTATTTCTACCAAGTGGTCTTAGAGTATTTGGCACATGTGCCAAAGGGTTTGCTTCTACAGTATAGGAGGGTATCCAATACGTTTTCATGGCTGCTGCAGGTACTGGTTCACCAATAGGCGGATGCCATTTTGATGCCAAGCTTGAGGCTTTAGTAGCTTCACTCAAAGCAAGACCTAATAAGAGTAATTCTTTTTTAGTTTTAGCAAAATCTCTTGCCTTAAGTGAAAATGACTTAAATGCAATGAGCTGTCTCTTGGTAAATAGCTGATATAGTTTCTTGATTCCTGCTTCTCGAATCAATCTCTTTCCTTCAACAACGTTTATATCCGATGAAAGTAAGTGAATAATCTCTTGAGTGACTTCTTCTAGCTTTTCATTCGTTTCTTCAAACCAATTAATAACATCTTCATTATCTTTGATGCTTATGTACTCTTTTTTCCACTTTTCTTTTGGGTTTCGTAGTTCTATGGCAAAAGCTTTCCACTTAGGTGCAGACTCGGGAAGTGAATTTGAGAGATGTATGGTACCTTTCATGCTGACTTGAAATTCGTGTCCGCAAAGGTTACATTTGGGTGCAATTTCTGGTGTCTCGAATATTGAGTAACATTTCGGGCACATAACTACAAAGTTTCTCTGACAATTGACACTTTTAGTCGAAATCCAAGTTGGTGCTTTATCTCGTGAAACAAATATGTATGAAATTAACTTTCCTTCAAATGTCCAAAAGTCTTGAACCTCCTCTAATGCCTTGTCTAATACCTCTATAGCTAGATTATAGTAGCTTTTAGGAAGACCTCTAGTTACTATATATGTGCTCGCTCTGGAAATACAGGTTGCAATTGGATTAACATCTATTCCGTAGACAGACCATCCTGCTAAAGCAGCTTCTGCCAGACCTGTACCTCCTCCAGCAAAAGGTTCTACAAATGTTTTCCCTCTCGCACGTTTACGCATTAGATATGGGTTAATGATGGCATCTTTTACGGCAGATTCTTCAGAGAATAAGTAACTTGAAAGTAAAAACCTGTAAATAGCTACAAAACGTCTGGACCACCAACGATGAAAGTTATGTAATGGAAGTC
>DQTL01000264.1 GCA_015662775.1 Lutibacter sp.
AACCCCGTAAACAAAGGGTTTGTTTTCTAATAATCGCTAAAATGGGGCTGTAACTGTCAAACTCAAGATGATGATGATGATGACGAAGAAAATGTAGAATAATTTGAATTAGTTATAGGGGGTTTTTGGTTACACAAAAATTCCCTATTTTTATACTTTCTTAAATCCGCAAGTGTATTTCTATTTTATGAATTTCTGTTTTGAAAAAAAATATCTTTATTCTTTTCTCTTTTCTTTTAGTTTTATTGCTTAGTTCGTTTCTCAATATTCAGAATAATCTTCCAAATTCTAAAAAATCTGAGTCGCCTCAAAAAGAATTATATACTAAAGGAAAATCTCTTCTTAAAGAATTTAACCTTGAGAGTGCCTACCAATCTTTTTATGATTCATTTGTTATTTCCAGTAAAGAAAATGATTCATTATTCATTACTAAATCGCTCTATAAACTAGCGAAAATAGATCACTACAATAAAGACTATATCACTTGCGAACACAATTTAACAAAAGCTTTACAATACATACCTTCTAAACTCAAATATAAATACGAATTGTTGTGTTATAATTTAATGGGTGTCAACTTAAAAGAGAAATCTAATTACAAAGATGCTATTATCTATTTTAACAAATTCCGAAACACCTATTTAAATAAAAAGGATACTTTGCTACAATTTACTACTTATTCAAACAATATGGGTATGCTTTATCAAAAAGCAGGAGACTATCAGAAGTCTATTTATTATTATAATAATGTGATTCAGACTTCAGAATTAAAAAAATTAGTATCCATAAAATATGCAAGAGCATTAGACAATAAAGCATGGTCGTTGTTTAAGAATAAACAATACGAAAAAGCATTGCCATTATTTGTTCAAGCAAAAGATATTAGAAAAAGAATTGAAGACAAACCAGGACTTGTCATGAGTTATTTTCATTTAGGTAGTTTTTATCAATTTAAAAATCAAACACAGAAAGCAAAAGAATACAGCCTACAAACCTTACAAGTAGCTGAAAACATTGGTGATTTAGAAGGCAGACTTAAAGCCCTATTTTTATTATCTAAAATAGAAAACACCAAAAGCCATTTATTTTTCAAACAATACAAAGGTTTAAAGGATAGTTTAATTGAAAAAGAACGACAATTTAAACATCAATCAAGTCGTATTCGTTTTGAAACAGTTGCAAAAGAAGCCGAAATTCGCTTTCAAAAAATTAGAATAAAAAGTAAAAATAAAATAATTTTTTGGATTACCATAGCGGGTCTTGTTTTTGCTTTTAGTTCGTTTTTATTCTTTTTTCAGAAAAGGAAAATTAAAGAGCAAAAAAAGCACATTCAAAAACTTCAAACCGAAGTACATCATACCGCAAAAAACAACTTAAGTATGGCTTTAAAATTTGTTTCTAAACTAAAAGAAAAGCCTACACCCGAAGCTTTTATTGTGCTAGAAAAACGAATACAAAACATGTCATTATTACACGAAATCTTATATAAAAAAGAGGAAGATACTGTTTTGAATCTACAAGATTATCTACAAGGTATTTGTGAAACACTACACGCTTGTTACTCAACACCTCACACAGAAATTAAGTACTCGATATCTATTGAAGACACATTGCCATACGAAAATGCAAGTAAAATAGGACTTATTATCAATGAATTGGTTACCAATATTTACAAACATGCATTTATAGGAAAAGACAAAGGACATTATAAAATTCATACTAAAAAAATAAATGATACATTTGTATTGACCCTAACAGATAACGGCATCGGGTTACCAAGCGATTTTAATATTAATAAGCAAAGTACATATGGAATACGTTTAATCAACGGATTGATCGCACAAATTAACGGAACAATAGAGTTTAAAAGCACAAAAGGAAAAACCGAATTTCGTATTATTATATAGTTAGTGTCTGTCAGAAAACTCAAATATTTTGAGTGCTTCGTCAAAAAAAAGAATCACATAAAACAACAAGCTTATGCAACATATTCTTATAGTAGAAGACGAATGGATTATCTATGATAGTTTAGCTCAATTTTTTATTTCAAAGGGTTATTCTGTTTCAAAATATACAAAATCTTATGAAAGTGCTATGGTAGCGGCAAGAGAACAACGCCCCGACATTGCCTTATTAGACATAGAACTCGAAGGTGCTTTAAATGGCATACAAGTTGGCAAAGCTTTAAAAGAAATGTACCAAACTCCTTTACTATACCTATCAAATATCCAAGATCAAACAACAAGGAAATTGGCATTAAGCACCCAACCCAACGGCTACTTTTTTAAATCGAAAAATGCAAGCAACGAAGAATTGCTAACCAATGTGCAATTAGCAATACAACAGGCTTCCCAACAAGTAGTTAAAAAAGTGAAATACATACAGGCACATCAAGATTTTATAAAGAAAACAAGAAAAGACCAAGACACCAACGACATACCTCAAGTAAAACTAAAACTTAGCGAAATTTATTACTTTAAGACCAATAGCACTAATAATTCTTATATAAGCCTTGTTTTAGACCATGATGATTATGTAAAACGAATATCCTTAAAAGAATTGTACTTATCGAATCAATTACCAATCAATTTTATAATAACAAACCGCACACATATTGTCAATTTATTTATGGTTTTAGAATTTAATGCCTCAAGATTAAAAATGTTTGATGGGGAAATTATTAAAATAAGTCGCCAGAATAGAAAACGAGTTAAAGATCGTTTTGACAGTTTGTTTTTGTAAAGAAATGATTTAAAATTAGTTGATTTGAAAATTGATTAATTTAAAGACTATTCGATTTGAAAATTTGATGCTAAAACAAGTATCAAGATCAACACTAGTTACTTGATGTGCAACAATACAAATTAACAACTACACAAATAAACAATTCCACAATCCCACAATTAAACATTTGATTAGTTGCTTAAAAACTTAATGATAATACAAGCAACCAAAGCAACAATTGTCGCCCAATGTATCGAGTACAAAAATCAACAACTACACAAATCAACAACTAAACAAATAAACAATATTCCAAAAACCAATTATCACGTAAAAGCAACCAATTATCATGTAGTATGTG
>DQTL01000088.1 GCA_015662775.1 Lutibacter sp.
AATTACAAAGGTAAAAAAGACAAACAAATAAAACTGTTTTTTTGATTGATACTTATTTATTTGCGTCAGTTTAGTGACGGTATTTAATAAAGTACTTTCTCTCTTTCAAAAGAAAGATAAAAACACCTATCAAATAAGAAAAACACTTAACAAAAAAGCAAACTTTACTTGCGAAGGAAAAGCAACTTACAATAGAAATGAAGACAAAGACTGTGCGAAACTTCAATAGGAGATTTTTGTTTTATGAATAAAACAACTAATAACCTAACAAATTCATTGGTGAAATTATACCAAAAGGAACGTTTTTTGTAAAAACCTGTAAATCTGACATTATAAGTATTCGTTAATATTTTTTACCCCAACCAACCATCACGGTCTAAGCTTCTATATTGGATTGCTTCTGCAATATGCTCTGGCAATATATCTTTTGCTGCTGTCAAATCAGCAATGGTTCGAGATACTTTTAAGATACGATCATAAGCACGAGCTGAAAGATTGAGTTTTTCCATTGCCGTTTTTAATAAATCCATGGATTCTTTAGACAACTTACAATGGGCTCTAATTTGCTTGACTCCCATTTGGGCATTGTAATGCACTTTTTCACTTTCTTCAAAACGTTTTGTTTGTATATCTCTTGCTGCAATAACACGTTCTCTAATCACTTTACTGAGTTCTCCTCTACGTTCTTCAGATAATTTTTCAAAAGGTACTGGCGTCACTTCAATATGTAGGTCAATACGATCTAAAAGAGGCCCTGATACTTTCCCTAAATACCTTTGCATCTCAGCAGGTGAAGAAGTCATTGGACTATCAGGATCATTAAAATAGCCACTCGGGCTCGGATTCATACTCGCCACTAACATAAAAGAAGAAGGATAAGTTACTGTAAATCTTGCTCTTGAAATGGTCACTTCTCTATCTTCCAATGGTTGTCGCATCACTTCTAGAACGGTTCTTTTAAACTCGGGTAATTCATCTAAAAACAGTACGCCATTGTGCGACATAGATATTTCACCTGGTTGTGGGTAAGTTCCACCACCGACAAGAGCTACATCTGATATGGTATGATGAGGCGAACGAAAAGGACGTTGACTCATTAATCCTGAATTATTCTTTATACGTCCTACAACCGAATGTATTTTTGTGGTTTCCAAAGCTTCCATCAAAGTCATAGGTGGTAATATAGAAGGTAGTCGTTTTGCCAACATGGTTTTTCCACTTCCAGGAGGTCCAATTAAGATAATGTTATGCCCACCTGCAGCTGCAATTTCCATACAACGTTTAATAGTTTCTTGTCCTTTGACATCTGCAAAATCGAATTCTGGATTTTCTAAACTTTCATAGAACTCTTTTCGTGTATCTATTATGGTAGGTTCTAGTGGAATTCCTTTGTCAAAAAAATCAATTACCTGTTTGATGTTTTCAATACCATAAACATCTATATCGTTGACAATTGCTGCCTCTTTAGCATTTTGTAAAGGTAGTATAAAACCTTTAAATCCTTCTTCTCTTGCCTTTATAGAAATGGGTAAAGCACCTCTTATGGGTTGTAAACCACCATCAAGCGAAAGCTCGCCCATGATTATGTATTTATCTACATCGTCTGCTTTAATTTGACCCGATGCAACTAGAATTCCAATAGCCAAGGTTAAGTCGTAAGCACTACCTTCTTTTCGCATATCGGCAGGTGCCATGTTGAGTGTTATTTTCTTGCCAGGGATTTTGTAATCTTTATTTTGAAGGGCAGCCGCAATTCTATAATTGCTTTCTTTGATTGCATTGTCAGGCAATCCTACTAAATGATAACCTACGCCTGAATCGACATTTACTTCTACTGTAATGGTAGTTGCTTCAACTCCAAAAACGGCACTTCCATAGACTTTTGTGAGCATTTTTCTTTTTGTTTTGCCGTAAAGATAAACAAAATCAATAAAAAAACCCGATACAACTTTATGTATCGGGTTTTCTTTAGAAAAGTTAAGATTCTAATTTCGATAATCTTCGATATCAGAAGCTTCTTTTAATGCATTATAAATTGTATTGTTATCTTTCTTCATTTTTTGCTCTAATTGTATGCGATAAGGTTCGTAAGAATCTAAAGTTACTGCATCTGTCTTTTTGATTAGCTCTAGCGAATAAACTCCTTTAGTTCCTCTAACTCCATGAATAGTAGTTCCTTCTTTCATGGCTAAAAAAGCACCTAAAATAGCTTTTTCTCTACCTATTACACTTGGATTAGCTAAACTAATCTCTCCTGTTTTTTGAAGTCTTACATTTTCATTAGTTACAATATCATTAAGTGTCCCTTTCAGTTTAGCTGCTAAAGCTTTTGCTTTTTTATCTTTTATTACCAGTGGCTTAACTTTCAAACTTGCACTTTTAACAGATTGTAAACCTTCTGGTTCTTTTTGAGTTAGTTGCCCGACAACATAAGCTTTGTCAATATCAAATCTTTTAGAAGAACCTATTTCTGTATTATCTTCAAATGCCCAATATACAATATTTGCATTGTTGCCTTTTAAACCAGGAACAGAAGTTTCTCTACGTCCTAATTTTTGAGCATTTTTAATACTGTATTTTTTTTCATTTGCTAATTCTTTAAAACTTCCTCCTTTAGCAATATTTGCTGCAAAGGTTTCTGCTTCTACAAAGACAAGATTTTCTGTTTTTTCTGATGGTGCTATGATTTTGGATATGGTAGCTAATTTTAATCCTTTTTCTACTTTAGTATCATTAAGTTTAATAATATGAAAACCAAAATCAGTTTCTACTATACCTATGTCATTCTTTTTATGTGAGAAAACCCAATCGTTAAATGCAGGTACCATTTGACCTTCTTTAAACCAACCTAAATCTCCTCCTTTGGTAGAAGAAGGCCCATCTGAACTTATTTTTGCTTCTGTTGCAAAGTCAACTGAAGTTCCTTTTACTTTTCTAAGAATTTTATTTGCTTCTGTTTTGGCTTCTTCTTTAGTTCTTACAACTTCTGGTTTAGCACGTAGTGCATCTTTATAAGCAATTAAAATATGACTCGCTTTTACTTCTGGCACCTCTTTAGATTCTATAATTTTACTTAGCTTATAATAACCATTTTCTTCATAAGGACCATATATTGCACCTGTTTCTAATTCAAAAAGTGCATTTCCTAACTCAGGACTTAACTTGTTTTTAAACACATAATTATCATTAAAAGGAATATCAGAGTTGTCCGCGATAAAACTACTGTAGTCTTTGGTGTTTTTTAAACCTAAGCCTTGATTGTCATCTTCAATAAGACGTTGTAAATCAATTTTTATAGCTTCTTTATCTTCTTCAGAAGCCAGTAAATCAAATTTAACATATTGAATATCTCTTGTTGCTTTTACTTGATAATCATTTTTATGATTGTTAATATAGCTTTGAATATCAGAGTCAGATACTGAAATCGTACTATCAGGAATACTAGTAAAAGGCAAAAATACATAGTTGCCAGAAATCGTTTTGTTTTGCAACAAGTAATCACGTTTTCCTTCTTCTATAGAAACACCCAATCCTGATTTCACTAAACTTAAATAAGCAGTTTGCTCAAGGTTTTGTTTAATCCCATTCTCATAAGCAATCCAACTTGCCCATCGTGTCTTTCCTGATTCAGAAGTATCTTCTTGTAAGTCTGCGATATATGCTTTTAAACTTTCTTCATCAAATAAACCTGCTTCATTTTGAAACTGAGGGCTAGTTTTGATAGAGTTATCATTAACCATTGCATCCCAAATATCTTTTTCACCAACGACGATACCTGCTTCTTTTAATTGTGAGGAATAAATTTTCTGACTTGTAATACTATTCCAAACTGCTGATGTCGCTTGTGTATCATTTGCATTAGATCTTTGATCTTTATAGGTCTTTATTTGACTTGCAAATTCTTCTCTTGAGATTTCCTCTCCATTGACGCTTCCAACATAATTTGTTTTGTCTGATTTAAAAAAGTTACCAATATCTTTAGGGCTGGCTACAAATGCAAAAAGTGCCATACCGATTATTAAGATTAAAAATAGAGACTTATCTCTAATTTTGGATAAAACTGCCATATTCTTTTCGTTAAAAATTAGTGTGCAAAAGTACAATTATCTATTTGATTATAAAAGAAAAATAATTGATTTGCTTGATAAAAAGGCTATTTAAGAATGAAATAGGAATGATTCTGTCTTTTATTTGATAAATCTCCTTGTTTATTCTTTGACACTTAAACTTCCACTATTATTTTTTGCTTGCCAATTACTCAAATTTTCACTTGACTCGAACCCAGTTCCGTACAATGTATCTGTAGGAGTAATTAGTGTGAAAGCTTTTTCTGTTATAAAATAATGCTGATTTTGATCCCAAAATAGTTGTTCTGTATAAAGTGTGTAATTCTTAGAGTAATTTGTTACCACAACATTTCCTTTTATTTCAGAAATTTCTGTTTTAGAATAACTGATTGCATAATTACCTTTGACTGTTGTAGAGTCTTTATTAATGTCAATTTTAGTTATAAATATCCCATCAGGAAATTCAGAATATGGATGCTTCTCTCTATTACTATAATCATAAACTAAAGGACTTCTAATGATTGTATTTACCATACCAGAATCTTTATAAACTGTATAGATGTTTTTAGAAATACCTATAGGTAAATTCTTATCCGCTAAATAATCTCGTACTTCTTTAATATCATTAGTACATGAAAAAAGCAGTGTTGCCAAGATTAGGGCAACACTGCTTTTAAATATAATATGTTTTTTGTTTTTAAACATTTTTTGTTAAGCCAATTTATAAAGATAACTGACTGTAGCTAATAGTTAAGGTATTTTTACACTTTCACCAATCCAACATCCTATTCTATGCGTAGATCCTGATTGTTTTCCTGTATTAAACACATCTTCCGTAGAAGGTGCTTTCGATGCATAACTATTGATGTGTCTTTGTGCTATTGATGAAATACTAGGATCAATCCTTTTTGCTTTTCTTGCTTTTACAAGAGCTGCTTGATAAACCATTCTTGTTCCGAAAACATCTTTTCCACAAGACTTTGCACTACTTGCATACATACTGGCAACTAAAAGGTAGGCTTTTCCTAAACTTGGTCTTGCTTCAACTGCTCTATATGCATAGCTTCTTGCTTCTCCAAAACGTCCTTTCTTTTTCATCATTTGAGCAATAGTATATAAGTATTTTGCTTTTTTGTAGCTATCTTCTTCTAAATCGACTGCTTTCTTGAAATAGCCTAAAGCTTTTGTTTCATCTCCTCTTTTCATTAACATCCCAGCGTAGAATACATAGGCATCTGAAGAAGGATCTGCATTTACATATTTTTCTACCATTTTGTCGTAGAAAGAACCACTTGTACATCCTTTATTATATAAACGAGAAACGGTACGTTTTAACCAAACTACATTTGTTGAATTTGCATCAAAATCTTTTTCATACATAGGTATTAATCGATCACAAGTAGCATATTTTTCTAACATGGCACTTAATCCGCCTTCTACTTTACCTAATCCTTTTAGGTTTGTACTATAAGCTCCTTTTAAATAAGCTTGTCTTTTTGATAATTCTGTACCTGCTTCTTCCGTTTCTCTTAACTTATCTACTTCTTTTGAATATTTATCAATTTTTTTATTGACAGCATCTAAAAGATTATCATGCATATCAAAAATTGCCTGTATATCGCTATCTTTATTTCTTTCAATGATTCCTTCAAAATATTTAAATATGGCTTTTACACCCATTTTTTCTGGGTTGATATCGTATGATTTTTGAAGTAAATTGAAAACTTTAGGTTCTGGACAACCAAATTTATGCATAAACATACCGTATTCACTGTACATTTTTGCTGGTTTATCATCAGGAAATAATTCAAGACGTTGCTTGTAAATTCTTTCAATTAATTCTTTAGCTGCGTCTTTTTCAGCTCCTGTTGCACTTTTATACTTTGCTTCTGCCATTGTCAATCCATTTTTATAAATATTAATGGAAAGTTTTGGGCAGTTTTCAAATGTCCAGATCCATGAATCATAGGCTTTCTCATAGTTTTTACTCTTAAAGTCAGCTCTAAATAGGTTGTACTTAATGTTACACTCTTGAGATTCTTGTTCAGCAGAATCTTGACCCTTTACGCTTACACTTCCTACTAAAAGAAGTAAGCTTAAAACTATCGAAAGTTTAAGTTTTTTTGAAAAAATCATCATTTTTAGGTTTTTGATATTAATTAATTTTGTTTTTTCTGAACCATTTATCAGTTAAGTTAAAACTGAGTCGCAAGTTAAAATATTTTTCTTTAATGAGTCCGTTAGTTGTGTTACCACGATTACCATATTCTAAACCAAGATTAACTTGTGATAATTGGTTGCCAATCGGTAATCCTAAACCAAAAGATATGCCAAAGTCATTAATTGGTGTAAAACCTCCAGAACCCACAACACCATTAACAGCTAATCCTGTCTTTTCATATTTAAAACCAGCCCTATAAATTACACGTTGCCAATAGTTTGTAAGTGAATTGTTTTTGGGAATATAAAATCCTCCTAGACTATATCTCGACTTTGAAGTATATTGAATTTTATTGTTCTTAAAAACACTTTCAGCTATACTAATTGCTGCCTGTGTTTCATATTCTACACCTACATTCCATTGATTATCTTTTCCCAAACCAGCACCTAAAATTACTGCAGTAGGTCTGTTAATTTCACCTTTAAGATTTATATTGCTAGTTATAGTGTCTTTTGGTATTTCTGTACCTGAAGCCCCATATAGAAAAGAATATAAATACTCTTCACTTGTTGCCTTTAACTCATTTTTTAGTTTTATTGTTGATCCTAGTTTAACTTCTAAATCATTTTCTAATTTATATTGGTATTGAGCTCCTAATTTAACACTAGCTCCTTTAAGGCTTGAAATAGTTTGATACTTTGAGTTAAATGAAACATCTTTTCTAATATTAACAATATTATTATTTATACTACCAAAGATATATTCTCCTTCAATTCCTACACTAAGTCCTTTAATTACTTCATAGGCAAAACTTCCAAAAAAACGATTGGTTCCACCATTTCCACTAAAAACATAATTTTCAATTATTTCATCCCCATCATAAATTTCATTTGAAATAGAATAACCAACACTAGAATTTGGTTGTAAGCCAACCATTAATCCCCCTTTTTTTCCAAAAGGGACTCCTAATGCAAGTGAAGTTAAACCCGTACTAGAAGAGTTTTGAGTAAGTAAGCCATCGTTTATTTGTAAAACCTTCAATTTTCCAGCGATAGAAAAAGTGGTCAGTTGAAGAGCCGTTAGTGCAGCAGGATTTGTGAAATTTAATTCCCCAAAATAGCTTTGAGCTACGTTAATTCCTCCCATGCTACTCGAAGCAACTGTCATTTGTTGGTTTGTATCACCTATCCCAAAATAAGAATATGGAGATGTATTATTTGTTTGACTAAAACCAATTAGTGTACTTAAAAGTGCAATTAGAAAAGCAAATCTCTTTATCATTATATATTGTTTTTCAAGATAGTATTTAAGCCTTTTACTAAAAAAAAAGGTTCGACAAAGATGCTACTTTTTAATTGACTTGACAAAAATTTAGCATCACCTCCTGTTAAAACTACTGTTAATTTTCCAAAGCTCTCTTTATATTGAGATATTACACCATCAATTTCTCTACAAATACCGTTTACAACCCCTGAATGCAAGGATTCTTCAGTTGTATCACCGATGAAGTTTTGGGGTTCTTTAAGATTTAATAAGGGGAGATTTTCCGTGTAATCGTGTAAAGATTTGTAACGACTTAACACACCTGGAGCAATAGCACCTCCTAAATATTCATTATTAGCATTAATAAAATCGTAAGTTATACATGTTCCTACATCAATAATCAATACAGATCTTTTTGGAAAAAGACAACTTGCAGCCGCAGCCAAGGCTATTCTATCAACTCCCAAAGTTTGAGGAGTTGCATACTTATTGATAAAGGGTACTTTGGTGTTTTGGTCAAGTTCTAGGTAATCAAATAATGATGCAAGTAATTTTTTGTTTGTTTTAGATAAGTTTCCTACAGAAGAAATAAGTGCTTTTTTAATTGAATAATTAGCATGAATTGCTTTTATTTTTTTTCCAAACTTTTTAATTGTAAAAGAATCAACTTCTAAGATTTCATCTCCATTAAAAAGAGCTGTTTTCACACGTGTATTGCCTATGTCAATTATTAAATTCATTTAGAATATTAAATTATCTTTGCCAAAATCTTATTTGGGATACGAAAATACGGAAAGTCTCATTTTTAACCCAATTTTTAGATAGTTTATATATTATTAGATGGGATTTAAAGCATTTTATAAAAAGTTTTTTGCATTAAAAGACAAACCTAAACAAGAAGAAATGAAAAAATATTTGCTCGTTGGCTTGGGGAATATAGGAGCTAAGTATGAAAATACACGGCATAATATTGGTTTTGAAGTACTAGATACCTTAGCAAAAAAACAAGAAGTTTTATTTGAGTCGGCTAAGTTAGGAGCAATCACTAAATTTAGGTTTAAAGGTCGTGTTTATATACTTCTAAAGCCGAGTACCTTTATGAATTTAAGTGGTAAAGCCGTTCGTTATTGGTTAACTAAAGAAAAAATACCTACAGAAAACTTACTGGTTATTTGTGATGATTTGAGCTTGCCTATTGGCACACTTCGTATTAAACCCAAAGGAGGTGCTGGTGGACATAATGGTTTGCAAAACATTCAAGATTTACTAGGTTCTTCTATTTATCCTCGTTTACGTTTTGGAATTGGAGATAAATTCTCAAAAGGTAGGCAAAGTGATTTTGTTTTAGGGGAATGGAAAGATTCAGAACGTAAAATCATTAATAAACGTATTGAAAAAGCAGCTGAAGCCATTTTATCTTTTGGTACTGCTGGATTAAATAATACGATGAATGCTTATAATGGGAATGCTGTTACCTAATGATGACTAGGAGAATATACCAACAGATTCTGAATCAAGTTCGGAATAACAGTTCAGTATAATAACCTGAGTTCGACCTAAGCTTTACTATACAGAATGCAAAGAAAAGGTGAGATTTGAAGAATAAATTTTAAGGAATAACG
>DQTL01000083.1 GCA_015662775.1 Lutibacter sp.
AGTTTTACATCTTTTGATTTTTTCAAATTTAGAATAGGTCGAAGGTGTATTTCTCCAGCACCTGCATGTGCATAATAAACAAAATTTTGTTTAAAGGGTTTCATGATTTCATCAAATTCTTCAATGTAATCAGGAAGATCTTCCAGTGCTACAGCCGTATCTTCAATACAAGCGACGGCTTTGTTGTCACCAATAATACTTCCTAACAAACCCAAACCTGCAGCTCGTAAATTAGTTGCTTTATTTACATCTTTCCCTGTTAATTTAGGATAAGCGTAGCCCATGTTGTTAGTTTTCAGCGCATTGATGAGATTATCGGCAAGTTTACTAACTTTATCTTCTGTGTTTGCAACTACTTCTAATAAAAGAAGGGCTGCTGGATCTCCTTCAATAAATGCTCTATTCTTTTCTTGTGTGCGATTGTCTTTAGTTTGATCTAAAATGACTTTATCCATCAATTCACACATATACAAATTATGTTGCATGGAGACGACCACAGCTTTCATAGATTCTGCAATACTATTAAAGTGAGCCGCTACAACTATATTATGTTTGGGTGGTAATTCGTCTAATTGCAAGGTGATTTCTGTGATAAAAGCGAGTGTTCCTTCACTTCCTGCAATTAATTTAGAGAGATTAAAAGCCTGTTTATTATCAGAATAAACGTTAGTTTCAATTAATGAATCTACTGCATAACCATTATTTCTACGATGAATACCTGCTTTTGGAAACTCTTTTCTTATTTCATTTTGAATAGTACTATCAGATAGTTTTTTATTTAAAAAATGATAAATCTTTCCTTCAAGTGTTTCTTTTTTAGCTAGTGATTCAATTTCTTTTTTTGAAATATCTTTGAAAATAACTTCAGAACCATCACTAAGAATGGCTTTAATCTCCATTACTTTATCACGAGTAACACCATATTGGATGGAAGTAGTTCCGCTTGAATTATTCCCGACCATGCCACCAAGAGTACATCTATTCGTCGTCGAAGTATTTGGGCCGAAAAATAAACCATGTGGTTTTAAGAAATCATTGAGTTGATCTCGAATAACTCCAGGTTGCACCACAACGGTCTTCTTTTCTAAATTGAAATTTAAGATCTTAGTAAAATGACGAGAAATATCAACTACAAGTCCATCTGTTACACATTGACCTCCTAAAGAAGTTCCTGCGGCTCTTGGCGTAATTGTAAGTTTATTCTTTTGAGCATAATTAATCAGCTTTTTTATTTCTTCATTGTTCTTTGGAAAAGCAACGGAATTAGGGATTTGTCTGTAAACAGAAGCATCTGTTGCGTAGATTCTCTTGTGTAAATTGTCGGTGTAAAATTCCTTAATTGGAGCTGTTGATTCCATCCTTTTTTATTTGGGAATACGATTTATCTAAAAATAATTTTTTTGCTAGTTTTTTTTATTTTGGCTATATAAAAAGGCTGAGTCATGACTGAAGTAGCTCTTCTTCCTTTAGGTTTTGATTCTTTTACAAAGATTACTAATTCTTTAGGTTTTGAAACAATGCTATCTATTTGTATTGAATAACCTCCAGAATTTTTTAAACCCATAAACAGACCAATACCCATTTCATTGTCAAAATCTATTGCAGGAATTTCTAAATTGGGTTCTCTCGTTTCATTAATTGTTGAGAAAATCTCGTTATAGTTAGAAAGATCATTTATTACTACCAATTTAGCATTCTCAACATTACTATGTCCTCCTTTCGCTATTTCTGTAAAAGATATTATTTGTTTTTTTGAAGTACAAGATAAAAATGTGAGTACTACTAGAAATAGAATGCTATTTTTGAAATTCATATTATTGAGTGTTTGTTAGGCTCAAAAATAAGTAAATATTTACACTTTATTAGGGAATAACAATAAATTCAGAGCGTCTGTTAATCAAATGTTTTTTATTAGAACAATTAACTCCTTTTTTACATTCATTTAATAATTGAGTTGCTCCGTAACCTTTAGAGATAATTCGAGTCAAATCAATTCCTTTTTTTTCAAGATATTGTGCACATGCTTGTGCTCTTTTTTTAGAAAGATCAAGTAGATATTTTTCTTTTCCTCTACTGTCTGTGTGAAAGCCAATTTCAATTTTTATATTGGGATATTTATTTAGAATCACAAATACCTCATCTAGTATTGTTGCAGAATCGGAATCAATCGTTGTTTCGTTTGGCAAAAAGTGTATTGATTCGGCAACAATCATTTTTTTACCATTTTCAATGGTGAATTCTTTTACGGGGTATAGATTAAGAAAAAACCTTTGTGTTTTGGCAATATTTTTATTCAAGAAAATTAATTTGGTGCTTGTCGTGAAGTTTTCAACAGTTGTAGTGATGGTATATCGAGTATCTTCACAGGCTAATTCAAAATAAAATGTACCGTCATTTTTTGCAGTAATTGATGAAATATCACCAGTTAGATTTGTAATAATAATAGTTGCATTTGGAATACCTTCATCAGTATCTTTATCAATTACTTGCCCATAGATTTTGTTTAGGCATTCATTTGTAGTTGTTTGGGAATTTAATGAAAAGGTAGAAATAAGAAAAAATATATAAATATATCGCATAAGTAGAGGGATTAGGGGTTAGTAATAGTTTTGCATCATTTACTATCCTAAAATAGTAAAGTATAAAAATAAGAAATATTCTAAATTAGAGCAAGTTTTTTATTTTTATTTTTTATCCTGAGTTTATTGTAAGATTTCATTCATTGAAGTAAAAGAAAAGATGAGTCTTGGGGTGAAAAATTGTATATCAAACTTAATTCTAAAATATATTTCAATAAACCATCCTTAGTCTTTTATTTTTTTTATAAATTTATAAATTCTTAAAACAACACCTTAATTATGGCAAAATATTTTGAAGTTACAGGAAATATTAACAAAGAAGAAACTATTCATGTACTTAATGAATACAAATTAAAGAATACATTTATAGTCATTAATAATGAACCTTACCCAGGGTATCATTATCATAAGATAGATGCAAGAATGGTCGAGTTAAATACAACGATCTTTCTAATAACAAGACAAAGAGCTACGTGGGCAAGTATTATTAGAGCCACTGAAAAAATAAATAAATTTTTAGAAGAACCTATTGATGCTTCTTTTTCAAACTTAAGACTTTTTAATGTGCCTCATTATGCTATTCGTATTAAAGGTTTGAAAAATATGGATGAATTAGAAACCATTCAAAATGCGTATCAAGAAGAAGGTTTTGAATTCATGAAGAATAAAAGAATGACCAAACCTAAGACCGTTTTCTTTAAGGTTAAAAGATTCTTTGATATAAAGGAGATTGCTGATGGGATTTATGAAGACAAGGAAGGAATGGCTTATATTGTTGTCGATAAAAAAATTGAATGGGAAATGTTCCGAAAAATGACCATGAACGTAAAACGAAATTTATCAGATAATAATTTTGATGTAGTTAACGCTGCTTTTTATATGAATCATACCTTAGTTGATGTGATACGTATTTTTAAGCCAGGAATTACAATCGATTCATTAAATGAGATAAGAGATATGTATCAAAAAGAAATAAATAAGTATTTCTAAAGTACTACCTTAAATCCGCAAGTGTTTTCGTGATGAAAACGTCAAATGCTTATTAGTAAAGGTAAGCACAGTTTTGAGACTCGGAATCATAGCACCAGTTAT
>DQTL01000100.1 GCA_015662775.1 Lutibacter sp.
AGTTCTCAGTTCTCAGTTCTCAGTTCTCAGTTCTCAGTTCTCAGTTCTCAGTTCTCAATTTTAATTATAATCTAGATACCATTACCAACTGAAGACTGAAGCCTGTAGACTAAAGATTGAAAAACTACTTATTCTCTAATTCTTTCATCAATTAAATTACCATAATGGTCAAATAATTGCATGTTTAAAGGCATTTGTCCCATAGCGTGCGTAGCACAACTCAAACAAGGGTCGTAGGCTCTAATAGCAACTTCTACTTGATTGAGCATCCCTTCAGAAATTTTTGCCTGTCCATCTAACACATTATTAGCTACCCATCTAACAGCTTGGTTCATAGGTTCGTTATTATGTGTAGTAGAAACAATTAAGTTGCAACGAGTTATACGATCTTTATCATCTACTTCATAATGGTGGATTAATGTACCACGAGGTGCTTCAATAATACCGATACCTTCTTTTCTACGTTCGCCTTTTCTGATTAAATCATTGCTCAATAAATCATCGTCTTCTAACAAATCTTTCATCATTTCTGCACTATATAGAATTTCAATAAGTCGTGCCCAATGCGTATACATGGTCATGTTATTCGTTTTGCCATTTGTAGCTGCCATGAAATCCATCCATTCTTTGTGTGCGTAAGGTGTTTCTATACCTTCACAAACATTTAATCTTGCTAATGGACCAACGCGATTCCAACCTTTTTCTCTACCTAAATGTTTGAGGTAAGGAAATTTTAAATACGTCCATTTTTCAACACTTTCATAGAAATGTTCGTTGTAACTATCATTATGAACATCATCTAAAGTGATGTTTCCTTCGAAATCTGTAGCTCGTAAAACACCATCATAGAGTTCTAGGAAACCATTATCTTTTTTGACTAACCCAAGATGTCCTGAAGGATAAGCCGCAAAAGTATCTAAGAAATCTTTATTATCACTATGGTATTGTTTGATAAAATCAATAATTTCAATAGACCATTTTATCATGGTATCAACAGAAGGGATTTCTTTTCCATCTGTGAAATAGGTGCGTTCTTTATCAGTTATGTTTTTATGAACGCCTCCTGGTGTGGTTGCGATACCGTGTATTCTTTTTCCTGCGGTTAGTTTGATGATTTCTTGTCCGAATTTACGCATTAAAATCCCTTTTTTTGCTAAATCAGGAAATGCCATAGCGACGCCAACTATATTTCTTTTTAATGGATCAGAATTTGCACCAAACAATAAATCAGGTGAGGCAAGATAAAAGAAATGTAAAGCATGAGATTGAAATACTTGTCCGAAGTGTAAAAGTTTTCTTATTTTTTGAGCAGGTATTGATAAATCCTCAGGGTTAACACCTACGATTTGGTCAATGGCTTTTGCTGCTGCTAAATGATGACTCACAGGGCAAATACCGCACAAACGCTGTACCATAACTGGAGCTTCCCAATAAGGATGACCCTGAATAAAACGTTCAAATCCTCTAAACTCTACAATGTGGAATTTTGCATCGGTTACTTTATTATTTTCATCTAAGTGAACCGTCACTTTTCCATGACCTTCTACTCTCGTTACGGGATCTATTACTATTTTTTGTGACATTTTTTTTAGTTATAAGGTTAAAAATTTAGGAACTTTCATTCTTAATTCTACATCTTAATTCATAATTAATTTAATCGTATTTAAACTCTTCGTGAGCAATGGGTATTTCTTCTCCTAATAAGATGCTTTTTACTACTTTCCAAATGTGTTGTGCATTTGGTGGACAACCCGGGATGTAATAATCTATTTTAACGACTTCATTGCAAGGATATACATTATCGAGTAATTTAGGGATGTCTTCATGTGCAGGAATAATATCAGCCCCTAATTCACTGGTTGGTCCGTTTAAATAGGCTTCTTCTAAACATTCTTGTAGTGGAACAAAGTTTCGCATGGCAGGAATACCACCCATTATGGCACATTCTCCAAAACTGATAAGAATATCACATTTTCTACGGAATTCCCTTAAAACATGCACATTTTCATCGTTAGCACAGCCACCTTCTATTAAACCAACATGACATTGTTTGCTGAATTTTTTAATATCAGTTAATGGCGATTTGTTAAATTCAACGATTTCTAGCATATCTATTAAATCAGTATCAATATCTAATAAAGACATATGACAACCAAAACAACCAGCCAATGAAGTGGTAGCCACTATAAATTTTTCACCATCTTCGAGTTCTATCTTTTTGTTTTTTAAAGAAGTATGTACATTCTGATTTAGAAAATCGTATTTTCGTTCGCCAAAGGGTTTTCCATCAGAAATTCCTTTTACTAAAATAGCACCAACAGGGCAGATGCTCATTGCTCTAATAGCCTCGTCTTCCGTAAGTTTTCTTTCCTCTTTATAATCAATTTGAACTCGAGTATTGATTCCTCTCTTCACAAAAGAAAATACACTTTTTCCGTCTTTAGTTTTTATTTCTTCGACACAACGTTTACAGAGAATACATCTATTTGATTCCATGATCATACGATGAGGTGTAAAATCTACTTTTTTATTTCTAAAGACATGTGGATAACGCGTATTGGTAATAGCCATTTTATAACCTAAATTTTGCATATCACAATTCCCACTCTTTTCACAACTTGGGCAAAAATGATTGCCTTCGGCATAAAGCATTTCAATAATGGCTTTTCTGTTTTCAAAAAGTTCTGGTGTGTTTATTTTTACATCAATTCCTTCTTCTACCTTAACAGTGCACCCTGTGGTATTACGTCCGTTGATATTCACAGTGCAAATTCTACAAGTTGCTAGAGGTTTTGATTTTTTGTAATAGCACAAGGTAGGAATTTCTATGCCGTTATCTTTTGCAACATCAATCAAATTTTTTCCTTCTTCGGCTTGTACCTTTTTCCCGTCTAATGTAAGGTTTATTAGTTTGTTCATAATTCAGAATTTTTGACTTGTATATATTGATAGTCTAAGCTTTGCTAGAAGCTAAAATCATATTTTTATACTCTGGATCTATTGGTTTTCAACTTATTTATTCGTAATCGGTTTCTATATTATCAAGGATCTCATCATATTTTGCTGTTGCTTCATCAAGGTTAAAAGATTTGTCCACCCCATTGTTAGCAGCAACTCGGTTTTCAAAAATTGTCGGAAATTTATCCATGGTGTTTATCAACGCATTGGATGACATAATTCCTAGACCACATCTACTGTTAGACTGTATGACATGACTCCACTCTCTTATTTCAATTAAATCATTCTTATTGGCTTTTTCAGCTATAATCTTATCTAACTTTTTATTGAGTAAAAAATTTCCAGTTCGACAAGGAACGCAAACGCCACAAGATTCTTCGACAAAAAAGTTACAGACATTTTTAATGATTTTTAAAATTTCTTTATTTCTATTAAATACCATAAATGATCCGCCACTTTTCACCCCTATTCCAACCATTTTTTGTTTGTACTCTAATTTGTTTTGAGGATCAATATTAACAGCTGCAGATAAAATACCTTCACCAGATAATTCTCTATCAAAATCAATTGTTGCTAAACAGTTACCTGCATATCCATTGAATAGAATATAATAGGGGTCTTTAGCTCCTATTAAACTTAAAAGCTCTCTCACTTTCATACCCCATTCTATTTCATAGATTCCTGGCTTCTCACAGTCTCCCGATACGCTAAATATTTTAGTTCCGGGTGTTTTCTCAGTACCCAACTCCAACCATTTTTCTACGCCCATTTCTATAATTCTAGGTACGGCACATAGCGTTTCTACATTATTTACAACGGTAGGTTTTCCTTTAAAGCCTTTTTCAACAGGAAAATATTCTTTTGTTCCTGCTTCTCCTCTATAACCCTCCATAGAATTAATAAGAGCTGTTTCTTCACCACATATATAAGCTCCACCTCCAAGGTGAATATAGATGTCAAAATCAAAAGGTTCTAAGGCCGCTATATTATCCCCTAATAAATTGTGTTTTCTATAATTAGTTAATACTTTTTCTATATCATCTTTTAAATACCTGTATTCGGCTCTTAAATAGATAGCTCCTTTGGTTGCTCCAACGGCATAGGCAGCTAAAATCATTCCTTCAATCATGAGTTCAGGGTGTTCTTGCATTAAAACACGGTCTTTAAAAGTTCCCGGCTCACCTTCATCAGCATTACAAATAATATACTTAACATCTGATTTATTCTGACGAGCAAATTGCCATTTTAAACCTGTTGGAAAAAAAGCACCACCACGTCCAGCTAAATGAGACTCTTTTACTAAATCAATTAATGCTTCAGGTTTGTGTTTCCTTATATAATCTAAAGATGAAAAGTTTTTATAGGGTTTAAAAAAAACCGTTCTTTCTTTGGTTGGTGTGTAGCGAATATTTGTCTTAGGTTTGTCATAAAAATCAATTGGCTTTTCTCCATTTTTTAACCTAAAAATAATATTCTTAACTTTCTCAGGAGTAAGATTTGTAAAGGGTTTAAAATTGATTAAACAGGCGGGTTCTTGGTCGCTTAGACCAATACAGGCTGTTTCGTACAAACCAAACATCTTATCATAAGAGACGTGTCCCATAGGAACACCAATTTCTTTTTCAAAAGCAACTTGTATGTCATCCATTCCTGCATGCTTTGAAATAATAGAATTGTTTAAATAAATGGTGTATTTACCACAATCTTTACGGTGAAAGAAATGATAAAAAGTAACTACACCTTCTACTTCCATTCTGGAAAGGTTAAACTCTTTGGCAATTTTAGTAATATCATCATGTCCTATATGTCTTTTCTTTCTCTGTATTTCCCAAAGAACTGGCATTAATTGACTTCTATCTACTTTGTTATTTGTGAGCATAATCATGTTTTTAATGATTTATGTAACAAAGGTAACAATTAAAAAAATGAGTTATAACTGACATTTATCATAAAATGTAATATTTGTTACATTCTATTTTTTTTTAGTTAGGTGCTTATATTTTACCTAGCTTCTAATTGTTTAGTTATAATATGATAAATAATAAATCGTTAAAATGATAATAATGCAATTTAGAATGAATTTAAATAAGATTTTTTTTACTTTTTGAGATGAAGAAAAGCTAATGATTAGATTAGAATTCTGTTTTTAAAATGTTTCTAAGCTTTTTACACGTAATTCTTTACCTTGAAGAATAATTTTTAAAAAACTACCGCATTTGGGGCAGGAGTCATGGATGAATTTAATTGGAAATTCATTTTCACAATCAACACATTTCGCTTTGGCTTGAATTTTATGTATATTTTTAATTGCTTTTTCAAGGACAGAATCTTTAATAGCTGCCTCCCATACAAAATCAAGTGAATCATATTCTATACCAGCTAGAGTCCCTATCTCTAAATCAATTGCAGCAAAGTTTTCTACATTGGCTTTTTTAGCTTCATCAGTTGCTATATTTACAATTCCTATAGCTATAGACATTTCGTGCATTGCTTGTGATTTTATTACTATTACTGTTACTTAGTTTGGCAAAGATATAAAATCAAAATATTAATTTTGTTAGTCTTTTCTAAAAAGCACACATAATTAATCAGATTACAACTAAAAAAACAAAAAATACGTTAAAATATTATTAATATCATATGTTTTATTTAGAAAGATTATCAATAAGTCGCTAAATGATATTTATCATTATTAATTGTGTAACGATTTATTATATTTGTAGCATAATTTTATAAGGTGCTGAATGACTATTATTTAAGTGCTAAAATATATTTCACTAAACTTAATATTTATGGGAACACTACAAAAGACAAAATCAAAAACCTATTATGAAAGCATCATAGAAAAAGGACATTCTAGGAGAGATTTCATGAAATTTGCGACTTTTATGACGGCATATATGGGGCTTGAGTCCTCCATGATCGGTCAAGTGGTTAAGGCAATGGAGACCAAAAAAAGAATTCCTGTCATCTGGGAACATTTTCAAGAATGTACAGGATGCTCTGAATCATTTATACGTTCAGATCATCCCATAGTTGCAGATTTGATTTTAGATAATATTTCTTTAGATTATTCAGATACGTTGATGGCAGCTGCTGGTCATAATGCCGAAGCAGCAAAACACAAATCAATGGAAGAAAACTATGGAAATTATATATTAATAGTAGAAGGAGCTATTCCAACCAAAGATGATGGAGTTTATTGTACAATAGCTGGTAGAACAGCTATAGATATACTTAAAGAATCAGCAGCAGGTGCAGCAGCGATTCTTAATTTTGGAAGTTGTTCTTCTTTCGGAGGAGTACAAGCAGCACATCCTAACCCAACAGGATCAGTTCCAGTAGGTGATATTATAAAAGACAAACCAATTATTAATGTTCCTGGTTGTCCGCCTATTGCAGAAGTAATGACTGGTGTTGTGATGCATTATGCAACTTTTGGGACGATACCAGCCTTAGATTCTATGGGAAGACCTAAGCAATTTTACGGAAAACGTGTACATGATAGTTGTTATAGAAGACCACATTTTGATGCCGGTCAATTTGCAGAAAGTTTTGATAGTGAAGAAGCTAAAAATGGACATTGTCTTTATAAGCTAGGGTGTAGAGGACCAGTAACTTATAATGCTTGTGGAACTATGGAATGGAATAATGGCTTGAGTTTCCCAATTAAATCAGGATACCCTTGCATAGGATGTAGTGAAAATAATTTTTGGGACAATGGACCATTTGTTGAAAGATTGGTCAATATTCCAGGTATGGGTATCGAAGCAACAGCTGACAAGATTGGTAAAATAGTTGTTGGGGCTGCCATTGGTGGGGCTGCGGTCCACGCTGTGGCCACTAACATTGCTAAACAAAAAGAGATGAAAGAAGCAGCCCAAAGAGGTACGGATAACGAAGAAAACATTAAAGCTTAAACACAAAAAATCATGGCAAATAGAATAGTAGTAGATCCAATTACAAGAATTGAAGGACATTTACGAATAGAAGCAGAAATTGAAAATGGAAAAATTGTAAATGCATATAGTTCTTCTACAATGGTTAGAGGAATGGAAAAAATTGTAGAAGGTAGAGATCCAAGAGATGTATGGGCTTTTGTGCAAAGAACTTGTGGTGTTTGTACCACAGTACATGCAATAGCTTCAATACGTTCGGTTGAAGACGCATTAGATATTGTTATACCACCAAATGCAGAAATAGCTAGGAATATCATTATAATTTCGCAAGCAATACAAGATCATGTAATCCATTTTTATCATTTACATGCTTTAGACTGGGTTGATGTTACCCAAGTATTAAATGCAGATCCTAAAGCAACTTCAACTTTGGCTCAAAGCATATCTAAATGGCCAAATTCATCGCCTGGATATTTTGCAGATGTTAAAGCAAGAGTAAAAAAACTAATAGATAGTGGACAATTAGGAATTTTTGCAAATGGTTATTGGGGGCATAAAGCCATGAAATTACCTGCTGAAGTCAATTTATTAGCAGTAGCTCATTATTTAGAAGCTTTAGAATGGCAAAAAGAAATTATTAAAATTCATACTATTTTAGGTGGTAAAAATCCGCATCCACATTTCTTAGTTGGTGGTATGGCAAGTGCTATCAATCTAGATGATGCTGGTGGTGGCTTAAATGCTGAACGATTAGCTTATGTAAAACAACTATTACAAGGTGCTCATAAATTTGTAAACGAAGTCTATGTTCCTGATTTAATGGCGATTGCTTCTTTCTATAAAGATTGGGGTGCTATAGGTGATTCAAAATTTAAAAATTATATGGTTTATGGTGATTTGCCAACTGATGCTTATCGTAACCCTTCCAGTTTTAAATGGCCACGTGGTATTATTTTAGATGGTGATTTATCAAAAGTTCATGATGTAGATTTAGAAAATACGGATGAAATACAAGAGTTTGTCAATAAATCATGGTATAATTATTCAGGTGGAAATGACAAAGGTTTACATCCATATGACGGAGAAACAGATATAAATTATACAGGACCAAAACCTCCGTATGATTATTTAGATGTTGATAAAGCCTATAGTTTTATAAAAACGCCAAGATGGCAAGGGAAACCTATGGAAGTAGGGCCAT
>DQTL01000197.1 GCA_015662775.1 Lutibacter sp.
ATCAAATTAACTAGTTAGTCCTTCAAAAATATAACTTCGAATTGATTAAAAATTCGTTCAAACTGTAAACAAAGCTTAGGTCGAACTCAGGTTTTTAAGATATTACAATCAATAATTACAAATATACAACACATCAAAACCCAACTTTAATACTATATTTGCAACACATCAAAACCTTATTTACAAGTGGCTAAAAAAGCAAAAGTTACACCATTAATGAAGCAATACAATAGCATTAAGGCAAAATATCCTGATGCGCTATTGCTTTTTAGAGTAGGTGATTTTTATGAAACTTTTTCGGATGATGCAGTTAAAGCAGCCAAAATTTTAGATATTGTTTTAACTAAAAGAGGAGCAGGAAGTTCTACGGAAACTGCTTTGGCTGGTTTTCCGCATCATTCTATTAACACCTATTTGCCAAAATTGGTAAAGGCTGGTATGCGAGTAGCTATTTGTGATCAATTAGAAGATCCAAAACTCACCAAAACAATTGTAAAACGAGGAGTAACTGAACTAGTTACGCCAGGTGTTTCCTTAAATGATGAAGTTTTACATTCTAAATCTAATAATTTTTTAGGGGTTATTCATTATGGGAAAAAGAAATTTGGCATTGCTTTTTTAGATGTTTCAACAGGAGAATTTTTAACGGCTCAAGGTGATGTTGCTTATATTGATAAACTTTTACAAAATTTCCAACCCAATGAAGTCGTAGTTCAAAAACAGTATAAAAAACAATTTACACAAGATTTTGGAGATTCTTTTTATGTTTTTTACATGGAAGATTGGGTTTTTAAATCTGATTTTACAAGAGAGCTTCTAACCCATCATTTTAAAGTAAATTCATTAAAAGGATTTGGTATAGACAAGCTAGAAGAAGGAATTATTGCCTCAGGAACTGCCTTACATTATCTTTCAGAAACTCAACACAAACAACTTAATCATATAACCAATATCAACCGTATTGAAGAAGATTATTATGTGTGGATGGATCGTTTTACCATTCGTAACCTAGAGTTGTACCACGCAAATACTATTGATGCAGTTACTTTATTAGATATTATTGACGAAACCATTTCACCTATGGGTGGAAGACTTTTAAAACGCTGGTTAGCCTTGCCTTTAAAAGATGCGACACGTATTAAAAAACGACATGATATCGTTAAGTTTTTAATTGAAAATGAAACAACTTTCGATAAAATAGTTAACCAGATTAAGCAAATAAGTGATTTAGAACGCCTAATTTCAAAAGTTGCTACCGCTCGTATTAGTCCACGTGAATTGGTGTTATTGAAAACTTCTTTAGATGCCATTATTCCTATTAAAGAAATTACGGTCAAATCTAATAATACAGCTTTTAAAAGTTTAGGAGAGCAGCTACAAAGTTGTGTGAGTTTACGTGATCGAATTGCAGAAGTACTATTTGAAGAAGCTCCCGTAAATATATTAAAAGGAAATGCGATAAAAAATGGTTTTTCAAAAGATTTAGACGAACTCAGAGATTTAGCAAATTCTGGAAAATCATACTTAAATGATATGCTAAAAAGGGAATCGGAGCGTACACAAATTCCTTCTTTAAAAATAGCTTCAAATAATGTTTATGGATATTATATTGAAGTGCGAAACACGCATAAAGATAAAGTTCCTGAAGAATGGACACGTAAACAAACCTTAGTAAATGCCGAACGCTATATTACACCCGAACTCAAAGAATACGAAGCCAAAATATTAGGTGCAGAAGAGAAAATAGCCCACTTAGAACAACAAATTTTTAGTGACTTAGTCAGTTTTACTGTTGATTATATTCAGCCAGTTCAAACCAATGCACAAATAATAGCTCAATTAGATGTTCTGGTTTCATTTGCGACAACAGCAATTAAAAATTCGTATGTACGTCCGCAAATTGACGACACCACAGATATTGAAATAAAAAATGGAAGGCATCCTGTCATCGAAAAACAATTACCATTGGGTGAACCTTTTATTGCGAATGATTTAGTTCTCAATAGAAATCAGCAACAAATTATCATGATTACAGGACCAAATATGAGTGGTAAATCGGCTATTTTACGCCAAACTGCCTTAATTGTTTTATTAGCCCAAATGGGAAGTTATGTACCTGCCGAAAATGCTCGAATAGGTTTAGTCGATAAGATTTTTACACGTGTTGGTGCGAGTGATAATATTTCTATGGGAGAAAGTACTTTTATGGTAGAAATGAACGAAACTGCCAGTATTTTAAATAATATCACTGAAAGAAGTTTGGTTTTATTAGATGAAATAGGTAGAGGAACCAGTACCTATGATGGTATTTCCATCGCTTGGGCAATTGCAGAATATTTACATGAACATCCTTCAAAAGCCAAGACCTTATTTGCTACACATTATCACGAGCTTAATGATATGACGGCAACTTTCGAACGTATAAAAAACTTCAATGTCAGTATCAAAGAATTAAAAGACAAAGTAATTTTCTTACGTAAACTAGTTCCAGGCGGAAGTGAACATAGCTTTGGGATTTATGTAGCTCAATTAGCAGGAATGCCAACACCAGTTATTCATAAAGCAAAAAAGATTTTAAAACGCTTAGAAGAAAGTCGTGGAAATAAAGAAGACATCAAAGAAAAGCTAGATAAAGGAGCAAAAGAAGATATGCAACTGAGTTTCTTTCAAATGGACGATCCTTTGTTAGAAGAAATAAAAGAAGAAATACTCAGTACAAACCTCGATGCATTAACACCCATTGAAGCTTTGATGAAATTAAATGAGATAAAGCGTATGTTGTTGGGAAAAGGGTAGAACACAGATGACACAGATTAAGCGGATTTACACGGGTTTTTTATCAGTGAGAATTTAATAGATTAGCACTCCAATAAACATAAAATAACACACATATATACTTTTATTATGGAATATTTACATGGTGAAATAACAGAAAAAGTAATAAAAGCTTTTTACAAGGTGTATAACGAATTAGGGTTTGGTTTTTTAGAAAAGGTGTATGAAAATGCACTTTGTTAGGAGTTAATTCAAATGGAGTTGAAATGTGAAAAACAAAAACAGATAGCAGTATATTACCAAGACAAGATTGTTGGAAAATATTTTGCTGATATCATTGTTGAAAATAAAGTTATCCTAGAATTAAAAGCTGCTGAATCATTGAAAGAAGAACACGAATTTCAATTAATTAATTATCTCAAGGCAACTGATATTGAGGTAGGTTTGTTGTTATATTTTGGTAAGAAACCTCATTTTAAAAGAAAGATATTTTCAAATAAATAGAACACGTACAACGCGGATTGAGCGGATTTGCGCAGATTTTTATATCAGCGAAAATCTATTAAATCAGTGTTCCATTAAAAAAAATGACGCATATAGAGCAAAATGATATATTAATCATATCAGCGAAAATCCTTTAAATCAGCGTCATCAGCGTTCCATTAACAACTATAAAATCATGAATCAAGCACCGCACATACTAGTCACAGGAGGAACAGGCTTAGTAGGATCACACCTACTAGCAAAGCTCGCAATTCAAGGAGAATCTATTCGTGCCATTCATCGTAAATCATCTGATTTAGAAAAAGTGAAAAATGTCTTTTCCTATTATTCTTCTAATTCTGAAGACTTATTTAATTCTATTGATTGGGTGATAGGAGACGTCACCGATATTCCTAGTTTAGAACCTGTTTTTAATGATATTACACAAGTATATCATTGTGCAGCCCTTGTCAGTTTTCGTAAGAAGGACGAAGAATTAATGCGAAAAATAAATATTGAAGGAACCGCTAACATGGTTAATCTTTCTTTAGACAATAGAATTAAAAAGTTTTGTTTTGTGAGTTCTATAGCCACCTTAGATAAAAAAGAAGGAAAGGGTATTATTGATGAATCTAATGAATGGAATCCAGAAAACAATAACTACGATTATGCCATTTCAAAATATGGAGGAGAAATGGAAGTTTGGCGTGGCTCTCAAGAAGGTTTAAATGTAGTAATTGTCAATCCTGGTGTAATATTAGGAGCTGGTTTTTGGGAACACAATACAGGTCGTTTTTTCACCAATGGATATACTAGTTTTAAATATTATACAACTGGACAAACTGGTTTTGTTGGGGTGCAAGATGTAGTAAAAGTGATGCTAGCACTTATGGAAAGTGAGTTAGTCAATCAAAACTATATTTTAGTTTCTGAAAATGCAACTTTTCAAACAGTAATGAACCATATTGCTGGAGTTTTGGGTACAAAACCACCTTCTAAAAAAGTATCGCCACTATTGGCAGCAATTGCTTGGCGTTTGGCAGGAATTCAAGCATTTTTTACAGGAAAACAACCTTTGATTACCAAACATTCTTCCAAAGCTGCACAACAAACTTATGCCTATTCTTCTGATAAAATTCAAAAAGATTTGAGTTTTGAGTTTGAGCGTTTATCAGAAAGTATTAATACAATAGGAAACCAATTTTTAAGAGATAAAAAACACAAATAGTAACTTTTCTATTTTTGTTCTTCAGCAATAGTTTTTAATATTTTCTCTTTATTAAATTTGTTTTTATTAGGTAGTTTCTTTTTACTCTTTCTCTCTACTTTTTTTAAACTATCAATAGTTTTTAAAGAAGCTTCGGTGGTATCTAACATTTTTCTAAGCTGGGCATCGACTCTTTTATAAATAGCTTCATAGTCATCAATTAAAGACATATAATAGAGATTGCTGGTTTGAAACCTTGTACTATCTATCCCATATTTTTCATAGACCAAAGGCATATAGTTTATCTTTCTTTCTAATTTTTTTGTTTTTACATTTTTAGCTGCATTGGCTAAATACATGTCTACTAATAAATCTACCATCTGATCTTTAGCAATTAAATCTTTTGGTTTTTTATAAATGGTGTTACTAGTGCATGCTGTTATAAATACAGTTAGTGTTAGAATAAGAATGTATTTCGATAAATTCATAGTACAAACATACGTAATTAACCTACATTAAAAGATAAGTAAATATTGGATTTATCAATTTATTATGAGTTTAGAATTCAAATATAACACCTAAAAAAAACTATTTACTAAACGAAGTTTTCCTGTGTTATGTTTAATTTCTATATAAGTCCAAGATGTACCAACAGTTTATGACGAGATTCTGATAGGATATTAAAAGACATAAAAATTAAAGGATGTATTTGTGTGTATTTTTCACGATTTATATATGTTTTTTTGTTGTACATGACAAAAATTGAATACATCTTGTATAGCATTAAAACAAGTCTCTTCGCAAGACCTAGTAGATTTTTGAAACCCACTAGGTCTCCTGAAAATCAAACACTTACTAAGATAAAATAGATTTTTGTCATGTGCTTGGTTGTTTTTAGCTTTTGTATGATAAACAATTCGCTTCTTTGTTAATTATTTTTCATTCCATCAGATTTTATAAATCCTGTTGCGTTATGGATGGTTCCGTTGTGTTCAAATGTGCAAGTAAACGATACTTTATCATTTGCCGTTCTAGTCATTGTGCCATTATCTACAACTATTAAGATATAGTTCTCAATTTTAGTCCCATTTACAGCAATTAGAATATCGTCATCGTCACTTAATGCGACGCTACTACCTACTGTTATAGGAATATTAGTAAATAGCATGTTAAACAAATCATCTGGTTCTGTTACAGATATTTGGTTTGCAACACCATTTGCATCAGTTAACATTCCTAGTGGAATACTGCTGTTTGATAAAACAGTGTCTCCATCAATTTTAAATTCATAAGAAGCATTTTTATTTCCTTCTACAGGAGAATCTTCCTTTTTTGTACAGGAATTAAACAACGCCATGGAAAGGCTGAGAATAAACACAAATTTTAATAGATTTTTCATTTTATATAATTTTAAAGTTACTAATTCATTTTTTAAACTTTATAAAAACAAAAGTAAATAGGATATTATCACAAAAAGAAGTAGATGTAGGTACGTAGAGAATAAATGTATAAATGGGGCTTAGCTTATAAATGTGTTACTAATTTGATTATAAATTGTATTTTTGTTAAGTAATTACCCTTTTACCATTAACTCAAATATATGCTAACTCAAAAACGCTTTTTTTTTAGTCTGTTTTTTCTTTTTTTAATTTATGCTTCTGCTCAAAATAAAGTAGATAGTTTGTTACAGGTTTTGTCTTTAGAGAAAGTAGATAGTAATAAGGTGAAATTGTATGGACAATTGGGTGGTTTATATAAGAATTCTATTCCAGATACGGCTATTTATTATTACAGTAAAGGACTTGAAATTTCAAAGAACAACAACCATAAACTAAATATTGCAAGGGGTTTAATAAAATTAGGAAATGTTTATGAAACAAAGAGTGATTTTAAAAAAGCACTTAGCTACAATGAACAAGCTTTGGCTATTAGTGATGAAATAGACAAAAAAAACGTCAAAGCCAATATTTTGGTAAGTATTGCACTTATCTATGAAAAAAAGGGAAATTATGATAAAGCTATGGGGTACTACTTAAAAGCTTTCGAAATATTTAATAAAAACAATGACAATATTGGACTAGCAATGGTTTATAATAATATGGGTTTAATTTATTATAACAAAGGGCAGCACGACAGGGCTATAGAAACTTACCAAAAAGCTGTAAAAATTTATGAAAAAACCAAAGATGATGCTAATTTAGCTATAAGCTTTATTAATATTGGACGGATTTTTATGGGGGAAGAAAATTATGACAAAGCAATAACATACTATGACAAAGCAATTTTTATTTTAATTAAAACTAACAATCTAAATGACATGGGAATTGCTTATCTTAACGAGGCTATTGCCTATATGGGAAAAGAGAATTTAGAAAAAGCAACAGAATATAACAATAAGGCTTTCAAAATATTTAAAAAAATAGGGAATTCCTATATATTATCGTATGTGTACGATAATTTTTCATATATATATACCCAAAAGGGTAATTCAAAGAAATCTATTGAATACACGTTATTGTCTTTACTAATTGCCGAAGAGCTTGGAGATAAATTAGGAATATCGTACAAATTAGGAAGTATTGCTTCAGATTACAATAGCTTAAAACAACATAATACTTCTATTACGTATGCAACTAAAAGTTTGGTGTTAGCTAAAGAGATAGGTTCTTTAGAATATCAAATGAATGCTTACAAGCAACTATCGGATGCCTATACTGGCAAAAAGAATTACAAAAAAGCACTGGAAAACAAAGTGCTACAAACCCAATTAAAAGACAGCTTATTTAACATAGAAAAAACAGAAAAAATAAACGACATACAAACCAAATACGAAACCGAAAAGAAAGATTTAGAAATAGCCAACAAAGCTTTGGCTATAGACAATCTTGAAAAGAAAGCACAAAGAAATAAAATCTTCATGTTGGCTTCAGCATTAATACTAGGACTTGGAATATTAGCTTTAGTTTTATTTTACAGAAATCGACTCACCAAAGAAAAATACAAAGCAGAACTATTTAATCAAAAGCTTTTGAGGTCACAAATGAACCCACACTTTATTTTTAACACCTTGACTTCTATACAATCTTATA
>DQTL01000291.1 GCA_015662775.1 Lutibacter sp.
GAAATGAAACGCAGTCATTTTAGTATTGTTTCTAATAAAATTACTGATGCCGTTGAGATTTTTGGTATCCATACAGATAAGCCTATTTATTTAGAATTTTGCCCAATGGCATTAGACAATAAAGGTGGTTTTTGGTTAAGTAAAGAAAAAGAAATAAAGAACCCTTATTTTGGTGATAAGATGTTGAGATGTGGTGAAGTAAAAAAAGAATTTAAATAGAATTATCCGTTTTAGGCTATATACCAGTTAAATTTCAAAACACTTTGTGTTGTTTATTTTATGTTTAACTGGTATTACCCTAAAGTTGGTAATAATGTAACTCCTGTTGCAAAGTCGTTTATGAACTGCGCCATAGGAAGATAGTAAATATGTTTAATTTAAAATTTAGTAAAATGAAAAAAGTAATTTTAAGTGTGGCTATCGCCACAATGGTTTTGACAGTAGGTTGTAAACAAAGCAACAATAAGAAACAAACAGGAACAAAAGTAGTGAGTGAAACAGTAAGTTCTCACAATCACGGAGACCATAATCACGGAAATTCTTCGGAAAAAGAAAAGAGAAATATTGAAGTAAATAATCAGAAAAATGATGCTACATCGGCAATCATTGATGCCTATTTACTCATGAAAAATGCTTTAGTTTTAGATGATAAAGAAGCTGCAGCAAAAGGAGGAACAGCATTATTAAATGCCTTTTCAAAATTTGATATGACTAAATTAACTAAAAGTCAACATAAAGAATATATGGAAATACTTGAAAATACGAAGGAACAAGCAGAGCACATTGTCAAAAGCCCTATTGATCATCAAAGAGAACATTTTGAAGTATTAAGTATAGATATAAACGACTTAATTACATTAATTGGGACAAACAAAACATTGTATCAAGATTTTTGTCCAATGGCGAATAACGGAAAAGGGGCGATTTGGTTAAGCGAGATAAAAGATATAAAAAATCCGTTTTTCGGTAGTAAAATGCTTAAATGTGGTGAAGTTCAAAAGCAAATTAACTAAATGAAATTGCTTAAAAGAATTGGCGTACTCTTAATTATTGTGCTTGTAGGAATTCAGTTTATTCCTACAACACGTAATGAGAATAATGAAGTTTTGACAACAGAATTTATCAAAGCCTTTAATCCACCTAAAAACATAAGTTATCTATTAAAAACTTCTTGCTATGATTGCCATAGTAATAATACAAATTACCCTTGGTACAATAAGATACAACCGATAAGTTGGTTTTTGGAGAGACATATAAAAGAAGCCAAAGAAGAACTTAATTTTAGCGAATTTGGAGAGTATTCTATACGAAAACAAAAAAGTAAGTTGAAGTCAATCAGTAATCAAATAAAAGATGATGAAATGCCTCTTTCATCTTATACACTTATTCATAGAGATGCTAAACTTTCGGAAAAAGACAAATCAGAACTTGAAAAATGGTTAACTGAATTGAGAGATTCTCTTTAAGAAGAAAATAACGAATGCGAAAATCCTAATACACGCAATTAGTATATTGAGATGTTATCATTGAGAGAAATTCATAAAATTAAAGCCAAAAAATGACACACACATACAAAATAACAGGAATGACTTGCAATGGTTGCAAAACCAATGTGGAATCTGCTTTCAATAATTTAAATGTCATCATAAAAGTAGATGCTAATCTTAAGAATAACGAAGTCACTTTAGAAATGACTGACCATATTTCTTTAGAAAAATTACAAGAAACCTTACTAAAAGCAGGATTACATTATACCATAGAAATGCCTGGACACGAAAAACACAACAAAGCAGAAAAACCAATTGATGGTAATGGTATTTTTTATTGTCCAATGCATTGCGAAGATGAAAAAACATATACATCACAAGTTGGTTGTCCTGTTTGTGGAATGGACCTGGTAGAACAACCAAAGCTACAAGTGGCAGCACAATATACGTGCCCAATGCATTCAGAAATTATTAGAGATGAAATGGGAAATTGTCCTATTTGCGGAATGGATTTAGTGTCTATAGAACCTACTGAAAGTGAAGAAGACAAAACCTATCAAAAACTGCTTAAAAAAATGAGAGTAGCAGTTTTATTTACTGTTCCTATTTTTATTATAGCAATGGGAGAAGTAATACCAGGTAATCCATTAGCAAAGATATTCTCTCAAATTACTTGGAACTGGATACAGTTTGTACTTGCTTTGCCTGTTGTATTTTATGCTACTTGGATGTTTTTTGAACGTGCCTATAATTCTATAAGAACTTGGAATTTGAATATGTTTACCTTAATTGGTATTGGTGCAGGAGTTGCTTTTCTGTTTAGCGTATTCGCATTACTTTTTCCTGATGTTTTCCCTTCAGATTTTAAAACCGAAAACGGAACTGTATTTGTTTATTTTGAAGCCGTAACCGTAATTTTAACCTTAGTATTATTGGGTCAATTATTAGAAGCCAAAGCACATAGTCAAACCAGCGGAGCAATAAAAGAACTCTTAAAATTAGCACCTACCGAAGCAACTTTAGTAACACCAGAAGGCGATAAAGTAATATCAATTCACAATATTAAAAAAGGCGATTTATTACGGGTAAAACCAGGTGGTAAAATCCCCGTTGATGGAAAAATAACCGAAGGTCATAGTAATGTAGATGAATCTATGATTACAGGAGAACCCATCCCAGTAGATAAAAACATAAACGACAATGTAAGCTCAGGAACTATAAATGGAACAAAATCTTTTGTTATGGTTGCTGAAAAGGTTGGTTCTGATACTTTACTTTCTCAAATTATTCAAATGGTAAATAATGCGAGTCGTTCTCGTGCACCAATTCAGAAATTAGCCGATAAAATATCTAAATATTTTGTGCCAATCGTTATTTTAATAGCAATTATTACTTTTATTGCTTGGAAAATTTTCGGACCAGAACCAGCACTCGTTTATGCATTTGTTAATGCCATTGCAGTACTTATTATTGCTTGTCCTTGTGCTTTAGGTTTGGCAACACCAATGTCAGTAATGGTTGGTGTTGGTAAAGGTGCTCAAAATGGTGTACTTATAAAAAATGCCGAAGCATTGGAGAATCTAAATAAAGTAGATGTTTTAATAACCGATAAAACAGGAACGATTACCGAAGGAAAACCATCGGTAGAAAAAGTGGTAAATATTTCAGGAGAATTTGATGTAAATTTATTAGAAAGCATTGCTTCTTTAAATCAATATAGCGAACATCCATTAGCCGAAGCGATAGTGAAATTTGGTAAAGAAAAAGGAGTTGATATTAAGGAATCTAAAAATTTTGAAGCCATTATGGGCAAAGGAGTTATTGGAACGATTGATGGAAATAAAGTTGCCATTGGTAATAAAAAATTAATGGATCAAGTAAATTCTAAAATAGATGATGTACTTAATAAAAATGTAATTGCCGAACAAGAGTACGGTAAAACAGTTTCGTATATTTCCGTTAACGGGCAAGTTTTAGGTTATGTAACCATTACTGATGCAATTAAAGCAACCAGCAAACAAGCAATTAACAGATTACAAAAAAAAGGCATTGATGTGATTATGCTTACAGGTGACAATGCAAGAACTGCAAAATCGGTTGCAGACCAATTAAATTTAGCCTCTTTTCAAGCAGAATGTTTACCAGAAGATAAATTAAATGTCATCAAAAAATTACAAGCCGAAGGCAAAGTAGTCGCTATGGCAGGTGATGGTATAAATGATGCTCCTGCTTTGGCACAAGCAGATATTGGTATTGCAATGGGAACAGGTACCGATGTGGCAATTGAAAGTAGTGAAGTCACCTTAGTGAAAGGTGATTTAATGGGAATTGTAAAAGCCATTAGTTTAGGTGAAAAAGTAATGATAAACATCAAGCAAAATTTGTTTTTTGCATTTATATATAATGTACTTGGAGTACCAATCGCAGCAGGACTATTATATCCATTTTTTGGATTATTATTGTCGCCAATGATTGCAGCAGCAGCAATGAGTTTTAGTTCGGTTTCTGTAATTGCCAATTCATTGCGATTGAAAAATGTGGATTTGAGTAAAACCAATTAAAAAAAAGCTAATCGAATAGACGGCTTTGACTGGACTACCTAGTGATTTTGGAACTAATTTTTCACGCCACTTTTTTATTTATAATCGATAATCTTATTCAAGAAATTACCGATGAATATCAAA
>DQTL01000054.1 GCA_015662775.1 Lutibacter sp.
AAAGATTGGTTTGTATTCTACAATACTAAAAGAAAACATTGATGAATACAATACATTACTCCGATGGAAAAACTAGAAAATCTTTTGATAAAAAATAAGGTTTGCATATAGTAAACTTACACGTAGTGAATTTTATGAAATTCTTCTACACAACGTACCAAGTTCGTACAGTTTAGTTATACGCAATTCAAAAAATATTTTTCTCGATGTATAATAAAGATAGGCTTTCTAAAAAAGGGAATAAATTTGATTTTTTCCAAAACAAAAGAGGGGGATAATATAGTGTTTTCTCCACTCCGTTACGAAAACGATTTATTTATAACTTTAAAACAATTATTTTACATATGATGAAGAACATAATAATAAAAGGTGCCAAAACTCATAATCTTAAAAATATTGATATAGAAATTCTTAGAAATAAGATTAATGTTTTGGTTGGTGTTTCAGGTTCTGGAAAATCTACAATTGCATACGATATAATTGCTGCAGAAGGACAAAGACAATTCCTAGAATCAATTAGTACTTTTGCCGCAAGATTATTAAAAAAAACTGGAAAAGCAGATGTAGATTCAATCAGAAACTTATCTCCGACAATTGCCATTGACCAAAAAAAACTGAGAGGAAGCCCTCGTTCAACAGTTGGGACAAGCACAGAAATTTATACCTATCTAAGACTTTTATTCTCAAGATTTGGTTCTAAAAAAAATTTAAGTGCTGGGCATTTTTCGTTTAATAGTCCCAAGGGAGCATGCCAAAAATGTAAAGGATTGGGAACTGAATATACTATTGACCCCAAATCAATTATAGACTTTGAAAAATCATTAAATGAAGGAGCTTGTCAAATTAATATTTTTAAACCGGACTCAAGATATTTTAATATTATTAAATTATCAAAAAAATTAGATCTAGATAAGCTAATAAAAGATTACTCTAAAGAAGAACTTGATTTTTTATTATATTCACCAAAAATTGTTTTAAGTAACAAAGACCAAGGATTTATTCAATCTTTTAGTCATGAAGGAATTATAACTCGTCTTACTGGAAGAGCTATGGACTTAAGAGGAATTTCTGAAAACAAAGCAAAAAATGAGAAAAAATATTGGCAAAAAAAACCTTGTGAAACATGTAATGGTGGCAGATTAAACACAAAAGCCCTTAGCTCAAAAATTAATGATAAAAATATTGGAGAATTTTCCAACATGCAGTTAGATATTTTTATTAGTGAAATAAATAAAATAAAAAATATTGAAGCTAAAGAATTGGTTGAAAGAATTGTAGAAACAACAAATCATTTGATTGATATTGATTTAGGATATTTATCTCTTAATAGAAGTCTTGACACTTTGTCAGGCGGAGAATCACAAAGATTAAAACTTGCCAGAGAACTCGGCTCCGATTTAATTGAAATGGTTTACATTCTTGATGAACCAACAGCAGGACTTCATCCTAAAGATAGAGATAACTTAATTAAAATTTTATACCAACTTAAAGAAGCTGACAATACAGTGGTTGTTGTTGAACATGATGATTTAATCATGCAAAAAGCAGATCATATTATCGAGATTGGTCCTAGGGCGGGTAGAGAGGGTGGACAAATAACATTTAAAGGAGATTTTAAAGAATTAAAATCGTCTCCATCAATCACAGGAAAATATTTAGGTCAAAAATCCAATTTTAAACAAAAGACTAGAATATCTAAGGAATATCTTACAATTAAAAACGCAAAAATACACAATCTAAAAAATATCAATGTAAAAATCCCATTAAAAACATTTTGTTCAATTACAGGAGTTTCCGGTTCAGGCAAAAGCTCTTTAATTATTGATGAATTTATCAAACAATTTACTAATGAAAAGATTATTCTAATAGACCAATCACCTTTAACAGGAACAGCAAGAGGAAATATAGCAACTTATACTGGAATATTTAATGAGATAAGGAATATTTTTGCCAAAAAGAATAAGGTTTCAAATAGTTTATTTAGTTCAAATTCTAAAGGTGCTTGTCCTGATTGCAAAGGTTTAGGTTTTATCAAAATTGATATGCATTTTATGGGAGATATAAAAACTATCTGTGAAACTTGCCAAGGTAAAAAATATCAAAAAGAAATTTTAGAATATACCTACAATGAAAAAAATATTCACAACGTATTAGACATGACAGTGAGTGAGGCAAATAGTTTTTTTAAACAGGAAATAATTCAAAGAAAACTAAAAATGCTTATAGAAGTTGGTTTAGGATATTTAACCTTGGGTCAAACACATGATACTTTTTCTGGTGGTGAAGCTCAAAGATTAAAGTTAGCAAGCAAATTACATAAAGAAGGAGAAATTTTTGTTTTGGATGAACCAACATCAGGGTTGCATTTTGCAGATATTGAAAAATTATTAAGCTTGTTAAATAGAATTGTAGATAATGGAAACTCTGTGATTGTTATTGAACATAATGTAGAGGTTATGAAGCAATCAGATTGGATAATTGACCTAGGGCCTTTTGGCGGAGAAAAAGGCGGATATATTATTGCAGAAGGTACGCCTTTTGAGATATCTAAAAATAAAAGTTCTGTGACTGGAAAATATTTTTAATTTTAAACTAAAATGGAAATTAAATTAGCTAACCATAATAATACTGAAGAAATTACGCATTTTTTTGGAAAATATCTTGACAGTACTAATGATGCTATCACTTCGAGGGAGTTTTTTTGTCCTTTTGGATTAAAAGTAGCCATAAAAAGAAAACAAGTAATAATATGCATTTTTCATAATCAAATAATTGGAGCAATTAGATTTTATCCTAGAAAAACGGATAATATTGTATCCGTATATCAATTTGCTATTGCAACAAATCATAGAGGTAAAAAATTGTTTCAACAAATGTTAATTATGACGGGATATAAAATGTTTGAAGTATTATGTCCTTTAAAATCAGAATTTAATAATTATTATAAAAAAACCAAATGGATATTAAAGAAACAAAATACAAAGCATAACTATTGGATTCTAACCTCATAAATAAAGAAGTTTAAAAAAATGAAATTCACCCCTAGCCCCTCTTTCATTTTTCAAAACAGAAAAAATCAAATTTAAAAGAAATAACCGAAAGCCTATCTGATGAATGAGAACGAAAGATATTTTTTGAACTCAAGCCACGCTGTGCTCTCCTCCTTTCAGTCGTCGGGGCGTATAACAAGAGATATACGGTTCAGCCCTCAGCTCGGACTTCATCCAAATTTTTCTTCCACTTCGTTCCAGAAAAACTTCGTATATCCCAAACGTTATCAGTCATTAGATAGCAGTCCGCAATCTTAGCGAAAAAGGACCAATAAAATTAAACAACAAAAAGCGGCCTCTGGCCGCTTTTTGCTTGACTTCAAGGCAGTATTACGATGCTATTCAAACATTGAACAAGGGGGGTACATTCAAAACTAAACCAGAGAAGAGGAGTGGAGAAATGAAAATTCTACACGAGAAGAAAGATTTTATTTCATAAATTTGGAGTTAGAGCCGAAGTCATTATTGCTATAACCGAAATAGTTAAAAACATTTATGATCATTGTCCAACAAAAAAGGGTATCTTCTTTTTTGACAGGACAGAAAGAAGGAATGTTAAAAAGGTATAGTGGTAGATAGACTATAACATTAACCCAACACAAGGAGTGTCTAAAATGCTTACAAAAGTATTAAAAAGCATAATCGAACTGGAACTACCAATCCCATAAAACAACAGGATGGTCTAGCAGCCTAACAAAGGAGGAGCTAAAATGTTCACAGGAATGCGTATTTAACCAACTCAATTCCATAGCCCGAAAACAAAAGTGTCTATATCAATAGCAATAACCAGCCCCTGATAAAATGTTTAAAAACATTTTATCAGCGGGCTTCTTTTTTTATTAAAAATGTGTTACACTAAAAGTAACTTAAACTAAGGAATTTTTGTAGTTCTCAAGAATAGATACAAACACTGCTATTCGCTTGGTACAAAGATTTAACAAAATAAAAACAAAAAATGTTTGGTTTAAAAAATAAAAATCCAAAAAGTCAAGTAGAAGTGAGTATTGAAACAATGGAAGGGAATCTCAAAGGGGAAGGAGGAAGGGCAATTATGGTAGAATACGACAAGTCAGATTCCACCAAGGATACTAAGGATGGAGTTACGCCACCTCCAGTTGATAATGCAAACACAGCTTCAACAAAAGAGCCTATAAAAAATAGTCCAGAGAATAAAAAAGCTCCTTTTAAATCACCTTTTGAAGGAGGAGACCTTCCAATAGGGAGTGCCGGAGCGGCAGGTAGTAATATAGCTGGACAAGGAACTTTTCCACCAGCAGCAGGAGGTTTAGAAACAGGGGCGTTAAAAAATGATTCAGGAAGCATAGAATCACCCAAAAAGGATGATGCTACATTTTTACATCAGGCGGTAGATGGAAAAATAGATGATAAAAACAAAATACCCAATAATCAAATAGCGGAGGCGCCGACCAAGAAAAAGGGTGGTATTAACTCTTTCTTATTAATAGTGTTATTTATTGCCTTATTGGCAGGAATCCTTTTCGGTGGATATTATTTTTACATGAACAAAAGTGGCAGTAGCCCTGATCCAGAAAGAATAAAAGAGCCTGTTAAAACAGACCAAAATAGCATAAACAAGGAAAATACATCAACTAACGAACCAGAGCAAGAGAAGGAAGTACAGGCAGTCCCAAAAATAGAAAAGTTAGTTACGTCAACAGAAACATTTAACGATGACCTAA
>DQTL01000205.1 GCA_015662775.1 Lutibacter sp.
TAATAGCTGTACCATTCTTACAGAGTGTTTTGATTTTAATTTCATTAACTCTTTGATGTCAATCGGTGTGTATTGTTTCTTGACGTTTTTAACGAGTTCCAGTACTTTTCTGTAAATATCAATCTGAATTATGGTTGTACCTGTCATGTACTTTATCGAGGGCAAGATGACCATGTCCTGTACGTACTCCTCTTCTTTTACGAATGTTATGCTTGTCTCTTGCATAACTTTGAAACTTCTTTTTAAAGTTCGTTGGTCTATGTTTATCTTTTTGCACATTTGCTTCATGTCAATTTTAAAAGTAATCAAATTACTATCGGGTAGACGCACTGAATCATCGTAAGATAGATAGAATAGCACTTTTAATGCTATAAGGTTACTCTTAGAGACGAAGCTCTCTATAAGAGCATTAGAAATGTTTATGTCTTGTGTTTTTAGGGCTTGTTTTTTTAGAAATTGGTCTGGTGTCATTTTACGTCCTTGTTTGTATTATTTCGACTAAGTTAATTATAGGTCGTTTAATATATTAACGACCTTAAAAAAAATAAAGTCTTTAAATATTTTAACGACTATGCTCAAAACTAAGTCATAAAATTACAAGTATGGTCGTTAAAATCGTCATTTTTGGTCGTTAAAATCGTCATTTTTGGTCGTTAAAAGATTTTTTAGTTTCCCGTAGATTTGGGCTTCAAAAGGGTTATTCACACCCCTATAACTGCTTTATATAATTTCTTTTAATAATAAAGAGCAAAATCGCCTACGGCTTTTAATGAAAATTCTACGCATTCGCTACGAATCTTTCTGTCTATTTAGTATCGCCTACGGCTCTGTGCTGAAAAACTTTTTCAAAGTTTGTTTGTCTTAAAGTAAAAGTTCCTACGGTCACTTTTAACAACGCTACGCTTAGAAAGGTTTGCTTATACGGGAGAGGTGAAATTTCTAAAAAATCAAAAATTCAATAACTCTCTGAATTGTCTATCAAATTCACTTTAAAGCAATATCACGTATTTGCAATAGAAAGACGATAAAGTATCAGCGTTTAGCTTCGCTCTTTATGCGAATTTAAACTATTTTAAAGTTTTAATTTAAAATAGTTTAAATTTATAAATATAGGCATAATCTTAAAGTTAAATATTGTACAATAAAGTATTACAAAATAATACTAAGGAATGCCATGACAACAATAACAGCTAAAATAGATGATAGTGATAAAATTCAGTATCAGAAGATATGCAAAGAGAAGGACACGACGATTAGTCAAGAATTTAGAAAATTCATAAAAAATGAAATAAAAAAGTATAAGGAGGAGAATAAAAAGTAATAGTTTAAAGGGGCATGACACCAATCAGCAACCCTTTAAACGTTTAACTGCTACCCCTACCCTACTTTATAGGGTTTAACTATTTAAAGCTAATTTAGGAGCAACATAAAATGATAACAGAAAACAGAGAAAATAACAACTTTACAGCTATGCAAAATGAAAATAAAGAAGCAAAGCAAAGGCTAAACAATGAGTATTTAAAGCTTAATGGGGCTAAAAATACAGAAGATACCGTGGGATTTTTTACAAAGCACAACAGAGTGTTTCAAGTTTTAGCGATACTTTTTACAGCTATCGGAATATACTTCGATTTGCTAAATCTAATTGGACTTGTTCCAGCAACGCTTGTTGGATTGGCAATTGGGATCTTTTTAGAATTCGGAAAAGACAGGCTTTCTCGAGGAGTTTTCAATACATCCCTAGAAGATGTAAGTAGATGGGCGCTTACTGGAGGAACACTGTTTATTATCATGCTTATTGCCCTGCTATTTCATATTAGAAGCATAGATAATTTTGCGAATATGAATTTTCAAAAACAAACAGGCAATATCTATAAAGATGAAATAGCTTTAAGCACTGCAAATACAGCTATAAATCTCGAATTAGCAAAAGCTCTAAACAATGGAACATCTGTGGACGATGTAATTTCTGCTAAAGCTATTGCATCAAATAATAATAGCTTAAAAAATATTTCAAATTCTAAAGCAAAAGATGCCCTGCTCTATTCTTTTTCAGAAAATAAAAACACACTAAAAGGAATTTTATATTTACTGTTTATTTCTGTAGAGTTTTTCTCATTATTTGGAATTTTTGGAATGTTAATCATACAAAGGAATACAGACAAAAATCTAAAATCACTCATTACAACTCAAGATAAGCTTCTAAACATAGAAGCGAATGTATACAAAGCTCTTGAAACTAAAATGATAGATAATACTTTAGTAAAAATTGAGAAAATAGAGCTAGGAAACAATGCTGATACAGTAGAGAAAAATGTGGCTACCCTACCCTCTTTAATGCTTAGTACAGGACAAAAAGGTCAAATATGGTCAAATGCAAATACCAACTACCCTACCCTACCCACAAACATTACAAAAATACAAGGTACCAAAGGGAATGGTTCATCTTTTTTTACAGCTGAAAACTTTACAGATGCACATGAGGGAGACGGCTTCAAAGTTGAAAAGTATCCAATAGTTCCAAGAAAACCAAAAAGAACAAGAATTGTTAAAAACTTAGATTCATTTAAGATTTTAGACGATGTATGTCGAGATACAGATAAAGGAACTGAGTTTGAAAGTGAAAAAGTGAATTATGTTGGCTTTGATGAGGACTTTATTTCTGCTGAAGAATGGGAGCAGTTGAGCGAAGAGAGCAGGGTGTTAGCTTTAAAGTACGTCGATATGAGCATGTTTGACGCTGTGGAAGAAGTACCTATGATACAAATAGTCTTCGAGAATGGCTTAGTAAATACTTATGATGAGCCTTTGCTGAAAAAGACCGAAGCCGTTGCATCTTACAAAAAAATGAAAGGTTGCACAATACAGGACGCACGAGACGTGTATGTTAGGGTAATGGAGAAGCTAGAAAAACAAGATAAAATAGTTCGCCGTAGCAGATACCATAATCGATGTCAAGGAATAAACATTGGTACTGTTACAATAGGGTAGGGCAAAAGGTTTTTAGAGTCAAAAGCGAAGTACTTCGCTTTTGGTTTTGTAAAGTTTTTTAAAGTAACATATAAACTATTTTATGTAAAAAACATAAAATAGTTTAAAATAAAGAAATAACCTAAAAATAAAAATCTACATAAAAATCTTAATAAACTTCATTTTTTTACAAATAATGCCCCAATTTTACACATAAAAATAAAATAAATCATTAAATTACTTTTTTTTTTATTTATCTTTCAGAATAGTAGCATAAGAGAGAGTACTAATTCTTTTGCACAGTATACTATACACTTAAACAAAGTAATTTACTCGATTTCTTCTTTAGAAAAAGGATATGAAATGCAATTTGATTTTAGCTTAAGCTTTGAATTGAATGTAGCTGAAATAGTCTCCAGCTACAATAAAAAAGATATGATAACTAAGGGTTCTGACAACTACTTGGTTCTCAAAGCCCTGTACAATCAACACTATGTTGATAATGAAGAGGGAAGAGTTCAGCGTTTAGATGGAAGCCTTATTAAACATACTTCTCAGCGTGTTTGGGACTTAACCCATAAATTCGGAGTAGTTGGCATAAGTTCACGCTGGGTTACAGGTGTCCGTTCGGACTACAAACAGTACTGGATAAGCAGAAGAGAAAATGCTGTGACGGTGGCTGAAAATGAGTAATTTTGCACAGTATACTATGCCTAAAGCTA
>DQTL01000212.1 GCA_015662775.1 Lutibacter sp.
CGGATAATCCCTTAGACAAATAAGGATAATCAATAATTATTTGCTATAATGAGTAAATAATTGCTAAATCAATCTATACAATAACCTAGGAGATATCTTATGAATGTAAATATCGTTTGTCCTCATTGTCTCAAAGTAAACCGTATACCTAAAAAAGATTCTTATACTAAAGCAAATTGTGGAGAGTGCAAAGAATCTCTTTTGGAGGCTAAGCCACTTAACGGAAATGCAAGTATTTTAGCAACCTACATAGCTAACTCAGAGCTAGCAGTTGTTGTTGACTTTTGGGCACCTTGGTGTGGACCATGTTTACAAATGGCACCCCATTTTGATAAAGCTGCAAGCTTAATGCCTTTGCAAGCACAGTTCCTAAAAATAAATAACGATGATGAGCAATCACTAGGAGCTAAGTATCAAATAGCCAGTATCCCTTGTGTACTAGTCTTTAAAGATGGCAAAGAAGTCGATAGATTTACCGGGGCACGTAATAGTGTAGAAATAGAAGATTGGGTAAGGAAATATGTTTAAACATGGGTAAAATATTATTATTAGAAGATGATGCAAATCTTAATGAAACTGTGACAGAGTTTCTAGAAGAAGAAGGGCATCAGGTAGTTTCTGTTTATGATGGTCATGAGGCACAGGAAAAACTTTATGAGAGTAAGTATGATCTACTTCTATTAGATGTAAATACTCCAGGTATTAATGGATTTGAACTTTTAAAGGAAGCCAGAGCATCCAAAGTATTGGCACCTGCTATATTCATTACGTCTTTAGATTCAGTGGATGATTTAGAAAAAGGGTATGAGAGTGGGTGTGATGATTATATACGTAAGCCTTTTGTACTTAAGGAACTGAAGATTAGAGTTGAGACACTTTTAAAACGAGGTTTTTTTCATGAAGCAAAAGAGACGATTGCAATTTCGAGTACTATATCTTATTATATAGAAAATAATGAACTTATCATTGATGAAGAAGTTGTTTCATTAGGGCATAAAGAATCAAAACTATTAAAATTGTTTATGAAGAATGATGATACAGTAATTGCACATGAACGTATTTATGAACATTTATGGGATTATGATGAAGAACCTAGTGACACAGCACTACGGACTTACATTAAAAATTTACGTAAGATTATAGGTAAGGAAAAAATTGTTAGTATCAAAAAGCAAGGGTATAAATTCATTTCTGAAAAGTGAGAAAAAATCACTTTTTAGATTTTTGACCCTTTATGTAACGATGATCGTTTTGATGATTGTATTACTTTCAGCATATTATTATCAGACACAAGAAAAGCTTATGCTTTCAAACCAAAGAGCATCACTCTTTAAATATGCATATATTCATGCAAAAAGGTTAAAGGTCTTGCACCATTTTTTTGACGAACGCGTTGAATACCCCAGAGACCCTCGGTTTACATCTGCAATTTATGATGTAGCATTTCAACAAATTTTTTCTTTGCTAAAAAATGAACATGTACGTTTTGATGAAGAAATATATAGAAGAGACAAGCATATACATTTTGTAAAAAGCCTTGATGATTTTTATTTAGGAACAAAATATATCATCATTGAAGTTGAAGATGATGGTATTTGGGAACAGCTTATTTGGAAAAATATTATTGGATATGGTTTGGGTACTTTTTTCTTTTTTCTTTTGTTCGGACTTTATCTTGCAAAGCTTTTTTTAAAACCTATGCGTGATTCAATTGTATTACTCGATAGATTTATTAAAGATACAACACATGAGCTCAATACCCCTTTATCGTCTATTTTGGCAAATATTGAAATGATGGATACAGATGTCATGGTGGAAAAAAATAGAAAGAAACTTAAACGTATGACTATTGCAGCTAAAACAGTATCTGTTCTTTATAAAGACTTGACGTATTTAACGCTTGAACAGGAAAAAGAAAATAAAGATGAAACCATAGACATCAAACAATTGGTAAAAAGTAGAATAGAATACTTTGATATTTTATTGCACTCAAAAGAACTAGAGTATGAATTGGACTTAGAAGATGCAAGTATATTTATGGATAAGCGTAAATTGACAAGAGTCATTGATAATTTGATTTCAAATGCTATTAAATATAATAAACGTCAAGGAACACTAGGCATACATCTAAGGGCAAACAAGTTAACGGTATGGGATACAGGTATTGGAATTAAAGAACGTAAAATACCGTATATGTTTGACCGGTATACAAGGTTTAATGATAGTGAAGGTGGATTTGGTGTCGGGTTGAGTATTGTTGAAAATATTATTGATGAATATGATATACGTATAGAAGTAATTTCAAAACTTGATGAAGGTACAAAAATGGTGCTAAAATGGTAAAAAAGATATGTATAATACTCGTTTGCATGAGTAGTTTATCTGCAGAAAATATTTTTGAACGTAAATGTATTCCTTGTCATCAAGCACTTCCTGCATCTTTACAGGAGATGTTTAAGCGATATCTATTGGTTTATAGTAGCGAGACCAATATGAAAGCAGGTATTAAACATTTTCTTCGTTATCCATCTAAAGATATTTCGGCTATGTCAGATCTATTTGTAGATACTGTTGGCATAAAAAAGAAAACTTCACTTAGTGCAAAAGAGCTAGATGATGCGGTTGATATATATTGGGATAGGTATAAAGTTTTTTATAAATTAAAATAAAAATCAGAATTTTAGATATTGAGGTATGTATTTTCACAATCTTTTCACAATTGCATGATACTATCTTTATGAACTAACTTTAAAAGGATGATTACATGAATATATTTACTAAATTAACAATTTCAGCTTTACTTGGTGTAGCTGTACTTTCAACAGCTGCTTCTGCAGATGTGAAAAAAGGGCAAAAGATTTACCTTAAAAAGCTAAAAGCGAAGTGTGGTTTTACAGGTGCTAAATTTGCACATAAGCATACACAAGATGAGTGGGAATCTATCAAAGAAGCAGGAAAATTTGCTTCAGAAGTTACTGCAGTTTGCCCTAAGGCAACCATCAAACCTAAATATGAAAATGATGTATATGACTTTGCATATGAATATGCAAAAGACTCAGGAAACGTTCCTTCTTGTTAAGGAACGTTGAAATTTAACAATTTTTGAATTAAGTTATTCAAATTTAATACTATATTAAGTTCAATGTATATATTATAAAAATGTTAATAAAAAATATTGATTGTTATACTTATGTATAATAAATCTTAATCACAAAATAAAAGGAAATAAAATGAAAAAATTTGCAATCACAATGTTACTCGCTGGATCTACACTACTTATGGCTGACGGAGCTGCTGCTTATGCTAAATGTGTTGGTTGTCATGGTGCAAATGGTGAAAAGTCTGCTCTTGGTAAATCTGCAATCATAAAAGGTCAAGATGCCGCTAAGACAATAGAAAAACTTAATGGTTACAAAGCTGGTACACTCAACATACATGGTATGGGTGCACTTATGAAAGGTCAAGTAGCTTCAATGGATGAGGCTACTATCAAAGCTGTTTCAGAATACATTGCAGCAATGAAATAAAATTTTTAGGTACGAAGTTTTCCTTCGTACCTATTTTTTTGTTTAAAATTAAAGTATAAGTTTTTTTTATCAAAAATGATAAAATTCATAATATAAATAAAGGATTAACATGAAAAATATAATTAAATTAGCTGTAGTAGCAGTTTTAGGTTTTGCAATGATGACAACAGCAGTAGAGGCTGGAAGCATTAACAAAGGTCAGAAAATTTTTGCTAAAAAACTCAAAGGTGCTTGTGGTTTCGGTGGTGCTAAATTTGCTGCATCATTTAAACAAGCAGAATGGGAAAAAATAAAAGCCGATGGTAATATGGAAGAAAAGATTAAAGAAATTTGTCCTAACATCCAAACATGGGAAAAGAAATGGGAAGATCACCTATTTGAATTTGGTTACGAATATGGTAAAGATTCAGGTAACGAGCCAGCTTGTTAAGCACTCTTTACTAATCTGATGGGGTTTCCCCATCAATTCTCACATACTCCCACATTTACCCGCTTCACACTTCATCGCTTCTTTAGATTTTTCTTTGACATTATCTACACTACACTTGGTACTTAATCTACCCGTCTTTTCTACACGTACACAGGCATATAAATCTTTAGTTGTATTGGCTTTTAAGACACAGTCTCGTCTGCTATCACTCTCTTCAAGCTGATTTAAGATATTCATCTTTTTTTTCACAAGCACAGCTGAACCATCGACCATAGAAGCACCACATTTACCAGGCCCACATTTCATACCACCCTCAGTGATGGACTCTTTTTGTTTTTCTCCTGAACAGGATGA
>DQTL01000130.1 GCA_015662775.1 Lutibacter sp.
ATTTCAGTAAAGGTTAAAGGTACAACAAAAGGTGCTGTAACAGATTTTGATGGTAATTATACTATCAAAGCTAAAACAGGTGATACTTTAGAGTTTAGTCATGTTTCTTACACTACAATTGAGAAAATTGTTGGTACTTCTAGCAAAATTGATATTGCAATGATGGAATCTGGAAATGTATTAGATGAAGTTGTTGTTACAGCTATTGGACGTAAATTTGAACCAAAAAAATCTACTGTAGCAATACAAACGGTAGGTGGTGAAGATTTTCAATCTGCAAGAGAAACAAATGTTGTTAATTCTTTAGCTGGTAAAATTGCTGGTATTCAAGTTACGGCAAGTTCTGGTTCTGTTGGAGCTTCTTCAAGAGTAATATTAAGAGGTGCTACTAGTTTAACTGGTAACAATCAACCTTTATATATTATTGATGGTGTACCAATTAATAATGAAAACAAAGGTAGCTCTGGTAGTGGTGGTGGTGTAGATGTTCCAACAGGAATGGCTGACATTAATCCTGATGATATTGAATCTGTTTCTGTTCTAAAAGGTCCTGCTGCAGCTGCATTATATGGGGTAAGAGCTTCAAATGGAGTTATTGTTGTTAAAACAAAAAGAGGAAGACAAAAGCAAGGTTTAGGAATTACATTTAACACAACTATTTCTATGGAGAATCCTTTATTATTACCTAGTTTTCAAAACTCATATGGACAAGGTGGAAATAATGAATATTTTGAGTGGATAAACGGAACTGATGGTGATGGTGGAGTTGATGAGTCTTGGGGACCACCTTTAGATGTTGGTTTAAATTTTGTACAGTGGAATTCTAATGGAGAACCTGCTCCTTGGGTTTCTCAACCTGATAATATTAAAGATTTTTATGATACTGGTGTTACAATAAATTCTAGTGTTTCTTTAGCTGGTGGTGGTGATGATTCTTCTTATCGTTTTTCTGTAGGAAATATGGATCAAAAAGGAATGGTTCCATTTACAGAATACAAAAGATTTACTGTAGGTGCAAATGGATCAAAAGAGTTTGGTAAGATCACTTCAACAATAAGTGTAAGTTATACAAAGGGGAAAAGTGATAACCTTCCAGTTGTAGGTTATAATAATGAAAACCCTGTACAACAAATGATCTGGTCTGGTAGAAATGTAGACTTTAATGCATTAAAAGATTGGAGAAATTTACCTTTAGCTCCTGCAGGAACTGCTGCAGCTGGAACGCCTGCTAACTGGAATACAGTATTTCAAAACAATCCTTTTTGGGTTTTAGAGACTAATAGAAATACTTTTGATAAAGATAGAGTAGTTGGTAATTTTGCATTATCCATGAAAGTTTTAGAAAATTTGACTCTTTCTGGAGGGGTTGGTATGGATTTTTATTCACAATTACAGACTGCAAGACAGGCGGTGGGTTCTAATAATGCACCAAATGGTTCTTATAATGAAGTTAGAAGAAATAGAATTGAAACAAATACTAATATTTTAGCTAATTACAATAAAAATTTAACTGATGATCTTAATTTAGATGTTAGTTTTGGAGGGAATGCAATGGTATCTAGATATAAATTTAATTATCAAGATGTGCCACAATTAGAAATACCTGGATTATATACAGTATCAAATTTACGAACTGGACAAGTTGCTACTTCTATAGGAAATACTACTGAATCTAAAATTAATTCATTATATGGTATTGCTAAATTTGGTTATAAAGATTATTTCTTTTTAGAATTTACAGGAAGAAATGACTGGGCAAGTGTATTGCCTACAAGTAATAATTCATTCTTTTATCCTTCAGTAACTGCTAGTGTTGTTGTTTCTGAAATGATGAATAATGAAGGTGATTCATTTATCAATTTTCTGAAAATCCGTGGTGGATGGGCAGAAGTTGGAGGTTTTGGCTCATTAGGAGCTTACCAACTGCAAAATTCATATTCTCTAAATAATTCTTGGGGTGCTACATTTGCGACTGTAGGTTCAACATTAAGAAATCCAGATATTAAGCCAGAATCTACTACTGGTATTGAGGTTGGAATTGATAGTAGATTATTAAATAATAAAATACGATTCAATTTAACTTACTATAACCAAACAAGTACTGATCTAATTGCATCTGCAAGAGTTTCATCGGCAAGTGGTTATACATCTGCTATTAGAAATATTGGAGAAATGAATAATACAGGTATTGAAATTCAATTGGGTACTAAATTATTAGATAAAAATGATTGGACCGTTGATTTAGACTTTAATTATGCGAAAAATAAAAATGAAGTTATTGATTTAGGAGGATTAGAATCACTTGTACTAGGTGGACAATGGAGTATGACTTTAGAAGCAAGAGAAGGTCATGCATACGGAGATATTGTTGGATCGTATTATCAAAGAGATGATAATGGTTCTATTATTTATGCTAATGGTACTCCTCAAATTGTTGATAGTAAAACTAAGGTATTAGGTAATGTTACTCCAGATTGGACTGGTGGTGTGAACTTAAATATTGGTTATAAAAATTGGAATTTTAGTGGTTTAGTTGATGCCAAAATTGGAGGTGACATCTATTCTATGACAACTTCTTGGGGTAGATATGCAGGAGTATTAGATGAAACTTTAATAGGTAGAGAGCACGGCGTTGTTGGTAATGGTGTTATGAATATTGGTACAGTGGATAGCCCTGTATATGTTCAAAATAATGTAAGTGTAGATGCTGAGACTTTTAATAAAGCTGCATACTCTAATTCTATTGTAGAAAGTTCTGTTTTTGATGCTTCTTATGTAAAGTTGAGACAATTACAATTAGCATATAAATTACCAAGAAAATTAATTAAAAATACTGCTTTAGATGGTGTCTCAGTTTCTATAGTTGGTAGAAATTTAGCTATCTTACATAAAAATGTGCCTCATATTGATCCTGAAACTTCTTTTAGTGATAGTAATGGAGATCAAGGTCAAGAATTTGGGCAATTGCCATCTGCAAGAAGTATTGGATTCAATTTAAACTTGAAATTTTAATAATTATAATTAATAAACTTAAAAACATGAAAAATATATTTAAAAAATATTCAATATACATTTCTTTGATTGCCTTTATGGTTGTTGGATGTGATGCTGATTTTGAAAAAACGAATACAGACCCTAACAATCCGTTAGTTGTCTCTGCGAACCTATTGTTAGGGCAAATTGTTAAGAACACTACAGATATAACATATAGTACATTTAATGGTGGTGATATGGGTTCTTGTTGGTCACAACAATTATCAAAAGTTCAATACAATGATGAAGAGCGTTTTAAACCTAGACAAGGTAGTATTTCATCTGTATGGGATAATATTTATACAGGTGTTATATCTGATGCTGTAGAGATGTATAATGTAGCAGGTAATGAAGGTAACAATAATCTTCAAGGTGTTTCTTTAGTAATGCAATCTTATGGATACTTATTATTGACTGATCTTTATGGTGATATTCCATTTTCTCAAGCAATGAATGCTACAGATGGAGTTATTTCTCCTGTATATGATAGACAAGAAGATGTGTATAATGGGGTTTTTGATATGCTTGATAATGCTGTTGCACTACTAGGTACTGGTGGAACTATTAGCGGAGATGCAGATCTTGTATATAATGGTGATGCTTCTAAGTGGAAAAAATTTGCAAACTCTCTAAAGTTCAGAGCTTTAATGCGTATTTCTAAAAAAACTAATGTTTCTGCTGATTTACAACAATTAATTGATGATGGCAATATGTTTAGCTCGGTTGATGATGATGCTTTTTTAAATTATCAAACAGAAAACCCTAATGCAAACCCTATTTATGAAACAGTTGTTTTTGGAACTAGAAATGAATGGAAAGTTTGTGATGTTTTTGTTAATCAACTGTTAACTACAGCAGATCCTAGAATTGATAATATGGTTGCTTTAAACGAAGATGATATTCATAGAGGTAAACCTTCTGGTATAGCAGATGTACCTAATGACAATTACAATTATACTAATGTTTCAGCTATTGGTGATCATTATTTAAAAGGAGATGCTCCTGGTTACTTTATGTCATACTCTGAATTAGAATTTTTAATTGCTGAAGCAATTACAAGGTCTGATATCACTATTTCTGCTGGTACAGCTAACGATCATTATGTTAGTGGAATTCTTTCTTCTTTTGTTAATGCTGATACTTCTCCTGGTTTTCTTGCAGGATTTTCTGCTGGTACTGGGGTTGCTTTAACTGGTGTTGAAGCTGATGATTTAGCAAAAATTGCTACTCAAAATTGGGTAGGATTATTTTGCCAAGGTTTTGAATCTTTTATCGAACAACGAAGAACGGGTTACCCTGTACTTCCAATGCCTTTAGATGCGCTTGCTAGCGACTTTCCTGTTAGGTTAAATTACCCTAACTTAGAAGGTTCAATTAATGCAGTAAATTATGATGCAGCTGTTCAAATTCAAGGACCTGACTTACTAACCACTAAAATGTGGAGATTACAATAATTATTAATTTAAAATTATACAAAATGAAAAATTTATTTAAAAGTTTAATATTACTATTAGTCATAGTATCTGTATCATGTGATAGTGATACTAGTGATATGATGACTAGTGATTCTGTAGATGGTGGTGCGCTACTAAAAGTAATGCCTTCAATTGGTAAAACCTTAGGTAATCCTTTAGATGTTGTTGATTTAGAGAATACTCAAGTTTCATTTACAGATGTAGAACTTGATCTTACAGTTCAATTACAATTTGGCGGGGAAAATATTACAAAATATGAAATTGTAAAAACATTTAAAAAAAGAGAGGTAGATGATGGTGATGATGATACCTATGCTGAACAAACTTTACCTGGTGCTGAATCTATTGTAGCAACTGGTCCTTCTTTACCTTTAAATGTTCACTATACAAGTATTGCAGAATATATGGCAAATACTGAAATTTCAGATGCAAACGATCTAAATATTGGTGATGAATTTATCTTTAGAACTAAAATGTACACAAGCTCTGGTGCGGTTCATTATTCTAAAGAGAGTACTTATATTGTTACGGTAAGTTGTGCATCTGATTTAGAAGGTGCTTATAAAGCAAATTATTCAAATACTACACTACCACCTCATGTTTTAACTAAAATTGGTGAAGGATTGTATGAAATGAATTCTATGATTGGTTGGCCTACTTCAAATTATAAAGTTAAACTTCAAGACGTTTGTGGTACAGTAGAAATACTGGATGACTGGCAATTTTCAAATCATATTGGTGGTGAAGGTATTGTTGATTCGGTTACTGGAGATATATCTTTTACTGGCGTATTTGTAGAGGATCAATATTCAAGTTCTGCTTGGTATTTTACAAAACAATAATTTAAAAAAATTTAAAATTAAAAAAATGAAATTAAAAAATATATATATAATAGCTATACTATTAACTATTGGCTTAGTTAGTTGTGATAGTGATGATAATGCCACAGGGCATAGTAATGTTAACTTTACTGCTCCAACAGCTACTTATGCTATAATTGGCAACAATTTAAACTTAAATGTAGATGAATCTTTAATAGATCCAGATGCAGATGAACAAGATGTTGTTACAGGAATTTATAAATATGGTGTTTTTATTGTTGAAGCAACAATACCTGAAGCTGTACAATTTGATACTTATATTGATTTAACTCAAACTGGTGGTACTGCAAGTAGCTCTGACTTTGAAGTTGAACGTATTAAAATACCTGCTTTACAAACTACAGGTACTGGTAAAATAACCATTTTAAGAACGGGTGATTTAGAAGGTGATGAAACTTTGGTTATTTCTTCTAACACAAATTCAACAAACATTAATGGTACTCAAGATTTCACATTTGAAATTAATAATGATTATCTTAATGATAACTTAGAATTAACTATTGATTGGTGTGGTGAATATGATTTTGAATACGAAGTTGCTGGAGGTGTTACTGGGCATTTAACAGGTGATTTGGGTGATTCTATTGATATTGATGTAGCGGTTTTTGATTCTGCTTTCACTTATATTGATAGTGCTAGTGCAGGTACTGCATCATGCCCTGAGGTATGTGAATTTGAAGGTTTAGCAGATGGAACGTATTATGTTGTTATAGATGTGTATGCAAATAGTTTAGCTTCATATGGATTAAATGAATCTTTAAACTTAAAATTATCTTATGAACAAGAACATTTTATAGATACTACAACTCTATTACATAATATGTCTCTTACATCAGACTCTTCAGGTCAACTTGGAGTAGTTGCTCTTGTTACAAAGACAGGTAATTCTTTTAGTGTTGTTGCGTTTTAATTAAAATTTATTTTTATATAAAAAAGAGGCTGTCTGAAAAGACAGTCTTTTTTTATATCACTACTTATTTCATTTTAAACTAAAAACCTCAAACATTGAATGATCTAAAAAATACATTAACACATATATATATTTATAACTATTCTAAAATCACTTAAACTCACATCTAATAAGCATTACGAATAGAATTATATATTAATCTATAGTATTGAGGTTAAAAGTCAAAATTTAATATACAAAATTTCAGAAGTCATGTCTTTTAACCCAATTTAGCTAAATAATTAACCGTATAGCCGTATAGATACTTTTTAACAAAAAAATGCAGTTAGTATATTAAAAAAATTATTAACTTGCGAATTATATATTTAAAATAACTTCAATATGAAACTAAAATTAACAATTATTCTTTTAATAACAGCTATTGTTAGTCTGTTATATTTTCAAAACAGTGATACTAATACAATAAGTGATGCTAAAACAAAGCATACTGCTTTTATTGACAATAGTCCTTTACAAGACAATTTAAAATTAGCTCGTAAAGAGCGAAAAGCAAATGCACTTCCTCCAAATGCTTACTTGGAACAAGAGTACTTACTGGAGATGAACCCTACAACAGGTCTAACAGAACCTGAAAAAGTTTTTGCACTACAAGAACAATTAGAAAATGAACGTTCAAATAATAGATCTACACCAGGAGAAACTGGAAATGAATGGGTAGAAAGAGGTCCTGACAATGTACCTGGTAGAACTAGAGCAATGTTATATGATCCAAATGATGATACACATAAAAGAGTTTTTGCAGGAGGCGTAACTGGTGGTTTGTGGGTCATTGATGATATTGAAAACTCAAGTTCTGTTTGGCAAAGAGTTAATTTACCAGAAAACGTAACTGTTTCTTGTATTACAAAAGATATTAATGCTGATAATACACTATATATTGGTTCTGGAGAACCATATCAAGGGCATAAAGGTAATGGTATTTGGAAATCTACCGATGGTGGTGATAACTGGTTTCATGTTTTTGGTGGTTCTGATGGAGGAACTACTTTTATTAGTGACGCAGTATTAACAGTAAATTCACCTGCTAGTATCGCAATCGATTATGTAGCTATTAAAGCAGGTCAATTTGGTATTGATATACCTAGTGGAGGTGTTACCGGAAATTTGGTATTAGCAAATGATGCTGGAGCAGCCGAGCCTACAGAAGGTTGCAACAGTTTTGGAGCAACAGTCTCTGGAAATATTGCAATAATTGATAGAGGCTCATGTAACTTTACTGAAAAGGTCAAACATGCTCAAAATGTGAATGCTACAGCAGTAATAATTGTACAAAGTGTCGCTGGATTCCCTTTTGCAATGGGTGGTGAAGATGCTAGCATAAATATCCCTGCTGTTATGATTTCAAAAGCAGATGGAGATATTATAAAAAATGCCATGCAAAATGGTACTGTTAATATCACTTTAGCACCAGTAGCTGCTACATTGCCTGTTGGTGTTAGATTAGTGCCTGGTAAATTTGTCACAAATGATATTGTTACAAGAGATAACAATGGAACAACAGAAATTTACGCAACAATTACTGATGCTAGATATCATCAAGGTAGTTACGAACTCCTAGGTGGAGCAACAGGTCTTTTTAAATCTATAGATGGTGGAACTAGCTGGAGTTTAATAAACCTACCATTAACTGCTGATGGCAACCCACACCCAATTAATGATATTTTAATTGGTGCAGATAATAAAGTATGGCTAGGATCTATTAATAGTACTATTTATAGAAAAGCAGATGACACACTTGATGGTGGTGGTAAAGTTTTTATGTCTACCGATGGAGTTACATTTACTCAAAAATATGCTTTAGCAAATGGTAATAGAGTTGAAATGGCTGCTTCTGCAACGAATGCTAATAAAATGTACCTAATGATTTATACTGTAAATAATACGGTTGAGTTACTTAAAAGTACATTTGCTTTTAATTTTCCTCCATCTTCTATTTCTAAACCTAATGATCCTTTACAAACTGTTGCAAGTGATTTTACTAATACTCAAGGTTGGTATGATTTAGCCATTACTGTAGACCCTTCCAATGATAATAATTTGTACGTTGGTGGTATTAACATTTTTAAATCAACTAATTCAGGTTTAAGTTGGACTAAAGTTTCTCACTACTATGGTCAAACTGCACCGGGCTCAAGAGTACATGTAGATCAACACAATATTATAATGCATCCAACTGATCCAAATAAAGGTCTAATCGGAAATGATGGTGGTGTTTGGCATGTTAGTAATTGGTCTAATGCTCAATCAAATTCTAACGCAATTAGCAGTAGAGGTAATGGGTACAACACAACTCAATTCTACAAAGGAGCTATTGGTCAAAGTACAACTAATGAAAAATTCTTAGCAGGCGCTCAAGATAATGGAACAATCTTTATTAATAATGCAAGTGCAAATATTAACTCATCTACATCAGTAGGTGGTGGTGATGGTATGTATTGTTTCATTGATAAAGATAGCCAATATATGATATCTTCTGTTTATCAAAATTCATATAGTAAATTAGATATTAATGGTAATTATCAATATCAAATTGTTAATGCACAAAATGAAGGTAGTTTTGTAAATGTTGCTGAATTAGATGATAATTTAGATATTTTATATAGTAATGCTGCAATATTTAATACCACATCTAACTCTTGGGAGGCAAAAATAACAAGATTTGTACTTGGTACATCTAGTGCAGTAAGAACAAATTTAACTGACGCCTTACTAACAAGACCTGTTTCAGCTATGAGAACTTCACCTTTTACTACAGGTAGTACAACTTTATTTGTAGGTACAGATTCTGGAGATATTTTGAAAGTAACCAATGCAAATGGAACTCCAACATGGACTGACTTAACACCTGAACCTTATGATGTACCTTTCTTAGGAAGTATATCATCAATTAATTTTGGTGCAAATGAAAATGAAATAATAGTTACCTTTCATAACTATGGTGTAGTTAATATCTACTTTACAGAAGATGGTGGAACTACTTGGCAAAATAAAGAAGGTGATTTACCAGATTTACCTGTTAAAGACATATTAATGAATCCTTTAGTAGAAGGTGAAGTTATTATTGCTACAGATTTAGGTGTATGGAAAACATCAAACTTTAATGATTCCACTCCTAATTGGGTTAGATCTGACAACGGTATGCAGAATGTAAAGGTTACTAGTTTTGATTTTAGAACTGCTGATAATACTATTTTAGCGTCAACTTATGGTAGAGGCTTATTTACTGGACAATTTACTAATACAGCTGGAATAAATGATTCTACAAAAAATATAAATAAAATTTTAGTTTACCCTACAGTAACTTCAGGTATAATTAATTTAAAATCACAAGAGAATTTAGATAATAGTACCATAAAAGTATTTGATATAAATGGAAAGCAAGTTTACAATACTAATATTGATATAAACAATTCATCTAAATCGATTACTCTAAATGTTAACCAAGGTATTTATTTTGTAAACATCACAAATAACAATTTAAAAGAATCTCATAAAATTATTATAAAATAAGATTTTTTTATAAAAAACTTAAAGACTGTCATTTTATGACAGTCTTTTTTTATACAATACTTTTTAAAGCATATATTTACACCATGCAAAACACAGAATACATCTTTGGCATAAGAGCCATCATAGAAGCTATAAATGCTAATGAGGAATTTGAAAAAATATATCTTCAAAAAGATTTAAAAGGTTCATTAATGAATGAACTTAACGGAATCATCCGAAAAAATAAAATTGCATCTAGTTACGTGCCTATTGAAAAATTGAACAAACTATCAAAATTTCAAAATCATCAAGGTGCAGTTGCTAAAATATCAGCAATTACTTTTCAAGATTTAGAAGAAGTGATTGAAAGAGAATTAGAGTCTAGTAATTTATCACTATTCCTCCTACTCGATCAAATTAGTGATGTTCGTAATTTTGGTGCTATCATTAGAACTGCTGAATGTAGTAATGTAACTGCTATCATTATTCCAAATCATGGTAATGCTCCTGTAAATGCTGATGCGATTAAAACCTCTGCTGGTGCTGCTTTTAAAATTCCAATTTGTAAAGTAGAACACATTAAAGATGCTTTATTTATATTACAAGCTTCAGAAATTCAAATCGTATCGATAACAGAAAAAACAGATGACTTAATTTACTCTGTAGATTTAAAAAAACCAACAGCTTTGATAATGGGGTCTGAACATAGAGGTATTTC
>DQTL01000044.1 GCA_015662775.1 Lutibacter sp.
GTTGTTCCGATAGTAACTACATCAATATAAGGTTTTAAAGCATTGATTACAAGCTCACTTGCAGAAGCAGAATTATCAGTCGTTATTACAATGACACGATCTAAGTTGAGATTGTTTATACTTGTATTATCAACCATTATATTACTGAAATGATTAACTAACCAATCAGGATGATTTTCTTGCATCCATTCTTGTATTTTTGGATTCCATTTTTCTTCAGTATATATCTGTCCATCAAATTGACCCGTAATCATACTCGATAAATACATGGATGTTTGTACAGATCCACCACCATTATATCGTAAATCAAGAATTAAATCAGTAACATTTTCTCCTTTTAAATATTGGAAAGCATCGTTAAGTTCGTTGTTATAATTTGAAGTAAATGAATTATACATAATATACCCAATTTTTTGTCCGTCAATTTCGAAAACTGTTTTTTTATGTACAGGATTTTCAGCGTATTCTCCGTTAGTAAGAGTTACGTGTTCATTATTAGAATTAATTTCAACTATTTGAGTGGTTGTGTTAAAAAAGTATGTTCCTAAGTCTAATGTAAAAGAAGTGGAATTAAATATTAAATCTTTATAATTTGAAGTTGTTAATAATTGACCATTTACCGAATTAAAAACAGCTCCTCTTTCAAGAGTAGTAGCTGCTGCATTTGAACCTGGGATTATGTATCTAACATATCCATAAATATCAGTTGAATTTTCTGCAGTTAGATGTAGCTTTATTTTAGCTCCTGATGTTTTTCTGACTCCACTAAAATACGCTTCAAGTGCTTCATAATCATCAACTATCCATGACCATTTATCGATAACATCAGGTTGATGTCTTAGTGCTTCAAATAATAATTCAGGTTTATCATAGCCTTCTAAATAGTTAAAGAGATCTTCTTCTGTTTTAAAACGATTGTCACCTAGAGCTGGTACTTCATTTTGCCACAGATAATAAGTATTCATACCTTTCCAAACAAAGTCATTAATTTGTACAAATAGGGGAGCATCATCTGGGTCAAATTTTTTACAACTAAAAGTGGCAATTGTTATTGTAAGTAAAAAAAGTAAAATATTTTTCTTCATGGGATTGTATTTGTAGGCTAACGAAGTTATTGTTTTCAAATTGTTGCAAATATAGGATTAAAACACAATACTATTAATTAATTGCAAGATTTGTAATTCTATAGAATCTAATTTTTTATTCTTCCAATTCTTCTAACTCATCCATCTGTTTTAGAATATCCATAGTAATTTTTGCTTCCTTTTCATCGACAATACTAATGGCACTTCCTACGTGTACCAATACATAATCTCCTATCTTGGCTTCAGGAACCATAGCGAGGTTTACATCTTTGACGATACCGCTAAAGTTGACTTTTGCCATGCGGAATATTTCATCTATTTGATTGTCTATTGAGGTGATTTGTCCTGGGATTGCTAAACACATAGTTCGTTAAAAGTTATAAGTTAAAAAGTTTGTAAAGACGCAATTCATTGTGTCTTTACTTTGTTAAAAGTTGTTTATTGAGCCGAGTTGAGATGATTTCTCAACCATTCATACCACTTATCCATTCCTTCTCCTGTTGTTGCAGACACTTCAAAGAACACTAAATTAGGATTGAGTTGTTTGGCATAGTTTTTTGCGGTTTCTACTTTGAAATTGACATAAGGTAAAAGGTCAATTTTATTGATGATGCAAACTTGAGAACCCGCAAACATATCAGGATACTTTATGGGTTTATCATCACCTTCTGTTGTGCTGATAATTACAATACGTTTATTTTCTCCTAAATCAAATAAAGAAGGGCAGACTAAATTTCCTACATTCTCTATCATTAATACAGAATTGTCTTTTGGTTTAATTTTTTTAACTGCATCATAGACCATATCACTTTCTAAATGACAGCCCGAACCTGTATTTATCTGTACAACAGGTATTTGCAAGGCGTCAATTCTATTCGCATCATTCATGGTTTGTTGATCACCTTCAATAACTGAAAAATCGATTGTATCTTTTAAATCAGCTAAGGTTCTTTCTAAAAAGCTGGTTTTCCCTGAACCTGGCGAACTCACTAAATTAAGGGTAAAGATGTTTTTCGCTTCAAAATAGCCTCTGTTTCTAGCTGCCAAAACATCGTTATGATTGAGTATGTTTTTTTCTACTTCTATAACATGACTATGGGTGTGATCGCCATGTGTATGTGTATGTTGGTGATCTCCGTGGTTATGAGTATGTTCATGCTCTTGAGCATTTTGGTGTTCTTTTGGTGTTTGAATACTAATAGTATTTTCGTCACCACATCCGCAAGTTCCGCACATAGGATAAGTTTAAAATTTGAATGTCAAATTTAGTGAAAAGTTTTAACTTTAAGAAATCGAAAAAAGAAAACCTGAACTCAATACAATAATAACCAAATACAATCTATTTGATTGTCGTAGTAGGAGAAATCGCTCAAATAGATATTTTAGTAGTAAGCTCAGGTTCTTTTGTTTTTAGTATTTTATTAAATTGATGAATCGCTTTTTGTAGATTATTTTTTGCTAAATCAGATAAACCCATTTTTAGTTTGTATTCTATTCCAGTTATGCCAATTAGGTAAGATTTAGGGAATTTATTATACATCTGATTGGTTAAATACAATACTGTTTCTGGTGGTAGTTCATGTGTGCTAAAATGATGTGTTTCAATGGGTTTACATTGTTCAATAATAAAACCATTTTTTAAATTAGATTTGTGTGCATCTATAAAAAATACTTGCTCGTAATGTGAGGCTAATTCTGCATCTTCAACTTGTAATTGGTATCTATATTCCAAATCAATATTAGTGGGTAAATTCTTTTCTATTTCATCTAGAAAAGCCCATCCCAAACCATCATCAGCTCTGCCGCAGTTACCTATCCCTAAAAGGAGTATTTTGTTTATTTTCATGGTTTCTCAGTTCTCGGTTCTCGGTTCTCGGTTTTCGGTTCTCGGTTTTCGGTTTTCGGTTCTCAGTTCTCAGTTCTCAGTTCTCAGTTCTCAGTTCTCAGTTCTCAGTTCTCAGCTCTCAGTTCTCAATTTTAATTATAATCTAGATA
>DQTL01000218.1 GCA_015662775.1 Lutibacter sp.
GGGTAAAACATATAGGTATCCGGTGATAAGTTCGGAACCACGATAGGAATTAATCCAGATAAATTCTCTTCAAACCACTTTTTTCTATACACTGGCTCAATGGTTGGCGTTGTTCCAACTATTAATGAGATAGAACTAGTTGGTGCAATAGCCATCAGATAACCGTTTCTGATACCTTTCACAACTTCTCTTCTTAAAAAATCCCAGTCATACACAGTACCTGGTCTGTTTGTTAATTTTTTAGCATTTTCATTTTGTGTGTCGATAGGTAATACACCTTTACTCCAACTGCTGTTTTCGAATTCTGGATAACTCCCTTTTTCTCGCGCCAGTTTGCAGCTTGCATTAATTGCGTTATATGAAATAATTTCATATAATTCATCAATTAATTCTAAATGATCTTGTGAACCATACATAATCTGTTTTTCGGCTAACAGCTGCGCTTCACCCATCATACCTATGCCGATAGCTCTGCTTTTAACATTAGACTCTCTCGCGGAGATTGTAGGGTAGAAATTTAAATCAATTACATTATCAAGCATTTTTACCATTGTCGGCATCAGCTCTTCAATTTTTTCTTTAGTATTAACTTTGCTCAAGTTGATAGATGCTAAGTTGCAAACCAAAGTTCTTCTCTCTTTAAATTTGAAGCGTTCAGTGAATATGATTTTTTTACTAGGGTAAGTATCGAGCACATCTTCACTCGTTAGTCTTTTTGCTTTTTTAACGTGAATTTTGCTTTTCACTTTTACCTTCACATCCTCTTCGAGATCAAAAAACGCAAATGCACCATCTTCAAAAGTTACTTTAATTTTGTACTCAGCACCATGTGTCACTTGACCGATTTCAGTACAGAGGTTTGATGCATTTATAACACCAACATGTTTATTTTGATTTCTTCTGTTAAACTCATCTTTAAATACTAGAAACGGGTTTCCAGTTTCGTAGTATTCTCTTAGAATTTTTTTCCATAACTCTTTAGCGTCGATAGTTTCTTTTTTAATGTCATCTCTATTTTCATATTCGATATACTTTTTCTCGAACTCCTCACCATATAATTTATGCAAATCGGGAGTCTCATACGGGTCAAACAGTGTCCAGTTTTCGTTTGCTTCAACTCGTTTCATAAACAAATCTGGTATCCATAACGCAGGGAAGATATCGTGCGCCCGTCTTCTTTCCTCGCCGCTGTTTTTCTTGAGTTCGATAAAATCTTGTATATCCATATGCCAAGGCTCTAGGTACACGGATATAGCACCTTTTCTTGTTCCCAGTTGATCTACTGATATTGCGATATCGTTTATAATTTTAGCCCATGGTATCAGCCCACCTGATGCACCTTTTTTATTATCAATGCAAGAGCCGAGTGCTCTGATATTGGTAACATCCCATCCGATACCACCACCATACTTGCTTAACAGCGCCATCTCTTTGAAGCTATCAAAAATATCTTCAATATTATCAGTTGTTGTACCCTGATAACAGCTGCTTAATTGGTGTCTGTTCAATCTCGCATTAGACAGTGTAGGTGTGGCAACCATTACCTCGAATTTAGAAATCACATCGTAAAATCTCTTAGCCCAGTAAGTTGCATCTTTTTCATTAGACGCGAGCCACATTGCAACACCCATAAACAGATGCTGAGGCAGTTCAATAGGTCTATCGTCTCTATCTTTAATAATATACCTATCATACAACGTTTTTATCCCGAGATACGTAAACTGTAAATCTCTTTCAGGTTTAATATAATTATTTAATTCTTCAAAATTAAATTTTGATTCATCAAGCAATTTAGGATGGATTAATTCATTTTCAACACCTAGTTTAATACAGTCGTGCAGTGTGTGTGAATACGGGTTACCTTTTTTGCCGTGATACAGTTTACCGATTTTATGATATAAATCATTTAAAAACAGTCTCGCGGCAACAAACGTCCAATCAGGTCTATCGATATCGATTTTATCAACAGCAGTCTTTATTAACGTCTGCTGGATTTCCTCAGTTGAAATACCGTCTCTAAATTGCAACTTGGTATCTAGTTCAAGTTCATTAAAGTCTACATTTTTAAGTCCTCGGCACGCATCTTCTGTCTGTTTTCTAATTTTTTTAATGTCGACAGGTTTGCGGCTCCCGTCTCTTTTGACTACGCAAATATTCATTTTCTTATGATCTCCTTTCAGGTTTGTTTAAAAAAGCAATCAGCTTACATCAATTCAAAAAACATTTTCGTAATTTCTATTTTCTGATCTGCGGATTTGCTTTCGCTATTTTTGTATTTTTTCACCTTATCGAGCAGAAGGATGACTGTACCCTGTTTTTCTATTTCTTCATTGCTGAGTGTCCCCTTATTTTCATACTTCGCGCGCATTATTTCTAGTTTCAGTTCTAAAACATCTAGGATATCCCCTTCTTCTATTATTTTGAGTCGCGGAAGTGAGCGCGCGTACTTAAAACAGTTTTTGATCAATCCAAACATCGCAATCCTTTCACAGAATATTAACAGGTATCAATGGTGCACAGCAACTGGTTTTGCGAGAAACGCTGGTTGCTTACAATTAGTGGCACCTTCATTCAATAATATCTATTATGAAAACCGAAAAAGCAGA
>DQTL01000216.1 GCA_015662775.1 Lutibacter sp.
GGTTGGGTGCAAGTGATTATTATGGAATGAATCCCACAGATTTATATAAATATATTACGGAAGAAATAGGGCTCAATATTTCTCTACTTAAGTCCTATATAAAAGGTAAAAAACCTTTAACTTTAGATGATTTTGTTCATTATTATAATACAAATGATGAATATTATTTTATAGCACATCAATAGGAAAAGCCCTATAATCATTGCCTAACAATAAAACTTTCGGAACACGTCAACAAACAAGTTCTGAACACAATGTTGACCAATCCTGTGTTTCCTAACTTTGACCGAATAATTCCATTTTCAAATATTTTAAAAATCGCAAGTCCTTTGTTTTTTTGTGTTTCCAATCCAAATATAATTCTCAGCTCATTCCTGATATTTTAGGTGTCGAGATTCAGCAGGGTTTTTACATTCCTGGATAATGTAAATATCAGTATTTAAGTCTGAAATATATTCAAACTTTTTTCTAAATGTTCCATTACAATTCCAAGTTACAATTTTCATCTACTTAAAAGTCTTCTTTTCATTTGAAAATAAATAATTGGTCCAATCATTGAGAAAACCAATACGAGTAGAAGCCATAATAGGCTAATTTTATTTCGAATTCTTGTTTTGTTAATATCGTAAACAGCTCAAACCTATAGAATAGTTGAAACTATGATTAATATTATTACTAAAGTATCCATTATATCTTTTTATTTAGTTTCTCTGTTTTTAACGTTAAGTATATGGTTTTGTGGCGGTTTTTGAAACACAAAACTTTCAACTTATATCGATGTTTATTTAATATAAAATACTCATAATTAGCACTTCATCCGCCATAAACTATATACATTGTGCCTGTTGCACAAACAGGCAAAAAAGTTAAATATGATCGATAAAAAACACACAGAGAACTTGCATAAACAACGGATTATTAGTATCTTCATGCTGTTAAACTACTCCTTATGCAAGGAAAAAAGACGTATCAAGAAAAATTATTAATACACTTCAAAAAGTGTATATTAATGAAGTCTGAAAAAAGTCTTTTTTCTAAAAACAGTTTCAATCACTTCTTAAAATTTGCCCATTTTTAAAATTTATGGGTTTGTGCAACGGTTACCTTTGTTGGGCGTTCGTACTTTATTTGTCTATTACTTCAAATATGGATAATTGCTTAGGTTTTTCTTTTATTCCGTGATTGTGTACTGCTATATTTTTGTCAATGTCAAAATTGCATACTAATGCTTCTACAATGCTTCTTCTGTTTTCAATCTTACCACCTGAATGATAAAAGTGGTCTCTTGTAATAATATTGAAATAATTCCAAAATTTTGTAATCATTTCGTTTTTTCGGTAGTCATTATGATGCCAAGTTGATAAAATGAATTTTGCATTTGTTTCCTTTAACTGGTTGAATAATAATTCTTCGTCATCTTCTGTCCAACCATTATAATAGTCTACATATCGGCCATAATAGGGCGGATCACAATAAATAATGTCGTCTTTGTTTGCAAGCGGAATAATTTCTAAAAACTGCTTATTAGTAAATTCCCATTCCGGTTTTATTACGTGCGAAACTCTTGCTACCTGATTAACAATCTTAGTAATATATGCCTGTGCAAATCTTTCAGGTTTTTTGCAAAACGGAATATTCCATTCTCCCTTTCTATTGAACCGCATCATCCCATTAAATCCTGCTCTTGATAGAAAAATAAAATCAAGTGAATTTGGATTTTTATTAAACCGATCTTTAATAAACCTGAAATGTTCGTATCCATTATCTTCTGCATTTTTAAGTTTCTCGCCCTCTGCTTCAAGGTAAGATTTAACTTTTTGAGGTGTTATTACACCTTCTTGGATTTCTCGATAAAGTTTTATTATATGGGGATTTGTGTCATTTAAAAGAGCTTTTTTGAATCCCATATTGAAGGCAACCACACCAGTTCCCAAAAAAGGCTCAATCCACTTGCCTTTAGTGTTTGGTAATATTTCTTTTATCCAAGGAACTAACTTTGTCTTTATTCCCTGACTTTTTATTGGTGGTGTAATTACTCTCATTTTTGGTCTGCTCTTTTTCGTTTTGCTCCTTTTGCCACAACTTTATTATAAAGGTCTTTTCTCCCTTTAAATTCAAGAAAGTCCCAAATGCTGCTAACTTTAATTGTCTTACCGTCTTTTACCATTGTTGCTGTTCCGTAATTTATCCAGTACTCATCAAACCATTTTTCACCTAATTTGCTGAATACGCCATTGCCTGCTTTCAAATCTTTTATATCATTGATAGATCCAATGTTTGCAGTATTTCCTGAACCTCTTCTGTCACTTGCAATTTTCCATTTCTCTGCAGCAAAAAAGTCAAAGTCTTTTATAACTGATGTAATAGATTTTAGTTTCGCTACACTGGTAACTTGTCTATCTATAATAGGGTCCGGACTTTCTTCGTATTCTTCATTAAGTTCGTGAACCTGATAAATTTCAGTTTCAGCTAAGTTATCATCAAAGTCTACTCGTGTGTAGATTATTCCTAAACAATAATGACCTAGATATTGATTGTATGGAAATTGAATGTTTTTACTTTTATCTCTCTCTTTAAAATATGCTCCGTGACTCCCAAGTGTGAAACCCGCTGTTTTATTGTTCCTTCTAAAAGTAGTTTTTAAATCAAGAGCAAATTTAACATCTACATTGTCTTTGTCGATGATTGTTAAATCAGGATACCAATTTTGATATTCTGCTAGAATAAGTTTGTAACCAAATTTTTCAGCAAATTGCAGTATTTTAGGAAAAATGTGAATTTCAAGTATTTTCGAGATAATTTTGGTGTCTGACGAGATGGTATAAATGTTCTTGTAAATATCAATAAAGCCTTTAACTGTCCATTCACCAGTTTCTGTTGATACATATGACTTTAAATCCTTAACAAGCTCATTCAAAGCTTTTTCGAATTTCTTTTTGTATTTTGCTTTCTCTTGTTTTGTCATTCAATTATCCATTTTTATTTTTTTGCTAAGTTACGGAGTTTGCTAATTTAAATTGCACCTTTATTTTTAAATTTTAGTATGACGCCCAACGTCAGTCTGTCTAAAAACCTCCGAAAGTTATAACTATTTTTCAAATATAAGGCGTTTTAAGCGATTGTAGTTTGTAA
>DQTL01000112.1 GCA_015662775.1 Lutibacter sp.
AGTTTTATTGAGACTTTCAAATAACAATAGCCTATATATTTGTCTTTTATTAAAGATAATTATGTAAATTTGAAGAAACTAAAAAGTGAATATCATGAGTGCAAAATTAACTAAAGCTGACCGACCTAATCCAATCAATGAAGAAATTAAAATAGATGATGAAGCTGTATTAATTAGTGTAACGGATCCCAAAGGTATTATTAGAGAAGTAAATGATGTTTTTATTGAAATAGCAGGTTATAACGAAGAGGAACTTATTGGTGCACCTCATAATATTATTCGTCATCCTGACATGCCCCAAGTCATGTTTAAAATTGTATGGGAACATATTAAAGACAGAGAAAATGTAATGGCTTTGGTGAAAAACTTAGCTAAAGATGGTCGCTATTATTGGATACTAACGGACTTTGTTACAAAAGTTGATGCTAGTAGAGAAGTAGTTAATTATACTGCTTATAGACGACCTATTTGTAAAGACGTGCAGAATGCGATTACACCTTTATACAAAGCTTTGTGTGCCATTGAAGATATAGCTGGTATGGAAGCCTCCGAAAAATTCCTCGGTGAATATCTTGAAAACAAAGGAATGACTTATGATGAAATGATTGAAGATATTATTGTAAAACATTGTAAAAAAGCTGCAGCTTTAGGTTTTGGAAATCAAATGGCGGATGATTTTAAAACCATGTCAACAGAAAAGAAACAATCTTTTTGGAATAAATTATTTGGAATAAAATAATCTATTTCTTCCTATATGCCGTAATATGTGCATCAAAAAAAATGGTGTCAGAAACTACAAAACCAGATTCTTCTTCTTTTGGATACAAGTTATTTACAGAAAGATAATACATACCCCAATCGGTACGATTAATAATTATTGTCTCCGTATTGAGGTGTATAGAATCATTTTCAATCTTTACAGTTCCTTTAAAATTAGAACAAATACCATTTTCGAAAAAGACAAAATCACCTTCAAAATAATAATTATTGTTCTCTAATTTAGTGATTTGATGTGATTCAAACCTAGCTTCGGGATATACTTCTGTATTGAAAAATTCGATAGATTTTAATACATTTTCTAGAGTTCCTTGTAAAAGTTTATTTTCAATATCTGTATTTTTTACACTATTCATGTTTATACTTACATGGAGTCCATCAAGAATCTCATTGCTGGTATTTAAGAAACCACTTTTAAATTTAATACTGCCGTAGTGTTTGCAATTCCAATGGATAACACTTTTTGCAGTATCTAAGACAAAAGTATCTACCTTAACTGTGTAAGATTTGTTTGTGCTAATTGCTTTTGGTTGCGAAGCAAAAACAAAAAGCCCAAAGATGCTTAGTACAAAAAGAATAAAAGTAGTAATACGCATTGTGTTTTATTTATTTTACATTATGAGTTTGCTTCAATTCTATCCCATTCGCAAAGACGTTACTTCGGTTGATATTTATCTTAATTTTCAAATCAGCCAATCAACACATTAGCTAATTAATTATTTAGTATCTTGCCAAACACCTGTCGCCATACCTTCTTCATTTATAAAGGGTTTTATATCATCTGGAATATTAATAGCATCTTTAAAATTGGTGCTTTCAAATTCGGTTCCAAAGAAGTTACAACCTTTTAAATCAGCTCCTTGAAAGCTAGTTCCCTGTAAATGACCACCTTGAAAATTAGCATACCAAAGTCTGGAGTTAATAAAGGTAGATTCTTCTAACCCAGTTCCCGTAAAATCAGCATACGAAAAATCACAAGAGTCTAGTTTAGATTTGAGTAATACGGCTCTAAAAAGTTTTGCTTTAACGGCAATAGAACCTGTTAAATCACTATCTAAAAACTCAGAATCTTTCATCAATGCACCAGAAAAGTCACAATTTCGCATTTTGGCAAAATGACCTTCCATACCAAACATATTGGCTCCTCTAAAATTAGAATTAGAAAGTTTAGAATAGTTAACTTTTACATGAAATAATCTACTTTGTTTAAAATTAATGCTATCCAAGATGGAACCATCAAAAATTGTCCAACGAATATCGGCAACTCTAAAATCAGATTTTCGATAATTTCCGTCTTGGCATCTGCCAGAACGAATGGAAGCTCCTCTGAAATCACCTTCGATTACACTAGTCTTTGGCCAATATACTACATCTAAAGAATATCTTCTAAAATCATCATAGTTTTGTGGAACAGAAATAATGCCTTTATGTCTTTTTTTACCATTGGATAAAAAAGTCTCTTCATCAATAATTTTATCTAATTGGTGTTTTTCTAAAAAGACAGCTAATTCAGGTAAATTGGTCGTGTCAGGTTCGTTAGGAAATAACTGACTAACAGGTGATTTATTACCAATTTCACATGAGAAATATAAACTACTAATCATCAATAAACCTAATAATAATACAAGAAATCTCATATACTCAAAACTTTATATTTTCAACTTTATACTTTTAACTTTTGCACTTTCAACTTTAGACCACATCATTCCTATTAAAATATCTGTTTCCAAAAAAGGCAAAGATAAAACCTAATACAATAGGATAAATAATTGAGAAGGCAATAAATACACCTCTATTTACGGTATCTAATACGTAATATGAAGCTGTTCCCATTACTGTTAATTGTGGGTCGAATAAGATTAAACTACCCGTTCTAAATACTTGTAATGGATTTAACATTCCTAAACCGATTATTAAACCTGGGTTTCCTCTCATTCGCAACATAATTCCAATAAGAATTAAATCAATAAAGGCAACTAAGAATAACCAAATAATAAAGGCAGTACTCACAGCAATATCTTGTGAACTTGCCCGTGCCGATATATACATACTCAAGCCTAAAAAGAAAAATACTAAGGAGGCGAGTAAAGCACTATATAGGAAAAATAAATCCCAAGGCACATCAATATTTGTTAATAATGCCCAGATTACAGAACCTAATAAGGCAATAAATACAGGTACATAAATAATAAAAAATCTACCTATGAGTTTCCCCCAAAAATAACTCGTAAATGAGATAGGTAGAGATAGAATATATTCCATTACGGAGTTTTCTCGATCACCAACTACAGAACGAACTGTTGATATTAACACATAAATTGGCAAAATTGCCATACTTATTTGCATAAAAGTTACCATTAGTCGACTTAAACCTACAAAACCTATAATTTGCGATTCTGTAATACCCGAGGTAAACATTATGGCTACAAAACCGCCGAATAATATGCTATATGCCCAAAACCAACGCGAACGCAGATTTTGGCGAATGTCTGAGTGAATAATTTGTTTTAAACTGTCTAAGCTTTTCATTTGTTTTAGTTTTTAGATTTTTGTCTTTGCAAAAGTTGGATAAATCTTTTCTTTAAAATTAAAGATTCTTCACTATCTTTTTAATGACAATTTTAGTGATGATTATGTCCTTCATGAGAACTTGCATCTCTTTTACTTTGTTCTCTTTCTAACTTATTTTTAAGCATTTTCATCTTTTTCGGATTATCTTTCATCATCAACATTTTTTCTTGAATAAAATTTTCACGCATAGTTTTTCCTTCGTTTATTCTAGTCAATGTTTCTTCAAAGGTGTAAATAGCTTCAGAATCGGGTTTTTGTGCATAAGCAGAGTAACCATAACCCATTGGGGTATGTTTTCCATAATCAAAAAATGCTTTTTCAGCATCAATCCAATTAGATGGATCATTTTCTTTACTAGCATCCCCAATCCAGAATTTAACTTTATTTCCTTTCCATGTATTCCAAGTTTCCGTGTCTTTCATTTCTTCTGCTAGACAACCTATGTCGTCGTACCAATGTACTTCGCCAAATTCGTTGATGGATTGTGCGTTGTAACGTTGGTCAGTTAAGCCCATAAGGCATACGTAACATACGTCCCTGTCAAAGTTAATGTCGCGTGCTTCATATGTAACCTTTTGATTACACGAGCTTATTAATATTACTATTCCTATAAGTAGTGTTGTTAGTTTTGTTTTCATATTTTGTTTATTTATTTTGAAACTATCATGCTGAACTTGTTTCAGCATCTTTTAAAATAAGACTAATACATATTTAGGTTAAAATTATGAGTTCCTGAATCAAGTTAAGGTAGATTATGTAATTTGTATTAACTTCATTTTTTAATTCCTTAGACCTCTTTATTCACCACAATTTTACCCAAATCCATTTCTATTAGCCTGTTTACCAGGTCTTCTACTTCATCGATTCTGTGACTACTGATAATCATCAAAGCATCTTTGTCGAAATTATGTAAATATTCAAATAAAATCTTCCTTGCTTTAGGATCTAGGTTTGCCGCAGGTTCATCCATCAATAGTATTTTCGGATTTCTTCCTAGTGCAAATGAAACTAGTAATTTTTGTTTCATTCCTCCCGAAAGTTTCATAAATGGCTTATCTAGATTGGCTTGTACATCTAAACCTAAATTTTCGCTGATGTCAATAAATTTTTGTTTGTCTGTATTGGTCAAAGTGCCAAAAAATTCAAGCATTTCTCCAACAGTCATTTTAATTGGAGGCGGAATTTGTGGTACAAAACCTATATGATGTAATATTTTTTCTCTTTCTGTTCTAGGGTTCATGCCCAGTACATCAATACTTCCTTCATATTTATACAAACCTAAAATACTACGTATTAAAGTTGTTTTTCCAGCTCCATTTTGTCCCACTAGAGCTATTCGTTCACCCGCCTTAAAATCATGATCTAAATCTTCGATGACCGTAGTCTTTTTAAAAGATTTTGTCAGCTTTTTAACCGAGATTAATGTCTCAGAATTTTCCATTGTTAGTTCCTTTTTAGATTTCTCGTAAAGCCGTAAAGCCGCAAAGCTTTATGGAATTTTTGAGATATTTTAATATTGCTTAATATTTTTTAACGCATCCTATCTCCTTTCTCAAACGTAAGGGTTGGGGCTGGGTTTTTACATTATCTTATCAAATCCTTTTATTTTTAATTTTAGTGCATCACCATAACAAATATCAACACATAGTCCACAATTTGTACAATCAGCACCAGTTGCATGAATTTCTTTAGTGGCTTCTCCACGTTTTACAAACCATAATTCATGAGGTACTAAACAAACATCTTGACAGTCTTTACAATGACCACATTTACTTAAATCAAATTCAACACCTACTGGCGAAACTTTCTTTAATGCACTGTAGGTTAACCCAATCGGACAAACATATCGACACCAAAAACGTTTTGAATAAACGATTTCAAATAGTAGTAGGGCTACAACCCAAAACATAAGTAAACCAGGACCATATATAATGGCTCTTGAAATAATTCCTACAGGATTTATTGTTTCGAATACTAAAGTTTGTGTGAAAAATGCTAAAAGTAGAAAACCTACCCAGAAGATATATCTAATACCAATATTATAAGAATGTTCTTTTATTTTTTTCTTTTTTACCAAGTAGTTATGTAATTTTTCTGCATTTTCTGCTAAAAAATGATAGGGGCAAAGCCAAGAACAAAATGTACGACCACCCATTAAAAAGTAAAACATTAATATAACAAAGAAACCTATAAAAAAGTTAGTCGTTAACATGGCGAAATAACCTGTTTTACTTGCAATAAACAATTCTTGTAAGGCATTGTAAGGATCCATTAAATAGATACCTACAAATCTTGAACCACTAAGTGAACCTTCTAGGATACCGATATGAAAGGCAAAGGATGCCCAGAACAAGAAGTTGAAGAAAAGTAAAACACCCCATCGTTTGTTACGCCATTTATTTTTATTAGGTTTATTAGCTTTCCACTCTTTAAAAGTAATTCCTAATTTAGAATTAGGCATTTCTTCTCTACGTTTTGCTGGTAGGGGTTGAAGTTTTTTTATTTTTATCATCAGTAAAGAATTTAAGCAGTTTCTAATTTTTCAATAATAATAGTATCTGGTGTAGATGGACAAACCATTACACAAACTCCACAACCAGTACAACCTTCTAGCACCATGGGACGCCATCTACTTTGTCCATTATTTCTGATTTTTTCTTCCATAATGATGGCTGTTTCACCAATAGGACATTCTGTTACACATAAATCACATAATTCGCGATCAAATGCGTGATCATTTACTGGAGATGCCTTACGTTCTTTTCGTTTTGGATTTGGGGAACGGTAGATTCCTTCAAAACCTTCTTCTCTTGGTACTCCTTTAAAGCTCTCTCCATTTCTTGCTAAACAAGTTTTATGATTGATAACAGCTAACCCCATTTTGGTATTGGCTTTCATCGCTTTAGCTTGGATGGCAATTGGGTTGTAATCGGGACCAGGAGTAGGATTTGCTTTATTGTAGGCTACATAAGCTTCTTCTCCTGCTGTTTTAAAAGGGATAAAATTTAAAGCTGAAGTAGGACAAGTTTCTATACACTGCATCGCATCGCAAGAAAAATCACAAGCTTGTTTGCGTGGATCAATATATGGAGTACCGTAAGATAAACCATCAGAGATAGTTGCCAATTTAATAGCATCTATTGGACATATTTGAACACAAAGTCCACATTTAATACAAGCATAAATAAACTCAGCTTCATTGACCGCACCTGGTGGTCGTAGTAGCGTTTTTGCATTTTCAATATTTAACTTCTTTAAATAATTTGCTCCAACTCCTACGGCACCTAGTGCAACAACTGCAACAGCTCCATTTTTAAGAAATTGCCTTCTGTTAATATCTGATTTTGATTTTCCCATATCTTTTGAAGTTAAAGGTTTACAAAGTTAAAAGTTACAATATTTTTAGTCGTAAACATTATAAAAATAATTCTTAATTCTACATATTCTTAGTGTATTTCATGAAATCAATACAATTTCATAAAAACTTATTTTACTTCTTCTTTATCCCATTTATACATAGGTTTTTTATCTCTCAATACAAATTTTGGTTTTGAAAATGGTGCTAGTCTTTCTAAAAAGTCTAAAACTTCTAAAATAGGAGCACCATAAAAGAATTCTATATTTTTATTAAATGCCCATAAATGTTCGCTATAGCTATATAAACTATATGGAACATCACCAACATTATCTTCGTCTTTATCATAGCCTTGGTAATCGCTCCAATAATTACCTTCAAATTTATTACCATTAGCCGTTTTACCACGTGTATATACTTGTGTTAGATTATCATGTAAGTAATTCCCTTTTACCAAATTCCCTTCTAAATCGGAATGGAAAAGCATGCCTACATTACAAAAAGCAATTTCATTACCAACTACGGTGTTTATTTTTTCTGCTACAAAAGGAGAAACATCAAAATGCAAACCGTAAGCAGAGTAGAGGAGGCGATTGTTTAAAATTTGATTGGATGAGGTTTCTTTTAATCCGATGCACATTCCTGTTGTTCCATTGGAGGATTGAATTAAATTTTCAGTCAGAATAGTTTGTTCACTGTACATTAGGAAAATACCTACTGAGTTGTTGTAAAACTCATTCTTATGTATGCGATTGTTATGTGAATACATAAAATGAATACTGTAACGATTTCCGATTCCTTTATTTCCTTCGAAATGATTTCCTGAGGAATACCATACAACCATATCACGTACACCATGCCAATAGTTGAATAAGATTCTGTTATCTGTCGAATACCATAGTCTAATAGCATCTCCTTTTAATGCTAAAGGTTTTCTTGATATCGAAGTAATATCGTTATTAGCCACCACACAATGATCTGATTTGAAAATATCTACACCAAATAAACATTCATCTATCCGATTATTATGAATGTGTGTATTACTTGCTTCTATAACTTTAATACCTGCATCTAAACGGTCTGGAGAATCACCTGAATTTGTAATATGAAGGTTTTTAATAATCACACTATCTGCTTTAACATAGATAACAGATTCGTTACCCATACCAGAAATAGTTGCTTTGCCTCCACCATCAATTGTCACATTTGAAACTTTAATAGTTGCAGGACCCGTATAAAATCCTGGTTTTAGTTTTAAAGTATCACCTGATTTTAAGTGTTTTAATAAAGTATTGAGAAATACTTGATCTTTATCAGATTCAAAGGGTGTAATTTTAGAATGTGTGCCTGGCTCTTCTACAATTACATCATTTTCCTCTATTTTTTGTGAATAGGAAAACCATTGCAATAGTAAAATCAATATGAGGAAATAGTTTCTCATAATAATAAGTTTAGTTTTTAGATTAGATTGCTATAATATAAACTATCTCTAAATAAGCTTTTTTATAGTCGCAACGAATTTATAAAAAATAAGTGAACTTTTCAATAAGCCTCTAAAAGAGATAGTTTCTATATATTATGTGTCCTCCATAATTTTGATAGGATTAAGAGATCTATTTGTTCTGTAATGCTATAGATTTTCTTTTAAATAGTATAGCAAAAACTAATACTACAAATACCAGTAAATCTGCTGCAAAGCCCCAGTATGGGTAAGCAACAGTCTCAAACTGAGCTACTTTACCATGTCCAAATATTGTTGGCATAAATGGTTTTATACCTGAAAATGCACCTCCACCATGTAAATCTAGGTGATGTCCGTACCAATACATCGAATACATGTATAGAAGTAGGAAATAGAATGGTAGTAAAGCGGGTAAGAAAGCAAAAATGGAATTTTGTTTTTTAGGAGTTGCAATAAAGTAAACTAGTAGTAAAAGTAAAAAGGCAAATATATATTTTGAATAGACTAAAATACCATTCAGTATTTTTAGATACTGCGGTGTTACATTTATTTCAGCAGGGCTACCTGTTTTAGGATCAATCACATCTTCACCATTAGCATCTTTTTTAGTGTCAAAAACATAGTATTCTGGTATTGGCTTTATTTGACCTTCCTTATATTCTTCAAAAACACGACTATTGATGCCTTGTACTATTGGGTACATACCAATATAATGGTTAATCGCCGTCATTTCCATTAAGCAATCTGCTCCTTCATTTGTTGTTATTTCGGCTCTTTCTTTTACACCTTCACAGCCATTGTATACACCATCATACTTAAATTCGATACGAATTCCTTTAGGGTACATTGATTTTGGGTATTGGTGACTTTGTAATGCTACCCACCAAATAGGCATAAAATAGACAGCAATAATTAAAAAGACTCCTATAACTCCAAAGAGTTTGTATAGTAGTCCGAATTTGTTGGATTGATTTCCCATGATTAATAAAAAATTTTAAATTTTAGTTTTTAGAGTTATTTAGTTTTGAAAAATCCGAGTAGGAGTACAAAACTCTTACTCGGATAGATCTATTGGATTTTATCTTTTATTCTTATAAAAAATTATTCCATTTCTTTTAATACTTGTTCTGACTTCGCTTTTAAGAAAGCAATTATTTTATCAGCATCAGCATCAGATACATTTTGGTTAGGCATCATTAACTTATAGGTTTGACGCATAGCTTCAATGTCAGCATCTTTCCTTTTCGAATCAGGATCAGTAATCCATTCTTTTAACCATTTGTCATCTCTACGTTTGTCAACCATAAATAAATCAGGACCGTTAAAAGGTTGTCCGAATTTATGACAAGCACTACAACCATAGTTTAAGTATTCTAACTCACCTGGAAGTAAATTAGCTAGCTCAATAGCAGATGGTTTAAAAGATTGCATTTTCATATCATAATTGATACGTTCAGTATAAGCTAATACACGGTTATTTTCTGCAGTTTGGTTAAACTCAACACTCATATAACCTACTAATTGACGTTTATCAGGGCTGTTTTGAGAATCTAATAAGATTGGGAATTTCCCTGCTTTTTCAGCAACAAACTTTAGCGTAGCTGTTTCACCTGGACTAAAGTGATACATTTTGTCATAAGCAGAAAGCTGATATACATAATGATCTAGTTTAGTTTGACCATGATTAGTCAAGTGAATATAAACTGTTTGACCTTGTTTAAAAGTTAAATTAGCTGGCGTTACTTTACCATCTTTAATTGTACCATATACATGATTACCTTTAACACCTTCAGCACCTAAAGCTGTGAAATGTTTAGATTTTTTATCAGTAATGATATTTTGACCTAATGGATAAATTGCTTCAGATTTAAATTGATCAACGTGAAGCATAGTTGTATAATGCGGCTCACCCATTGGTAATGGTAAATCAAAAATTACTTGAGGGTCTCCATCGCCACTAATATCAATCAATTGATGATTTTGTGGGTGTAAAGGACCTACTGGATTAAACCTGTCAATAGATAATTTGTTTAACGAAATTAAATATTTACCATGTGGTTTTTGTGTATCTCCAGAAGCAGCCACTAAGTGACCAACATTATAATGAGAAGGTACATAACCTAAAACTTTTAAAGTTTTATAGTTCCATTTAGTAATACGAGAATCAACATAAATAGATGTATATACAACACCATCTTTAGAATCGTATTGATTGTGTAAAGGACCTAAACCTACTTCAACACTTCCGTGTAAAGCATCTTCTAGTTTGATAATGTTAATACCAAATTTGTCTTTACCATCAAATTTTTTATCTTTTATTGCAGTCATTATTTTATCAAACTTGTAAACCCAAGCATGAGAATCTAATTTACCAGCAACAATGATGTATTTACCACTAGGATCTACATCCACACCATGAGGTGATTTTGGCTCAGGAATTAAGAATAATAAATCATGCTTAACCGCATCTTTTATTCTAATTACTTTATGACCACGAACCATCATGGGTTTGATTGTACCATTTTTTAATAATTTTTCAGCTTTTTTCCAGTTGGTTAGATGTAAATAATCTACATCTCTTGAAGAACAACCTGCCTCAAACGGAGGACGTCCACTTTCAATACCACCATAATACATCTCTGTACAGAATGAGTTAGTGAATCCCCAACCATAAGAATCTAATTTACCAGCATCTGATAAATCTTGTGTGTAAGGAGGTAATTCAAAAGTAAAAGATTCTTTTTCAACAATCTTACCTTTGTCATTATCAAATTTCCAATAGGTTACACCACCTCTCCAGTATTTTTCGAAGTTAGCTTCACTTAATTCATGGTATTTCCAATCCATTGGTGTAGGATATTGTGATGCTTCCATAAAGTAACGAGAATCAGGAGTAAAGAAACATCCACCATGGTTAGACCTATAAATAGGACTGTTTACAGTTTGTTTTCCTTGAAAATCCTTTAAATCAAATACAAACAATCTTGGATTGGCTTTATCATTAATCACACCCCATTTACCATTATAAACACCATTAGTTTCTGACATTCCGACATGATGTGTATCTGCCCATAAAATCTCTTGACCTTCTATAAAACCATCCTTCATCAAATCCATAGATTCTTCACTATACCCAAAACCAGTATATGGTTGGCGTGTATTCAATGGTAGATATTTTAACATACGCATAGAAGGTACTGTGTACATTGGTAAGTTACCTTCTTGTCCACCAGAGTTTACTGTTACATATTCATCTTTTATATTATCTGGTGTATAGGTTTTTGCAGCAGATAATACATCTTGTGCATTTAAACCTCTACGTTTCACAACGTCACCAAAAGATTCTTTTCCGAAAGGTTTTCCAGAAATGTTTGTTCCACCAGCGTAATCATCACCGCTGTCTTTTTTGTCTTTATCACCACAACTTACGGTCAGTAAGCTTAAAGTGATGATAAACAAGCCCATCATAAATAGTGAGCTATATTTTTTATTTAATAAATTTTTCATTGTTTGAAAATTTTGTTTTAAAATTAATACTACTCCTTATTATTTATTGATTCTTTCTTCTAAGAGTTTCTTAGCACGTAAACCAACATCAGCAGTTTTTACTTGATATTGCCAGTATTGCTCTGCCCATAAGAAAGCTTGTTTGTACTTACCTTCTTTAGCATACTTTTCATGTTTTTCTTTAGATGATTTTGCTTGATCTAATTGATCGAACGCATCAGTAACTAAAGCAGCAACATAAGGATAATCTCCAAAGTTGTTTTCTTTTAAGAAAGTTACTACACTATTGATAACGTCTTGCGTTTGGTCAATAACAACTAGTTTGTCTTCGTAGTTTTTCTTGAAACCAGCCATTTGTTCTTTGGTAAGAACTACATCTTCTTGCTCAATATCAACATATCCTGTTGGACGAACTAATAAGATACCTTCCATTTCAAGGTGTAATGCAGAACAAAATTCAGTACAATAGTAAGGGAATACACCTGGTCTGTTTGCTGTAAAGGTGACAGAAGCTGTTTTACCAGGCTCAAAACTACCGTGAACACCATACGTATCAACTGTAAATCCGTGTGTTTCATCTTCGGCACGCTCTAAGTTTGTTAAATGGAAAGTAACTACATCACCTTCGTTAACTGTAACGATCTCAGGTGTAATGTGTGAACGAATTAAAGTTCCAAAAACATGAACTCTATTTCCTTCTCTTTCGATTTTTTCTTGACCAGCTACTGTTTTGTAACGTGAAATCTCACCTGCACGAGTATTAGTTCCTAATGGATAACGAATAATAGGTTTGATAGTAGTACGTAGTACTGCAACAGAACCATAAACATTTGCTTGAGGTAAAGTCATCGTATAAACGTCTGTCATATCATCAGAAGAAATATCTATAAGATGTTGGAAACTTGGACGAATAGGACCTACATTAGGATAGTTTTCATACAAACCTTCTTTATCAACTACAGTTAGGTAGTTAGAATGAGGCGAAGCAGAATTTCCTTGAGGAGTCATTAAAAAACTTGGTTTAAAGCTAAGTTTAACTTCTTTTTCAGTTTTACCTGATTCGTAGTTAAAACGTACAATTTTGCTATCTCCATGTGCAGAAGCATAAGCTGTATTTTTTCTTTGATCAAAAGCTACATCAATAACATCTTTACCAATAGCGATACTCGATTTTTGCACATCTGCTAAAGCAATAACAGTTCCTTTAGCAAGAGCAGATTTTACTTTTGCAAAGTCAAAGACTATTACATTGTTTCCAGCAGGTACTAAAAAGCTTTTTCCATTAGGAGCCACTCTAAGCATTTTACCAGTAGTAGGAATTTCTATAAATCCTACGGCATTATTTTTTTTCGCTTCATCAAAAGATACGACATTAAAGTCGTTTACTTTTTTGCTAGGTGCTTTGGCTAATTTGTTATAATCTATAACATATACATAGTTTTTACCATCTTTATCTGCTAAACCAACCAAAAGACCATCACTTGAGCTTTTTCCAGCATCAAAAAAGTCTAAAGTATAAGGAGGTAACTCAAGAGTAAATGATTTTTCTTTAATCATTCTACTTTTATGAATATTCTCACCTTCTACAAATTTCCAGAAAGTAACTCCTGATTTCATGTCAGAAGTAAGTTTATTATCCCAAGGTGCAGGATATTGACTGGATTGAATTATGTACTCTGTATTTTGAGTAACTGCAACACCAGGATAAGTGCTTAAGTATAAAGGATTTGATAAAACTTGTTTAGTTTCAAAATCATCTAAGCCCAGAAGAGCAATACGAGAGTTTGCACCATCAGAGAAAAAGGCAAAATGCCCATCGTAGTTTCCTCCTTTTTCAGAAAAGGCAGGGAAACGCATGTCTCCATAAGTACTAATTCTGTCGTCAAGAGAAGATTTTTTAAGCATTAATGATGATTCATCATCAAAACCATAACCTTGCCATGGTTCAGGTGTAAATACTCCTACGTATTTGTAGATACGCATAGATGGAATTCCATACACAATCATAGTTCCTGAGTTACCAGTACCTACAATTGAAAAATACTCGTCACGACCACCACGTGGCATGAACGTCTTAACTGCTGCCAGCACATCTGTGTCATTAAGACCACGTGCTTTTTTTACATCGTCGAGAGTTTGTTGCGCCATTGCATCAGTAGCACCTAAAGCTACCAACATAATTCCAACAAAAACTCTAATAAACCAATTGGATTTTTTCATTTTGTGAATAATTAATAATGTTAGTTAAATTGCCACAAATATAGCAATTTAAATACTAAATTAAGTATGATAAATATCAGATAAAAAATATAAAAGATAGATATGTCTTTTATGTAACATTTGTTACCTACCTAAAGCTTAGGTTATAATGTAAATAGCTAGTACACAATGTTAAAGAAATTGTATGTTATTAACATTTTCAAAAAGACAGTTAATAAAAATATGAATTAATGTTTCGATTTGCCCTTAATTACAGAAAATAAGCTTGTTTAATCACACAATAAAGGATAAAAAAGTCTTGTATTGAAATTTATTTTTGAAAAAACGAATAAACTAAGACTAAATTTTTCGTATCTATTCAGCCATTAAGTGCTAGAGCAGCTTTTTATCTCTCGCAAAGACGCTAAGTCGCCAAGCTGTGTCTAAAGTGTAAAAAAAATGCTCGCAT
>DQTL01000283.1 GCA_015662775.1 Lutibacter sp.
ATTTAGTATTTTTAAAAAGAGAAACTGAGGTGAACTTTGTTTGTAGCCAGTTATAAAGAACTATCCAACGCATTAGTCCTCAGCGTTGGCTTAATCATTCGTTAATTCGTTTGCAATTAATTCCGCTTGTTTTAAAATTGTTTCTGTTGCTAATTTCTGCATATCTGGAGGATAACCAAATTGTCTTAAAGTCCGTTTGATAATCACTTTTAATTTGGCTCGTACACTTTCCTTAATTGTCCAGTCGATTGATGCGTTTGCTTTTACTCTTTCGGTTAGAATTACGGCAAGTTCTCTCAGCTTATCTTTCTGCATTAAGTCTTTTGCACTTTCATTGTCCGCAACAGCTGTATAAAAAGCATATTCAAAATCGGTCAAGCCCATTTCTTTAGCTTCACTATCCATATTGACAATTTCCTTACTCAGTTTTATGAGTTCGTCCATAACTTCTGCTGCGGTCAATATTTTGTTGTGGTATTTTTTAATTGAGTTTTCAAGCATTTCCATCAAGGATTTACTTTTAACTAAATTCTTCTTTGAACGAGATTTGATTTCATCATTTAAGAGTTTCTTCAAAACTTCAAGAGCCACATTTTTATGTTCCATTCCTTTCAGTTCAAGTAAAAACTCTTCTGAAAGAATAGAAATGTCTGGTTTTTTTATTCCTGCCGCATCAAAAATATCAATGACTTTTTCGGAAACTAAAGCTTTGTCAATTACTTGTTTAATTGTTGTTTCAATTTCTTCATCTGTTCTACCTGTTCCTGTAACATCAAATTTTGCTAATCGTGCTTTAACTGCTTGAAAAAATGAAACTTCATCTTTTACATCCATTGCTTGTTCGTGAGGAATGGCAATTGCAAATGATTTTGACAAGGCTGTTACTTCATTGATATATCTTTTCTTACCATCTTCCAAACCTAAAATATGCTCTTCTGCCGATAGTATCATTGAAAGTTTCTTTGAAGTTTTCGCTTCAAAATAATCTTCATAAGGGAAACTGTGATACATTTGAGAAACTACTTCTAATTTCTCCAACATCAATTCAACTGCCTGTTCTTGCAATATCGTTGGATCTCCTTTTCCTCCAGCATCTGAATAGAAAGAAAGTGCTTTCTTAAGGTCAGAGGCAATACCTAAATAATCAACTACCAATCCGCCTGGTTTATCTTTGTAAACACGATTAACTCTTGCAATAGCTTGCATTAAGTTATGCCCTTTCATTGGTTTGTCAATGTATAAAGTATGCATACTTGGTGCATCAAAACCTGTCAACCACATATCACGAACGATAACTAATTTTAGTTCGTCATCAGGGTCTTTCATTCGGTCAGCTAATGCTTTTCTTTGTGTTTTATTGGTGTGGTGAATGGCTATTTTGGGACCATCTGAACTTGCAGAAGTCATTACTACTTTTATAACTCCTTTATCCAAATCATCTGAATGCCATTCAGGTTTTAGGGTTATGATTTCGTGATAGAGTTCTGCTGCAATTCTTCTCGACATTGAAACTATCATTCCTTTTCCATCAAACACTTCTTGTCTTGCTTCAAAATGTTGAATAATATCTTTGGCAATGTTTTTAACTCTGTTTTTACTGCCAATTAATGCTTCTAATTGTGTCCATTTTGCTTTGGCTTTTTGTGTATCGGTTAAATCTTCTTGTAAAAGTTCATTATCCAATTCCTCAACCATTTCTTTTCCTTCTTCGCTCAACTGTACTTTTGCTAAACGACTTTCGTAATAAATACGAACAGTTGCTCCATCTTCTACGGCTTGAGCAATATCATATACATCTATATAATTTCCGAAAACGGCAGGTGTATTTGTATCTGTGCTTTCTATCGGTGTTCCTGTAAAACCAAGATAGGTCGCTTTTGGTAAAGCATCACGCATATATTTTGCAAAACCATATACTATTTTTTTACCAACTACATTTCCATTTGCATCTTTATCGTCTATTGTTTTGGCTTTAAAACCGTATTGTGTTCTGTGGGCTTCATCTACAATAACTACAATATTTTTCCTTTCTGATAAAGTTTCAAAAACATTTCCTTCTTGCGGTTGAAATTTTTGAATGGTTGAAAATATGACACCTCCTGAAGCTACTTTTAATAATTCTTTCAAGTTATCTCTATCTTCAACTTGTGTTGGCTCTTGTCTTAAAAGTTGGGTAGAAGAAGCAAACGTATCAAACAACTGGTCGTCTAAATCGTTTCTGTCTGTGATGACTAAAACGGTAGGATTGTCTAATGCCAATACAATTTTTCCTGTATAAAAAACCATTGATAATGATTTTCCACTTCCTTGTGTATGCCAAACAACACCGCCTTTTCTATCGCCAATGGGTTGGTCTTTTACACCTGCTAAACCATAATTAGCAGGGTCTTCCATTACCATACTAACTGGTGTTTCTTTTTCTAAAGTATAACCAGTTGCACGTAAAGTAGATTCTACCGCTCTATTTACTGCATAAAATTGATGATAAGCAGCTAATTTTTTAACGGTTGAAATGGTTATAATTCCTGTTTTATTATCTTCTTTTTTAGATTTTTCAAACACGACAAAATGACGGATTAAATCTAACAAAGTTTCTTTGTTGAGCATTCCGTTTATCAATGTTTCTAATTGACTAACCAAATGTGAAGCTTCTTCTTTACCGTCTGCCGATTTCCAAGACATAAAACGGGTCATTCCTGCGGATAATGAACCTGCTTTAGCTTCTAAGCCATCAGAAATAATCATAAACCCGTTGTAAGTAAATAGACTTGGAATAATGGTTTTGTAAGTCTGTAATTGTTTGTATGCAGATTTTATAGTAGCGTTTTCGTCTGCTGGATTTTTTAATTCAATTACAACCAAAGGAATGCCATTTACAAACAGAATAACATCTGGTCGTTTGGTATTGCCATCTTCAATAACTGTAAACTGATTGGCGACAACAAATTCATTATTTTCAGGATTTTTGAAATCTATCAACCAAACCAAATCTCCTCTTTGGTTGCCGTCTTTTTGATAAGATACTTTTATACCTTCTGTAAGCATTCTGTGAAACGCTTCATTGTTATTGAGTAATTCAGGTGAGTTTATTCTTTGAATCTCTTTTAAAGCTTCTTCTTGGCTATCGTGCGGAATGTTTGGATTAATTCTACGAATAGCATTTTGCAAACGCTCTACAAGTAAAACATCTTCATAAGAAGCTCTTTCTGCTTGGTCTGTATCTGGTGCAATATCAGGAGCATAAATATATTGATAGCCTAAATGTTCTAATAGGTTAATTGTAAATTCTTCTATGGTATTTTCTGTTATTCGTGTCATTTTAAGTTATCATCTCTTTTATTTGTCAATTTTCAAAATCGGTAATCGGTATTGCCGAATTTTATATTGAATTGCCGAAATCGGTCACAAATCGGTCAATTGGTCATTTCTTTTGGTCGATTTTTCCAAACCGGCAATAGAATCGGCAATGTGCATTGCCGAAATTGCCGATTATTCAATCCATACATAAGCTGTTCCTTCTTTCTTTGCAAGGTCATTATCAACTAATGTTTTTAAATGGTTACGAGCTTGACGTTCTTTAAGCCCTGAAATTTCTTTATACTCCTTAGTTGTTAAACGTTTGTGTTCTCTTAAAATCTCCACACCTGGCAGGTCTGATTGACTTACTGTTTGCTTCTCTGGATTTATATCTCTGTAAAGCGTAGTTTTTAAGATGTTGTTTTCTAATGTAAATACAGGTTTTGGTAATCCAAAACTTTCTACTTTACTCAACTCTTCCATTCCAAAACCTCTTTCTTCAACAAATCCCATTTCAAAAAACAGGTGAGCGATTTTAGCATTTCTACTAAATGATGGGGCGGTGAAATCGTTGAGTTGTTTTAAGGTGCATATTGGCTCTCCAGGACTTGATACCACTACTTTTTCATCATCAATATCTACCATAACACGACCACCATCTATAGCGTAATCCCTATGCACAATGGCGTTCATAATAACTTCATAAAATGCAGATGATGAAGCCTCAATAACTTCATTCCTGTTAAATGAAGAACGAGAAGAAAATCCTTTAGGGAATACAAATTCTAAATATTCTTCAATTTTTTGAGGCAAAAGAACTAACGCTCCCTTAATGTCTTTGATTTTTGGGTCTGAACCTTTACTCCTAACAGTAAATTTAACACGAGCCTGTGGGAAGTGTTCTTCAGGGTTTTTCCCAAGAAGCAATAAACCCAAACCTGTTGGTCGAGCTGTTTTCGATTCTTCATCTACAGAAATAAGCTTCATTCTGTTTAGGTAAGATTTAAAACTATCTGTACCTAACCTGTATGAAAGTCCAGATTTTTCAATCAAATCTTTTTGAGCTTCTTCTGATAAGTCATCTAATTGAAATTCTATTAATTCATTTTCGATAGGGTCTATTGCCGATTGTATTTCTTTTACTTTTTCTTCCTCAGCTCGCTTGGCTGCTTCTTTGAAAAACTGCTCATTTTCTTTTGCAATAATCTCTTCATACTTTTTATCATAAAAGCCAACTTCAATTCCTGCTTTTTTTAAGAGTTTCACACCATTAGATGCAACCGTTGGATCTGGGTCATAATGTCCAACATACACTTTTTTTATACGTGCATTGATACATCTTTTATAACAACCTTTCTTTGGGGCTTTTCTTTTTACACAAGGCTCCAATGTGGTATACAAGGTAAACCCTTCTAAATCTTCATTAGGATATTTTCTTTCCAGAATAGTAAATTCACCGTGATCACCAACTCTAAGTTCACCTCTGTGGGCTTTGTCAAAATATGCTCCGTTGGTATCGACTAATACAGCACCTACTTTTGGGTCAGCTCTATCGGTATGTTCAGATTTACTTTCACCCATTTCAGCTATGGATAATTCCATATATTCTATGTGTGTGTATTTTTGTCCTTTAATAAATTCTTTCATAATTCTTCCGATTCTGTAAATGTTTTGTACTCCGTTACATACGCTTGTTTATCTACATTAAATAATATTTCACTTGCAGGATAGGAGTAATCTCCCATTGCAAAATCTCCAAAAGAATCATCCCAAGACTCATTAAATTCTTCTGCTTCCCAATAATCTAATGTATCTACCAATAATTCATTAGTAGTTCTTTTTTGTTGGGTTTCAAAGTTTCGAATTAGGAAAATGGAAACGGTTTCTATGGTATCAATTAAAAATTCACGCGTTAAAATATCTACTTTGCTATTTCTTTGTTTTATTTCATCTAAGGGCTTTCCGTGAGAAGTAATGCCAATGTCATTTCTTAAATCACCTACTTTTTGACCTATGTTGGCTAATGATTGTGATATTTGTTGCACCATTGCAGTGTTTGAAAACCCCATAGATTTAAAGGTTTGTTTCATCACTCCGCTAATAGATGAATTATCTGTAAGGCTTACACTATTTTGTTTGCAAATTTCTTTTCCAATGGCTTCAATTAATGCTTTAGTATTTTCTAACGAATGGCTAAAATCAGATTCAATATGAGCTTCTATTCTTTCAATGTACATTAAAAGAGCAGACCACCTTCCATATTCTTCTATAACGGTTCTTAGCTTA
>DQTL01000123.1 GCA_015662775.1 Lutibacter sp.
GCTCTCAATTTAAAACTAGTATCTTTCATAAAACCATTGATAGAATGGTAGAAAGCAAGCCAATTTATCAAAATCAAATAAAACATACGCTAAGCGTATAACTCAATTATTATAAATTATACGATTGTGCTTATCAAATCCTATAATTTGAAACTTCAAAAACTAACTCAGAGAAGTAAACTTATACTGTTCAAAAAGAATATATAAATCAATTAGAAACAATTTTACTTATTTAAAATGGGGAGCCCTAAAAATTATACTTAGAATAAAAAAATATGGTTTCACATAAAACCAAATAATCACACAAAACAAAACCTCTGCATTAAATTATAATTTGCTTTATAAATATATTTTATATACATTTGCTCTTCTCAAACACATTATATTATGCATGAATTATCAATTGCTTTAGGGGTTGTAAATGTTGCCGAAAAAGAAGTGATAAAAGCTAAAAAAAAAACCGTTGAGTTAATAGAGTTAGAAATAGGCTCCTTAGCAGGGGTGGAATTGAGCTCTTTAAATTACGTATGGAGTACTGCCGTTAAAGACTCTGTACTTGAAAATGCTGAACTACGCATTGATTATATAGAAGCTAAAGCAAGATGTTTAGAATGTGAGACAATTTTTGAAATGCACAAAACTTTTGACAGTTGCACTAATTGCAACAGTTTTTTTAAAGAAATTTTGCAAGGTAAAGAATTAAAAGTAAAATCATTAGTTGTAATATAAATAATAAAACTAAAAAATTATGTGTGGAACTTGTGGATGTGGTACAGATATGGTATCAATTTCAAAACCAAAAGGTAAACAAAATTTAAACAGTGAACACAATCATGATCATGTTCACCATAATCACAACGAACACAATCACGGAGATAAAACTGTGATTGATTTAGAGCGAGATATTTTAAATAAAAACAATATAGATGCCGCTAGAAATCGTGGATATTTTGAAGCTAAAAACATATTTTCATTAAATTTAGTTAGTTCTCCGGGTTCTGGAAAAACGACAATACTTGAAACTACGCTTAAAGATTTAAAAGGAACGTTAGATTTTTATGTTATTGAAGGTGACCAACAAACATTAAATGATGCCAATAGAATAGATGCTTTAAACATACCCGTTATCCAAGTCAATACAGGAAAAGGATGTCATTTAGAAAGTGATATGATTCATAGTGCAGTAAAACAATTGCAACCAAAAGACAACTCTGTTTTAATGATTGAAAATGTTGGGAATTTAGTCTGCCCTTCTTTGTTTGATCTTGGAGAAAGTAAACGTGTAGTAATAATAAGTATTACAGAAGGAGAAGACAAACCTATAAAATATCCTGATATCTTTTATTCAGCTGATATATGTATTATTAACAAAATAGATTTACTTCCTTACTTAAATTTTGATATTGAAGAACTAAAATCATACGCTTTACAAGTTAATCATCATCTAGAATTTTTTGAGGTTTCAGCAACTACAGGTGAAGGTATGGAACAGTGGTACAAATGGATTAGAACTAATATAGAGAAAAATTAATTAAAAAACGTTTAAAATGTGCTTATCAATACCAGGAAAATTAATCGAAATAGTAGCAGAACTAGACCCTACCTTTAGAATTGGAAAAGTTGATTTTGACGGAATAAAAAAAGACGTTAATTTAGCTATGGTTCCTGAAGCAAAAATAGGGGATTATGTTTTGGTACATGTAGGAGCCGCCATAAGTGTTGTAGATGAAGAAGAGGCAAGGGTAACTTTTGATATTTTAATGAAGCTTGGCGAAACAGATGAGCTAAATATGACAGAATGGACAAAAGAAATCATCAAGAAAGATATTCAGCGTCCTTCATCGCCTGAACTTAATAACGAAACAAAAAAAGCAAAAATGAATGATGATAGCCCACAAGAAAATGTTTGGGATTAATCACACTTTATTACCTCAACAAACAAGTATATTAGCATATTCTTGGCAATTGCTCTCCTACTTGCATGTTTACCACTCGCTTCCCTCCCATTGTATTAGTAATAACAACCGATTTTGGATGTGATTCTACGATTTCACCAATAATAGAAGCGTATGCACTGTTGTCATAAGTTCTCATTTTCGCAACAATTTCATCCGCTTTGTCGTGGGATACAACCGCTAAAAACACTCCTTCATTAGCACTATATAAAGGATCTAAGCCCAAAATCTCACATGCGCTTTTCACCTGTTTATCTATAGGTATTTGAGTGTTTTCTATAACTATTCCTTTATTTGTATCTCTAGCTATTTCATTAAGTGTAGAAGATAATCCACCTCTAGTTGGATCTTTTAACAGATGAATATCTTTTCCGAAACTCTCTATCACACCAATAACTGTTTGATTTAAGTTAGTCGTATCACTTTTAATTGTCGTTTCAAACTCTAAGCCCTGTCTTACAGATAATATAGCTATGCCATGTGTTGCTATCTGATTACTAACTATTATTTTATCTCCAACCTTAATATTTTTAGTGTCTATGCTTGAATTAGGATGAATTTGACCGATCCCAGTAGTGTTGATAAATATTTTATCTCCTTTCCCTTTATCTACAACTTTTGTATCTCCTGTAACTACCAATACACCAGCTCTTTCGCAACTATCTTTTATTCCAACTAAAATTTCCCAAAACTCTGACATAGGAAGACCTTCCTCAATAATAAAACTAAGTGATAGATATTTTGGTATTGCGCCACACATGGCAATATCATTAACTGTACCATTTACAGCCAACTCACCAATGTTACCTCCTGGAAAAAAAATTGGAGAAATTACAAAACTATCCGTAGAAAAAGCAAATTCACCTTTCATTTCTAAAAATGCTCCATCATGCCTTTTATCTAACTTGTCATTTTTTAATATATTAAAAACTCCACTATCTAATAATTTATTTGTAAGTAGTCCGCCACTTCCATGTCCTAAAGTAATAAAATCAAAATCAAATTTTGGCATTGGACAAGATAATTTCATTTTCATTTTTTTATTGTTTATAATTTCCTCAACAAAACTACTTAATTTTTAAAAAACAACTCACATTTTAATAATTTTTTAATGCTATTACTATTTTTTTTTCTATTTGACACTTCAAAAACTTAATAATTAATTATCTTGCACAAAAAAATAAGTAATATGCCAATGTTTAAGTTAGAGAGTGCAATTTTAGCTTTTCCTCCAGCTGATTTTGCTGATAGTGATGGTCTTTTAGCCGAAGGAGGTGAAATAAATGCCAATTGGTTACTCGAAGGTTACAAAAATGGATTTTATCTATGGACTAACCCTATGCGTTACCCAAAATGGTGGACACCAAACCCAAGAATAGTTTTATTTCCAGATAAATTAAATGTTTCAAAACAAGTATTGAAAGGAATTGAAGATGCTAATTTTGAAGTTACCTTTAATCAAGACTTGATAGGTGTTATGAAGCTTATACAAGCTGTAGAGAATAAAGCAGAAATGAATAATGGCTGGCTTACTGGGAAATTTATTAATGCATATTTAGAGATTGAAAAGAAAGGTTTAAGTTTATCTGTAGAAGTTTATAAAGATAAAGAATTAGTTGGGGGGGCTTTTGGTGCTTCAAACGGAAGATTATATTTTGGTGAATATATCAATGGAACTGTTGAATATGCCAAAGAATTTGCTTTAATAGAACTCGCTAAAAAATTACAAAATGAAAATTATGTATTAATGGATTTACAAAAAGAAACCAACGAGACTGTCGGTATAGACTTAGACGAAATATCTAGAAGTGAATATCTTAGGATTTTAAAACAATAATAAAATGAATACATTTAAAGAATTAATATCTTCTGCTAATATACTAGTGAATGATAAAAAATACGACAAAGCGGTAGAACAATACAAGCAAGCACTAACATTGACAGAAGTGTCTGAGCAAAATATTGACATACACAATACTTTAGGTAGATTATTTTTATCTCAAAACAAGATAGAAGAAGCAGTTAAATCATTCGAATCTTCTCTTGAAATTCACAATAATATACCTGAACAAAAAGCTAAACAATTAATTGTAAATAAAGCTACTATTTTAAATAACATTGGTATTATTAGATTAAAAACAAATTTAGATCAAGCTATAAAATATCATAAAGAGGCACTAGAAATTTTTTCAAATATTACTGAACACACTCCAGATGTTTACACTATTCATTTAGCAAATACACACTATTCTTTGGGGGATGCTTACTATCTTAAAAAAGATTTTTATATGGCTAAAAAGCATTTTAAGTCTGCAATAAAACTCTACAAGCCCTATGAAAAAAACTTTTCGGTTCAACCATTTATTGCTAATGCACATTATAACCTTGGGAATATATTTACAGATGAAACCAACGTCTATGATGCTAGAAACAATTATTTAAAAGCTCTAAAAATATTTAGATCTCTTGCAGATAAACACCCAAAATCGTACACCTCATTAGTAGCAGCAACGTTTAATAATTTAGCTGTGACTGCTAAAACAATGTATAAATATTCAGATGCTATAACTTATTATAAAAATGCATTAAAAGAATATGAAAAAATCATTTCGGATGATAGAAGCACTTTCTTACCTTTTTACGCTGCAACACTCAATAGTTTAGGGATAATTCACACTGAACAACAAGACATAAAAGATGATTATGCAAGTGAGGGGTTAAGTAGTTTTTCTGGATTTGGTTCGTTGTCTGCTACGCATTCTGAAAAAGACAAAAAAGAAGAAATATCGAAACAACAAAAAGAAAAAGCTGCTAAATACTATAAACAAGCACTTGCACTTTATGATGAATTGGCCGAAAAGGAACCTGAAACTTATACACATTACGTAGCTACTTGTTTACATAACTTAGGTATATTGTTTGACGAGAAAAAGGACTATAAAACAGCTGAAGAATTTTACGGAAAAGCATTAAAACTAAGAAGATATTTAGCTAAAAAAAATGAAAAAGCCTTTAACTTAGACACTTGTGTTACACTTTTAAATATAGTAACAATGTATCAAACTATACTTGAAGAAACCGGAGAAATAAGGGTTAGGGATGAGTCTAACAAAATTCTTAATGAAATTGAAACTCGTCTATCCTGTTATACCGATAGTGAAAAGCCTATCTTGTTAAGTATGAAAAGTGATTTACAGTATTTTAAAGAATACTTTAATAGTGTTGATAAAGAATTTTTAGATGTTTTAGAAGTGATTAGAAATGCTAACTATATTGAAGAGGAAATCAAGGAATATATTGCTCCATCAAAAAAACTTGAATTGCACAAAAACATTATAAATATTTTTGAAGCCTATAGAGAAAAATATCCAAAAAATAATCGCCTGTTGAGAGAATTATCATATGCATTTATTCATCATTCATGGTTATCCTTACGTAGTAAAGAATTAAAACTAGCTCAAGAGTCAATTGAAAAAGGACTTAAAATTGACCCTAATTCTTTAGCTTTAAAAGCCAATCAAGCTCATTTATTTATGATTAATAACAAGGTGGAAAAAGCTAAAAAAATATACCTATCCATAAATGACAAATATAATTCTGATAATGAAAATTTAAAGAATATTATAAAAGCTGACTTGGATATTTTACGTAATGATGGTGTGTTGAAAATTAAATATGAAGAAATAAAAAAAATACTGTCTGAATAGTTTATTCTCAATAGTATGAAATTTAATTCTTGCTAAAGAATAGTCAGGATTTTAATACAATAAATAACGTTGTGTTTTCTGACGATAAAGCACTGTGGATTGCAAACACAGGAAACAGAAATTTTGAAAATACAGGTAAAAATCAATTCAAATTATATACTGAAAGTAACACCTTAAATTGGACTTATGACGCTTGCTTTTACAATGATGTGTTTTAGTAAACGATACAGGAAATAGCCGAATTATAGGTTTTAATAAAATAGCTAAAAAGAACAATTTCAATGCAGATTTTTTGACAGGACAAATTTTAATACTATTAGCGAATTTAAAGGAAATTTACTATGAACTAATAGTGCTATTTACTGGCCATTTTCTATTTATGCAGAAAAAGAGACTTTGTATATATCAGGCACGGGAAACCATAGGGTTGTAATTTATAATATTAAAATCATACTAGAATGGTAACTATTATTTTTGCACAAAAAATAAACAACTATAAAACAAAATGATACACATTTCTTTTATTGCAGCATTGTTAGCTTCAATGCTTCATGTACTTTCCGGACCAGACCATTTAGCTGCTGTAACGCCAATTGCTATATCTTCAGATAAAAAACCTTGGATTATAGGCTTTTTATGGGGCTTTGGTCATGTGCTTGGAATGCTTTTAATAGGTGTTTTATTTTATTTTTTCAAAGATCTTATTCCTATAGAAAAAATATCTGAATATAGCGAACAGCTTGTTGCTTTAGTTTTAATAGGTGTAGGCTTAGTTTCTTTTTATAGAATATTTAAAGAAAACAAAAAACAAAATTATCCGCACTTTCACGAAAAGGAAATACATATACATTCTCACAATGACCAAAATTTACACTCACATACCAAAATCGTTAAACAAAATAACAAATCATCTTTTGGTATAGGCTTCCTACATGGCTTAGCAGGTGTTGCACATTTCTTTTTATTATCACCAATTTTAAGTTTTACTTCAAAAACTGATAGTTATACATATTTAATTGGATTCGGACTTGGAACAATTATAGCAATGACAGCTTATGCAGCTTTGATTGGTAAAATATCTTCTGTTTCCAAAAAAACGAACAATAATCTATTAACAAAAGGTATAAGGTTTTCCGGCGGATTGTTTGCTTTTGTAATTGGTATATATTGGTTCTACTTAACCCAACTTGGCTAAAACAAATACGGATATGTATTATACTGAAATAGGTTGACCTTTTTTAAATTTAATTTTGCAAATTTACGGAACTTCCTACTCCATAACCTATAATTTCATCATATTTAGAACCAAACTTTTTATAATACAC
>DQTL01000230.1 GCA_015662775.1 Lutibacter sp.
AACTTCGAATTGATTAAAAATTCGTTCAAACTGTAAACAAAGCTTAGGTCGAACTCAGGTTTATAATTATAAACAAAATTAATCATTATTCTATAATAATAAAAGCTTTTGTGCTTCAAAAAAGCAATGTATCTTTGCCTAGATAAATTTTTAGCTTATTTCTACAAATCAAACATATTATAAAGACACCATAATTGCTTTAGCAACTGCGCAAGGTGTTGGTGCTATTGCAGTGATTAGATTATCTGGTTCTAAAGCTATAGCAATAACCAATCAATTATTTAAAGCAAGAAAAAATAGTAAAGATTTAACTCAAGAACCGACGCATACGGTACATTTAGGTTTGCTAAAAGATGAAGATACGATACTTGATGAAGTATTGGTTAGTATTTTTAAAAACCCACATTCTTATACAGGTGAAGATGTCGTAGAAATCAGTTGCCATGGATCAACATATATTCAACAAGCTATTATTCAATTATTTATAAATAAAGGTATTAGACAAGCTGATGCCGGAGAGTTTACTTTAAGAGCTTTTCTTAATGGAAAAATGGATTTAAGCCAAACTGAAGCCGTAGCTGATTTAATTGATTCGCAAAGTAAAACAGCAAAAGATATTGCTATTAAACAATTACGTGGTGGTTTTTCTACTGATTTAAAAAAATTAAGAGAAAAACTAATTCACTTTGCTTCCTTAATAGAATTAGAACTCGATTTTGCTGAAGAAGATGTAGAGTTTGCCGATCGCACTGCTTTAATTAAGTTAGTTGAACAATCGCAGATTTATATCAAAGAGTTATCACAATCCTTTCAATTAGGAAATGCTATTAAAAACGGAATTCCTACAACTATAGTTGGAAGACCCAATGCAGGAAAATCTACTTTATTAAATGCACTTTTAAATGAAGAAAGAGCTATTGTAACTGATATTCCTGGTACGACTCGTGATACTTTAGAAGAAATCATAAACATCAATGGTATTCAATTTCGGTTTATTGATACTGCTGGCTTAAGAGAAACTACAGACATTATCGAAAAGATGGGCGTAGAACGTGCTTTAGAAAAAGTAAATCTTTCTACTATTTACATCTATTTATTTGATATAGCGACAGTTTCATTAGAAGAAGTCATAAAGGATTTAAAGGCACTTCCTACCTCAATACCACATATTCTAGTTGCCAATAAAACTGATTTAGTCGCTGATGACAAGCTAGATTTCTTTAAAAAATCGAATCTTGATTTTGTTTATATTTCTGCAAAAAATGATACAAGTATTGACCTATTAAAAGAACAATTATTTACAGATCTTAATTTAAACAGTATTGCTACTACTCCAACGATTATTAGTAACCTGAGACACTACGAGGCTTTAGAAAAAACCTTAGATGAACTCAATTTGGTTCAAACAGGCTTACAAAATGGCATCTCAGCTGATCTTTTAGCCATTGATATTCGTCAAGCTCTTTTTCATCTCGGTAGCATCACTGGTGAAGTAAGTACAGATGATCTTTTGGGGAATATCTTTTCTAAGTTCTGTATTGGAAAGTAAACCCATTCTACTCCCCAAACAATTCATCCACATCAACACTCAATTGATTGATAAAAGCAATACTTTTTTTAATAGGTTCATGTAATATAATATCCTTTTCAATAAATGGAATTTCTTTTCTAAAAGAAGCCAATAAACTTTCAATAAAAGTTGAACTTTTAAGTGGATTTCTAAAGTGAATTGCTTGTGAGGCGTTTAGTAATTCAATTGCAAGAACACGTTCTACATTTTTAACAATGCTGTAGGCTTTTGTGGCTGCATTGGCTCCCATACTTACGTGATCTTCTTGTCCGTTACTACTGACAATACTATCAATACTTGCAGGTGTTGCTAATTGTTTATTCTGGCTGACGATACTAGCTGCTGTATATTGTGGAATCATAAAACCACTGTTTAAGCCTGATTCTGCTATTAAAAAAGCGGGTAAACCTCTTAAACCAGAAACGAGTTGAAAAGTTCTTCGTTCGGATATACTTCCTAATTCAGCCATAGCAATTCCTAAATAATCTAAAGCATGAGCTAAAGGTTGACCATGGAAATTCCCACCTGAAATAATGGTATCTTCTTCTACAAATATATTGGGGTTGTCTGTTACCGCATTGATCTCTGTTGTTATTGTTTTTTTAACAAAAGCTAAGGTATCATGCGTTGCTCCATGCACTTGTGGAATACATCTAAAAGAATAAGGGTCTTGTACATGCTCTTTCTTTTGGCTGATTATTTCACTTCCTGCAACAAAGTCTCGTACTCTTTTGGCAGTTTGTAATTGTCCTTCATGAGGTCGTACTCTGTGAATTAACTCATTAAACGGACTCAAATTTCCATCAAAAGCTTCTAAGGAAAGTGTCCCGACTAAATCGGCAATATATTTTAGTTTATAGGATTCTAAAATTAAATAAGAGCCATAAGCACTCATGAATTGGATTCCATTTAATAAAGCGAGACCTTCTTTTGATTGCAATTGTATTGCTTTCCAATTAAATTGAGAATTAACCTCCTTAATCGTTTGTTTTTTTCCTTTATAATACACTTCTCCTTTTCCTATTACAGCCAATGCTAAATGGGCTAATGGAGCTAAATCACCTGATGCTCCGAGTGAACCTTGTGTGAATATAACTGGAAGAATATCGTTATTATAGAAATCAACTAAGCGTTCTACTGTGATTAATTGCACGCCTGAATGTCCATAACTCAAGGATTTTATTTTGAGTAAAATCATCAATTTTACAATGTTTTGAGGCACTTCATCACCAGTTCCGCAAGCATGACTCATCACCAGGTTCTCTTGTAATTGATGTAGGTTTTCTGCCTCTATTTTAACATTGTACAACGAACCAAAACCTGTGTTGATGCCATAAATAGGATTAGAATCGGACTTCATTTTTTGATCGAGATAAGTTCTACAACTTGTAATCTTATCCTTTACTTTAGATGAAAGTGCTATTTTATGATTTTCTGAAATGATTTTAGCTAATTTCTTAAATGTAAGATCAGAATTATCAATGGTATAGGTTTGGCTCATTTTATATTGTTTTACGCAAAATTCAGTATTCCAAATGATTTAAACAAATGATTTATAGATTATTATTAATTAATATGCTTCTATTCTTTTAGAAACAATCTATATTGCTGACAGTAGGCTTGTTACACTCTATTTAAATTATTTGTTTGGAAGTGTTATATTTGTATTCTCTACAAACTAGAACACTTATGATTTATCTTTTATTATTTGTACTATTAATCCTAGTATTGGGTCTATACAACTACTCTACTCCTAAAAGAGATTTCTTTAAATTGTATCCGCATGATGATACTTTTTCGCAATCTTTAAAAGAGTTCCAAACTCAAAAAACTACTGAAATTGAAATAAACAATGTAAAATGGACTTACTACTCTGGTGGGCAAGGAGCTAAAACAATTTTATTTTTACATGGAATGGGTGGTTCGTATGATTTATGGTGGCAACAAATTCAAGAATTAGAAAAAGACCATAAAGTAATCAGTTATAGTTTACCTGAAAGCATTTATAACTTAGAAGACACTTCAAATGGAATACAGGCTATTTTAGAAAAAGAAAAAGTAGGCACATTTATAGCTATCGGCACTTCTATGGGTGGTTATATTTCTCAATATTTAGTCAGTACAATGCCAGAAAGGATAGAAAAAGTAGTGTTTGGAAACACATTTCCACCTAATGATATCATTATCAATGCCAACAAAGGTAAAGCAAAAGTAATTCCTTATTTACCCGAATTAGTCTTATTAAAACTATCCGATAAAAAACTACATAAAGAATTAATTCCTGCGGCAAACAATTCTGAATTACTCAAAGCTTTTTTACCAAGTATTCCTTTTAGTAAGAAACAATTTATGAATAGATATGCTGTTGTAATTGATAGATTTGAAATTGATCCTAGCAAGCCTATGTTAAAGAGCATTCCTAAGTTAATCATTGAATCGAATAATGATCCATTGGTCCAAAAAGAACTAAGAACAGCACTAATTAAGTTATATCCTGAAGCCGAAACATACACATTTAATAAAGCAGGACATTTTCCTTATATCAATGAAGCAAAATTATATAATGAGGTTTTAAATAGTTTTTTAAATAATAATAATAATTGATTTTAATATAAAATGCTAAAACTATTTGTCAACTATCTTATAAAACAATCGAGTCTCAAAAAAGTAATTCTAGGAATTATTATAATACTAATTTTTAATATCATTTTATTTCCTTTTTTTCCTAAATTGTTTCATGTTGCCTCATTTCCTACAAGTTGGATACTCGACCTAAGATTTAGTTATACTTCTGACATTCTGTATACTATATTTGATAATTTAGGTATAGAAGGCAGAAAAGTATATCAATTATCTGAGATTTTTGTAGATTTTCCTTATGCTGTTTTTTATGGTTTTGTTTATTCTTTTATGATTGTATTATTACTTAAAAAAACCAACTTAACCACTAATTCATATTTAATACTTATTCCATTTGGAATTAGTTTTTTTGATATTTTAGAAAACATTGGTTTGGTCAGTTTACTATATAGTTACCCAAAAAAATTAACGTATTTAGTAAATATTACTTCTTTAACTACTAGTTGCAAATGGATATTTGCCATACTAACTGTTATTATAGCTATTTATTTAATTAGTAAACAAAAGAGAGGAAAAAACAAACCTAAGTGATTTAAAGCTTTTTATGTATTTTAGCCATTACTTTTATTAAATGCTAACTATTTTAAACATTCATAAATGAAAAATATATTCATTGTATTAATTACTATTCTCTTTCTAAGTTCTTGCAAAGAAGAAGCTCCAAAAAATTATGTTACTTTATCAGGAAAAATCACTAACAAAAACAGTAGTGAAATATTGATAAGAAACTTTGAAAACCAATTAATAAAAACAATTGTAGTTGCCGAAAATGGTTCTTTTAAAGATACTTTAACAATTACCAAAGGAAAATATAGCTTATCTGATGGTCATGAATATGCTTATATATATTTAAGACCAGGAGATGATATTTCTATAAACTTAGATGCTGAAAAATTTGATGAAACACTCGTGTTTGATGGGAAAGGAAGTCTTGAAAGTAATTATATGATTAAAAAATTACTCTTACAAGAAAAAGTTTTTGAAAACATTAATGATTTGTACGTTTTATCAAAAATTGATTTTAATATATCATTAGATAAAACCAAGAAAAAGTTTCAAAATTTATTAAAGGATGAAGAAAATTTAGATCCATATTTTATTCAAACTGATATAACTGATACTGAAAATCTTTTTAGTTATTTAGATAAAAGATATGAAAAAATTGTAAAAGTAAATAAGCTTATTGGCACAACCTCACCCTTATTTAAAGACTACGAAAATCATAATGGACAAACAACATCTTTAAGTGATCTAAAAGGGAAATATGTGTATATAGATGTGTGGGCTACCTGGTGTAAACCTTGTTTAGCTGAAATACCTGCTTTAAAAGAATTAGAAAAAGAACTTGGTAATCAAATGCATTTTGTTTCGATTTCTATAGATAAGGAAGATAAACATGAAGCTTGGAAAAAAATGGTTGATGAAAAACAATTAAAAGGAGTTCAATTATTTGCAGATAAGAACTGGGAATCATCATTTGTTCAAGACTATGGTATTGATGGAATACCCAGATTTATACTCATTGACCCTCAAGGTAATGTTGTAAAACCCGATGCTTCAAGACCTACTAATTCTAAGACAAAAGAACTATTTCTTGAACTACTTAAGTAGTTATGATGATTTAAGAAACTTATTAAAAACGCTTCTTTTTGTTAAAATTAGAGGCGTTTTTTGTTAACATCATTTATTCGAGGAAACTTAGGTTGCTAAAAAGTTTCTTTTTTGTATTTTCGTAAATTAATTTTTAATTCATATAAAGAATAATGAAACAATTTATAGCAATACTATTAATCGCAGCCTCGTTTATATCCTGTGAAGAAAAAATAAATGATTTTGTAAGTATTTCAGGTCATATAGATAATCTAGAAGCAAACGACACACTAATTAAAGTTTCGGCAACGAAATATTCAAAAACTATTAAAGTAGATAGTGATGGTAATTTTAGTGATACATTACATATTGAAAAACCAAATTTCTATAGTTTTTCATTAACCCCAACTACTCGTTTTACAACATTTTTAACAACGGGTGATAATTTAAAATTAGAAGGAGATGCCAAAGATTTAAATAATACATTGGCTTTTAAAGGTAGAGGAGAATTTACCAACAACTATTTATTGACTCGAGTTAAAGAAGTAGCCTTGTTATCAAATAACACTTCTGAGTTATATGCGTTAGATTCATTAGAGTTTAATAAAAAGATGACTGATTTTGAAAGCAAAATGAATAGTTTATTAAACAACAAAAAACTTGATAGTACTGTTGCTGTTAGAGAAAAACAAGGGCTTAAAGGATATATGAAATCCATGATTTCAAAATACAATAAACAACACGCAATGCAAACTACATTTGCAAAAGGAAAAGCATCACCTAAGTTTGTAAATTTTGAAAATTACAAAGGAGGAACAACATCACTTGATGATTTAAAAGGAAAGTATGTGTATATTGATGTTTGGGCTACTTGGTGTAGACCTTGTTTAAATCAAATACCTGCTCTTAAAGAATTAGAGGAAGAATACAAAGGAAAAAATATTGAATTTGTTAGTATTTCAACAGATAAACCAAATAAGCACGAAGCTTGGAAAAACATGATTGTTTCTAAAGCTATGTCAGGAATTCAACTCTATGCAGGTGCTGATCAATCTTTTATGCAAGAATATCAAATAAATAGTATACCCAGATTTATTTTTATTGATACAAAAGGGAATATTATTGATGCCAATGCACCAAGACCCTCTCAGAAAGAGGCAATTACAAAATTATTTACAGAAGTAGGTTTGTAGCTAATTCTCATTTAATAAAAAAACCACCAATTTTTAGAAGAGTTGGTGGTTTTTTTTTGTGTTAAACTGTCATTCTCTTATATGCTATATTTAAATATTTTACATTTAAAACCGAAATTCAAAAGCATCTGCTTTTTACAATAAGTATGATTATTTAAACTAATCATTTGACTTTGTCAATTATTTAACCGTACTTTGTTTAACAAACAATAAACTCCATTAAAACGAGAGTTTATCTAATCGATGTAGCCAATACAAAAAAACAGAAACCGAGTACTAAAATTTAAAGAGAAACAAAAATGAAAAGCCCACGCGAAAATAG
>DQTL01000340.1 GCA_015662775.1 Lutibacter sp.
AAATTTTCTTGAATTGTTTCTAAAAGATTAGTAACGGTATCTACTAGCTTGTCTTGATCTATATTTTGTTTTTCGAAAGTATCTCTTCTGGCTAATTCAACGGTATTATTTTCTAAGTCTCTTGGTCCCATAGCAATACGTAAAGGAACTCCTTTTAATTCATATTCTGCAAATTTCCAACCTGGTTTATGTGTCGTTCTACTATCATATTTTACACTAACACCTGCTTTACGAAGATCTTTAGTTATTTGAGTTACTTTTTCTGTTATGGCTTCTAACTGCTCATCAGATCTATAAATAGGAACGATAACCACTTGATAAGGAGCTAAGTTTGGCGGAAGCACCAAACCACTATCATCAGAGTGTGTCATGATTAAAGCACCAATTAAACGAGTTGTTACACCCCAAGATGTTGCCCAAACGTGTTCTAAACCACCTTCTTTAGTTGCATATTTAACATCAAAAGCTTTGGCGAAATTTTGCCCTAAGAAATGTGAAGTTCCTGCTTGTAATGCTTTTCCATCTTGCATCAATGCCTCAATGGTAAAGGTTTCTATTGCTCCTGCAAAACGTTCATTTTCTGATTTTGCTCCTTTTATAATAGGTATTGCCATAAAGTCTTCAGCAAAACGCGTATAGACTTCATGCATTTGTTTTGCTTCTTCAAGTGCTTCTTCTTTGGTTGCATGTGCTGTGTGTCCTTCTTGCCATAAAAACTCTGTAGTTCGTAAAAACAAACGTGTACGCATTTCCCATCTGACTACATTTGCCCATTGATTAATCAATAAAGGTAAATCTCTGTAGGATTGTATCCATTTTTTATAGGTGTCCCATATTATAGTTTCAGACGTTGGTCTAACGATTAGTTCTTCATCTAGTTTGGCTGTTTCATCTACCACAATACCTGAACCATCTTCTGCATTTTTAAGGCGGTAGTGCGTTACTACTGCACATTCTTTGGCGAAACCTTCAACATGATTTGCCTCTTTGCTGAAAAATGATTTAGGAATCAACAAAGGGAAATATGCGTTTTGATGTCCTGTTTCTTTAAACATTCTATCTAATTCTGCTTGCATTTTTTCCCAAATAGCATACCCGTAAGGCTTAATAACCATCATACCTCTAACTGCTGAATTCTCAGCTAAATCGGCTTTGATTACCAACTCATTGTACCATTTAGAATAATCTTCGCTTCGTTTTGTTAAATTTTTACTCATGATTGTAATGTGGCATAAATTTTGTGTATATTTGACTGTCAAAATACTTGGCAAATCTAATTATTTTTAGACATTCGACAATTTAAATTTAGCATTATGAACAAACTAAACTCAATTATCAGAAAAAACATTCATTTTATATGGATTTTATTTATTGGGATCCTTCTTTCTTCTTGTAGTTCATACAAAGGAACGGTACAGGAAGATGGTATTTATAGCCGTCCTGTTTCAAAAACAGTACTCGTTGAGAAAACAGTAGTTACTACAGAAACTTCAAAAGAAGGTAATTACTTTGCTAAGGAATTAGACAAATACAACAATCTAGAAGAAACAGATGAGATTATTTTAGATGCTGATGAGTATTCTAATGACGACGAATATGAAAATGATGATGAAGCTACCAGCAATGCATCGTGGGGCTATGACACAAAAGAAGTTCATGTAACCTATCATGTTGATTACGACTGGTATAATCCATACCGTTCTTATGGTTTCTATGGAAGTAATTGGGGATATCACAATTGGCACTACCCATATTATAGATATAGACCATGGGGTTATTATAGTTACAACCCGTATTATGGTAATTATTATGACTCATATTATTACGGAGGCTATTACAGTAATCCTTATAATTACTACGGATATGGCTATGGTTATGGATACGGTTATTACAACCCCAATTATTATGGAGGTTATGGGTATGGAAATAATTATTCATACAACCCTAGATATTCAAACCGATACGGAAGACGTGCTAGTATTTACTCTAAATCTAATCGAAGAAGTTTAAGTAGAAGTGTCGCTAATGTTAACCATAATGCTTCAAGACGCTCAGTTATAAGAGGTAGTGGAACTATAAAAGATAGAACAAGAAGAGCGACTGTAAAAAAAGCAACAAACAATCAACGAGTTGACTCACGTAGAGGTGCTGTAAGAACACAACAAAAACCTAGAGCAAATAGAACAAAAGTTCAACAAAGACCAACAAGAGTTCAAAGAACTACACCTACTAGAACTACTAGAAAAACCAATACAAAAACGTACAGACCAAGAGCAACTAAAGCACGTACTACTACGCCAGCTCGAAGAAGTAATACAGCCACAAAAAAAACAACTAGAAAAAGTTCGTCTTATTATACACCTTCAAGAAAAAGTAGTTCATCAAACACTCGTAGTAACTCTTCTGGCTCTAGTAACAGATCTAGTTCTAGCTCTTCAAGTACAAGAAGTTCTTCCTCTAGATCTAGTAGTTCAAGTTCAGGAAGTTCTTCAAGAGGAAGTTCTTCAAGAAGTGGTCGCCGTTAGGTTTATTAATTAAATATAAAATCAATTAAAGCATAATTCTTTTTTTGTAGAAGGATACTTATGCCCGTAGAATACTAGAGAATATGAAAAAATTAGTCTTCCTTTTTAGCTTGTTTGTTGGAGTCATTGCGAATGCTCAAATACTTGATTACAACGATTTTGGCATCTTATTAACCAGTGAAAATAAACTAGGAACAGCAAGAACAATGGCTATGAAAAATGCTTTTGGTGCTTTGGGAGGTGATTTGAGTGCTATCAATATCAATCCTGCGGGTGCAGCAGTTTTTTCTCAATCTGCAGCTGCATTTACGCTTGGAAACAACAAAACTGACATACAATCTATTTTTTATGGCACGAATACATCACAAATAAATAAACACACCTCTCTTTCACAAGCTGGTGGAGTATTGTTGTTTTTTAATGATGATGAAGAAGATTATTCAAATTGGAAAAAAGTAAGTGTTGCCATTAACATGAATACACTTCATGATTTTGATGGTAGTTGGGTCGCTAAAGGTCTAACCAGCTCAACATGGACAAACGAAACAATACAATATAACACAGTTGATTCTCAAAAATATTCAAATTTTAAAGAAGGAAGTCTTACCAATGTTAACTTTGCATTGGCTGCTCAATATGGAAATTCACTATACCTTGGGGCTTCTTTTAATGCCTATGATGTCGAGTATATTGAAGATAGCAAAAGGGAAGAAAAAGCAAATGACGGATTAGGAAATTCTATTGATGCCTTTGAATCTTTTTGGCAAGAAGTAAAGGGTGAAGGTTTTTCATTTAGTGGAGGTTTAATTTTCAAACCTATTCAAAACTTAAGATTAGGACTCTCCTATACCACTCCCGTTTGGTATGAAATGACAGAGGAATCTAATATGTTTTCTGAAGATGAGGATGATGTTTTTGGGTATTACGATATTATTTATAGTGATGATGATAATATCTACTCAAACAACATTGACAAAATACAAACCTACGATTACGAAATTAGAACTCCAAGTAAAACCACAGGAAGCATCGCCTATATATTTGGAGATAAAGGATTAATAAGTGCTGATTTGACTGCAAAAAACTACAAAGGAATTCATTTTGGAAATGGCGATATTTTTGATGTTGAAAATAAGTATTTTAATGATCATCTGACAAACACCTTTAAAGTAAATTTAGGTACAGAGTGGCGATTTAAAAAAATTAGCCTAAGAGGTGGATATAGTTATGAACAAACACCCTATGTAGATGCAATTGAAACTGATGACATAAGGGGTTATGCTTTGGGATTGGGATATGATTTTGGAAATTTCACCGTTGATTTAGCCTATGATTACAAAGAAAATACAGACTTTTACAACTTTTATCCTGATATAACAGGAGTAAATGGGGCTGAGCTCACAAAAAACAATAAAAAGCTACTGGCTACAGTGTCTTTTAAATTTTAGATTATTTGTAAATCTTTATTCATAATTCCTTTTATCTTTGCGAAAAATATTTTTTCGTGTCTAAAACTATAAAACCTTATTCCGAATCTAACCAATCTAAAAAAGAGCAGGTTACTCAAATGTTTGATACTATCTCAAAAGAATATGATAGTATTAACAGAATCATGACCTTTGGCATAGATATTAAATGGCGGAAAAAAGTGATAAATATTATCGCTCAAAAGAATCCAAAGTTTATACTTGATATTGCAAGTGGCACTGGAGACTTAGCCATTTTAGCTGCTCAAAAAACAAAAGCCACAAACATTATCGGAGCTGATATTTCTGAAGGGATGTTAGCTATTGGTGAAAAAAAGATTACCAAATTAAACTTAAGTGATCGCATTAAGATGCAGGTTGCTGATTCAGAAGATTTACCTTTTTCTGATAATTATTTTGATGCAATTACAGTAGCCTTTGGAGTTCGTAATTTTGAAAATTTAGACAAAGGCATTCAAGAGATTCACAGAGTTCTCAAACCAAAAGGTGTATTTGTTGTATTAGAAACTTCCATACCTAAATACCCAATTATTAAACAGTTATATTTATTACACTCTAATATTTTACTGCCATTATTCGGAAAACTGTTCTCTAAAGACCCCAAAGCCTATACTTATTTATCTAAATCTGCTAAAAAGTTTCCTTATGGAGCTGATTTCAACAATATTTTAAATAAAAATGGGTTTAAAGAAGTAAGAAACCTACCTCAAACTATGGGAGTAGCAACAATATATATAGGAAATAAATAATACTATGCACAAGCTCAAAAAAACAGTATTAGCGATAATTTTACTGATAAGCATAACTGTCTTTTCTCAAAAAAAAGAACCCATAGAATACCTTTCTAATTTTGATATGAAAACGGTACGATGGGGTTTTCATCTTGGACTTAATAATAGTGGCTATAAACTAACCTATGCAGAAACTATTGATTCTCAAATTGGCAATGCTAAAGATAATATACTGGTCAGTCCTCAAACTGGATTTAATGTAGGTTTATTAGGAGATTTGCGATTGCATAAGAATATAAATTTACGATTAGAACCTGGTTTCTACTATGCTTCTAGAAATATTGACTTTAATCATTTAATTGATGATAGTAATATTAAGCGTTCAACTAAAAGTTCGTTTTTATACGTTCCGTTATTAGTACAATTTAGTGCGAATAGGTATAAAAACATCAGACCCTATGTTGCTGGCGGAGTAGCCTATGGATATAACTTCACTAGTAATTTTGATCATGAAAATGATTTTTCTAATGGAAAGGATGCTTATAGATTACAAAAAAACATTTACTTTTATGAAATTGGTATAGGAATGGATTTTTATTTTTATTTCTTTAAATTTTCACCTTCAATACGTGGTGTTTTTGCAATAAATAATGAGTTACAACGCGATGAAAAAGATATTGACCCAAATAATTTTAGCTATTGGACTACACCCATAAAAAGTTTAGGAACAAGAGGAATATTTATTAGATTTGCTTTCCAGTAGCTAGTGCTTGCCTTTTTTATCTTCTAAATTCACTTAATAAAATAGCAGTTGCTGTGGCTACATTTAGACTTTCGGCTTTTGAATTCTCACCAAATCTGGGAATAGTAATTGATTTCTTTGCCAATGCTTTAATGGTTTCACGAATACCATTCCCTTCATTACCCATAACTAACAAGGCGTCTTTTGGTAGTTTTTGTTCATATACGTTCTCCCCATCCATGTCCGTAATAAAAACTGTCGATTTCGAATTTATAATGAAATCCTCAATATCTTGATAAGAAATTACAACCCTAGCTAAACTACCCATAGTCGCTTGTACAACTTTAGGATTGTAGCAATCAACGGTATCAAGAGAACAAATAAGATTAGAGACTCCAAACCAATCACATAGACGAATAATTGTTCCAAGATTTCCAGGGTCTTGTATTCCGTCTAATACAACTTGTAAGCCTCCTTCAATAGTTTTTTTATAAGTAGGGATTTTAAAAACACCTACTACTTTGCTTGGCGTTTTTAAACTGCTTATTCTTTTTAAATCTTTTTCAGACACTTTTAAAGCAAGATGCTCTTCGATATCGTAATTAAACATATTAGTATAGTAGATGTTTTCTACTGTATACTTGGCTTTTATGAGTTCAAGTACCAGTTTTTCTCCTTCAGCGACAAACAATAAATGCTTATTTCTATATTTTTTTTGAGATAAACTCGTTATTAACTTAACTTCTTTGTTAGAAATCATGTAAAAGTTCTATTTTTGAAAGTTCTAAAATATATTCGTGAAGCACAATATTACAATATTTATTACTTTTTTTACACTGATTTTATTTTCATCGTGTAAAAGCACGAAATTTGTTCCAGAAAAAAAACTCCTACTTACCAAAAATATTATAGAATTGAATGGTGAAAAAAGTAGCAAAAACAAACTCAATCCCTATATAATACAAAAGCCCAACTCCAAATCACTTGGCTTATGGTTGTATAACCTCGGGAACAAAGATTATGAAAAAAAATGGGATGCTGAAATCATAAAATATAAAGATTCAAATCATTTTTTTACAAAATTATTATCTTTAAAACAAACAGTAGGCTATGCCAATTTTCGTAAAGACCTCAATAAAGGTGTTTTTAAGAATGGAGAAAAACCAGTTCTCTTAGACACCTTAAAAACAAATAAAACACTCGAAAATCTTAGATTATATTACATTTACCAAGGTTATTTTAAATCTAAAATTGATTATAAAATAGATACGATAGCTGTCAAAAAAGCAACAATCACGTATCAAATTAACACTGACAAACCTTATTATATTGATTCTTTAAAATATAATATTAGCTCTCCTATAATTGATTCTTTATACAAACTTCATCAAAAGAAGTCCTATATAAAAGAGAAACAACAGTTTAAAAGATCAAATTTTGAAAAAGAAGCTGAGCGATTAACTGAGCTATATAGAAATGCTGGAGTGTATCATTTTTCAAAATACTCAATTAATTTTAGAGAAGTTGACTCGACTAGTTCGGCATATAAAACAAATATTTTAATAGACATTACAGACAGAGTCACACAAGAAAATGACAGTCTAGTCAGCCTTCCTTATCATATTTATACAATTAAAAAAGTAAATGTTTATACCGATTATTCCTACTCACTACGAAACAAAGAATTTCAAGATAGTGTGAGTTATCAAGGCATAGATTTTTACGCCTATAATACCATAAGATATAAACCTAATCTTTTGGCATTATCAATATTTTTAAAACCAGGACAAAAATATTCCGATATTAATAGCAATCGTACACGACAACATTTACAAGATTTAGCTGGTTTTAAATCTATAAGAATTAAGTATCAAGATATCGGTAACAACGAATTAATAGCAACGATACTATTAACACCTACAAAACAATATAATTTTAAATTAGGAACCGAATTTACACATAACAATTACAAACCCTACGCTATATCGGGAAAACTCTCACTTAAAAACAACAATACATTTAAAAGAAATGAAATATTCCAGTTAGGCTTGCAAGGTTCGTTTATCAATGTTGCAGAAGATGCAAATGCCTTTAGCCCATTTTTCAACGCATGGGAATTAGGTTTTGACGCTTCCTACAAAATCCCACGTTTCTTAATTCCTTTTTATAAGAATAATTCCTTTTTAAGGAAGTTTACACCAAAAACAATATTTTCTTTGGGTACTAGTTTACAGAAAAATATTGGTCTTGACAAGCAACGTTTTACAACAATTACAGCTTATAACTGGGATACAAGTAAAAAAGCTAGCCATACATTTGAACTTTTTAACGCACAGTTTATTCGTAATTTAAATGTGGGATCTTTCTTTAACATTTACCTTTCGGAATATAGAAAACTACAATCAATAAAGGAAAATAATCCAGATTATTTAACGGATGATTTGAGTAAAAATACAGCCTTTCAATTTTTAAACAATGCTTTAAACAATACTAATTTTCAACAAAACAACCAAGAAGATTATTTAAAGGTTAAAAACATCAATAAACGTTATGGAATTATTACAGAAGATGTTTTAGTCCCAACAATATCCTATCAATTGTTGTATAACACACAAAGCAGTTTTAAAGATACCGACTATTCTTTTGTTAAAGCCAAGGTCGCCTCTTCAGGTCTACTCACCTCTGCTCTAACAAACAACACCAATGAAGAGGGAATTAAACAAATCTTTGGTATTAATGTAGCTCAGTATCTCAAATTAGATTTAGAATATCGTAAACATTGGGATTTAGGATATAATAACATTTTTGCTTTTCGTACGAGTATAGGTATTGCTATGCCCTACGGGAATTCTAATTCGATTCCATTCAGTAGAAGCTATTTTGCAGGTGGTCCCAATGACATCAGAGCCTGGCAAATCTATGATTTAGGACCAGGAGGTGAGAATAGTGGCTTAGAGTTTAATGTTGGAAATTTTAAAATACTTAGCAATATCGAATACCGTTTTGACATTGTCAATAGTTTAAAAGGAGCTTTTTTTATAGATGCCGGTAACATTTGGGACAACACAAACTCAGACTTAACGAATGAAAAGGCTAAATTTAAAGGTTTACAATCACTACAAAATATTGCTGTAGGTTCTGGTTTTGGATTGAGGTACGACTTTAGCTTTATCGTTTTTAGACTTGATTTAGGTTTTAAAACCTATGAACCCTACAAAGAATCTGGTAAAAAATGGTTGCAAAGTTCTAGCCTTAAGAAACCTACCTATAATTTGGGTATTAACTATCCTTTTTAAATAGATTTGATATTTATTAAAAATAAGGTTTAGCTTTTGAGCTTAGAAACTAATCTTTGGACTATTTCTTGATTTTAAGAAAAGACATAGCTAAGGCGTATTGAAGTATTTTTTTTAACGGTTTGTATAAGAATAGTAGCCGATTTCGGAAATAGAATTTTTTAATTTACTACTAATTTTGTTGCGGACTGCAATGTTCAAATTTACTACTATTTTGGCTATTATTTTTATACATTGTTGTGTTTTCGTACTTTATTTTCCGTCCTGCTTTTAGCGTTGGCAAAGACATACTCTTTTGCAATTTTGGCTCGTGTGGTGGCTTTAGCGAATTGCAAATGTGTATGGCTTTATGCCTTGGCTTTTTTCATTCTATCTGTTTTCTGCCCTTTCTTTTTATTTCCGTATTGAAAGATTACCAATATTAAGGCAATTCCGTAAATTATTTGTCTCATATTTGCTGCTATATTTGATGGCATTCCAACAAATCTTAAAGCTTCTGGAAGTAATACAAGAAAAACAGTTGCTAAAAAAATAGTTTTCAAGTTTCTCATTCCGCCAATTATTACAATACTTAATATGAAGATTGATTCATCTATTGTAAAACTTGTAGGGTCAATATAACTTATGTAATGAGCATATAAAACACCTGCAATTGATGCTAACATTCCGCTGATTGTAAACGAAACAATTTTTGCTTGATATACGTTTTTACCTAAACTCTTAGTGAATATTTCATCTTCACTTAATGCTCTTAAAACTCTGCCAAATGGTGATGATGTTAGGTTTTTAATTAGATACCAAACTATGACAACAAAAGACATAGAAAGTAAAAGAAAAGATATTTTAGATTCAAATAAAAATCCAAATACTTCAATACTTGGAATTGCAGGAATTCCCAAAGGTCCATTTGTAACACTTTGCCAATTATTTAGAATTGAGAAGATAACAACTTGAATTCCAAGAGTAATTATTATGTAATAATCATCTACTGTTTTTACTGCAATTTTTGAAACAATAAAAGCAATAAAACCTGAAATTATCATTGCTAATGGTAAAGTAATAAAAATTGACAAATCAAAATTTACAGAAAGTAGAGCAGTAGTGTAAGCACCGATACCATAAAAACCAGCGTGAGCTAAAGATAATTGACCGCTATATCCTGCTACAATACTTAATGATTGAGAAAGTATAATGTAAATGCTTATTAATATGGCAAGATGTAAAATATAGTCCATTATAATTCTGCTTTTTTGAGTTTCTTACCGCTAAAACCATAAGGTCTAAAATATAAAAAACCAA
>DQTL01000183.1 GCA_015662775.1 Lutibacter sp.
TCTAATACAACCGGACCATTTGTAAAAGTTAGAAAGGAGCTTCTTGAGAACTATAATGTTCATACTATTATTTCTTTACCCAAAGGAGTATTTACTGCCTCTGGAAAAACTCCTGTAAAAACTAATTTACTGTTCTTTGATAAAACAGGACCAACAAAAGAGATCTGGTATTACGAGATTCAACCACCAGAAAAAATGAAGAACTTTACAAAAACTCGTCCAATGAGAGATGAAGACTGGAAGGAGTGTTATGAGAAATGGGGAAAAAGGGAAATAAGCGAAAATTCTTGGATTGTTAAGATTGATGAGATAGATAAGGAAACCTATGAGCTTACGCCAAGAAATCCCAACAAGTTTAAGAAAAAGGAATACAAGCCAGCAAGAGAGATTTTAGAAGATATTTTGAGAGAGGAAAGGGAGGTTATGGAATTATTTGAAAAGCTAAGAGAGGTGCTATAATATGGAAGAAGTGAATAGAAAGATACATTTTTACCAGATAGTATGGGTGGATAATAATGGTGAAAAGGTACAAAAAGATATACAATTTATTCATACCATATTGACTAAAGTTTCAGGGCAATTAGTCAAATATAAGGATGGTGATTTTCTATATATCGAAGTTTATGGTACTAATGCAGTATCAAATTCTAATATAGTGTTATATAGTATAGCAAAAATTAGAAAGTCAGATTTACCGCTAAAATTTGACATAAATAATAAAGATATTTCACCGTTAAATCTAACAAATAATGAAGGATTATTTGAACCATCTCATTTTGTAATATTTGATGGAAAAATAATTGGAGCAGAATATAATCACTATGGTGTAAGGCAGATAAATTCCAAACTGGAATGGCTAATTAATAAGTACATAAAACGAAACACACTTACAGATATAAAAAGAGTTGAAATAAAACCAATATTGAAGAAAGAAGTTTACGACTTAATCGAGAAATTTGTAGAGATTAGAGGCATTAGAATTTCTATAGCTACAAACTATGCTAAATTGTTAAAGCAAGAAGATCCAGTAAGTTTTGAGCAAATGTTCTCAGCTGCTGAAATAGTTGATGATATGTGGCTTCATTTAACTTTTTCATTGGGACGAGGAAAGAAATATGGGGATTCTGCAAAATTTGAGAAAGTGCTCAAATCAATTAAGAAGATCTTGTCAAGAGAATATAACAAGAATAATGTTAATGTAATTGAGATAAAAGGAAAACTTGAGGGCAGTGATAGTATAGAATCGATTAATGTTTTAGAAGAATTGATGTTAACTGAAAAAAAAGTCTTAAAGTTAGATGATAAAACAAGAGCTGTAAATCCTGAGTCTATGTATAAGGAAATAATAGACTCCTATTTTGCGTTAAAAGATGAACTTAAAGAATTTGTAAATCCTGTTAGAAATGAAGAAAACTCTAGATAGGTGTTATTATGTGTATCTTTAAAGTAAGAGAAATCTTTAAAGTAAGAGAAATCTTTAAAGTAAGAGAACTTGGAAAAGATTTTATTATTAGTATTATAATAAGCGTAATATTTTTTATTATTGTCTATTGTTTTAATTTCAATTTTATCTTCTACAACATATATGATAATCTTGGAGTTATAATAACAATTGGTCTCACTATGGCAGGTTTTCTGATAACTTCTTTAACGATTCTTTTAGTTTTTCCAGAAAATAACAGGATTAGGTTTATAAAAAACAATCCAACATACAAGTATATTTTTCATGCTTTCATTCTTTCAATAATACTTTTCGTTAGTATGTCAATATTAGGTTTTATTTTAAAAATACTAATGCCTTTTAGGTGGCCTTACTTTCTGCTTCCGTTAATCGTTATTTTTATTTGGTCTATTGCGTCTTTATTTAGATGTATATTGATACTCAAAAAGATGATAGACATTTATTTTTATAAATTAGGTGAGGAAGAATGAAAATAGTCAAACTTGAAGAGTTCAACAAGCCTAAGAAACCTTGGGAAGTTGAGGGAGTTGAGTGGAGAGAGGTGAGGTTGTGGGAAATAGCAAGTCACTTTATGGGAGGAACTCCTAAGACTTCAGTTAAAGAATATTGGGGAGGTAATATTCCTTGGATAAGCGCTAAGGAATTAAGCAATTGTGATGTATATGTAAATAAGTGTACAAAATATATTACGGAAAGAGGGCTTAAGAAAAGTAGCACCCGAATAGCTCCAAAAAATTCAATATTATTAGTTACTACTGCTTCTGTAGGGAAAGTTGCTATTACAGGTAGAGATTTGGCAATAAATCAACAAATTACTGCTATAATTCCTAAAGAAAATATTTATTATAAGTATCTTTATTATTACTTTTTATTCAATGCTATTAACCTACTATTGCGAGGAAAAACCACATTTATACATATAAATCAAAAGATAATTAAAAAAATTCCTGTATTTCTCCCCTTCCGCAACGGCAAGCCAGATTTAGAAACTCAAAAGAAAATCGTTGAATACATTGAAACGAATTTCGAAAAAATTGACAAAATCATAGAAAAGAAAAAGAAAGAACTTGAGTTTTTGGATGAACTATGGGAAAGTATTTTGGAGCATACCTTTAAGCCGAAAGAGGGTGAGGAGTGGAGAGAGGTGAGGTTGGAAGAAATATCGCATATTGAGAGTGGTAATAGACCAAAAGGAGGAGTTAAAAAATATATTAGAGGTGTACCTTCAATTGGTGGAGAACATTTAAATTATAATGGAACCTTCTCTTTTGAAAAATTGAAATATGTGCCAGATGAATTTTATAAGCAAAGTAATAAAGGTAAAATCCAAAAATATGACATTTTGATTGTTAAAGATGGAGCTACAACTGGAAAAACGGCTTTTGTTGGCGAAAATTTCCCCTTTAAACAAGCCATGGTTAATGAGCATGTATTCTTATGTAGGATAATAAATAGTAAGATTTACCCCGAGTTTGTGTTTAGATTTCTAATGAGTAAAGAAGGGCAATATAGAATTTTAAAAACGAAAGGGGGGACTGCTCAAGGAGGAATTAATAAGAGATTCTCTAAATTAGTAAAAATCCCAATCCCCTTCCACAACAACCAACCAGACCTTGAAAAGCAAAAAGAAATAGCCCAATACCTTGATAATGTTTACCAAAAAATCAAA
>DQTL01000217.1 GCA_015662775.1 Lutibacter sp.
CTATCTAGGTGTAAGGAATGCTTTAATGCCTGTTCAAACTTTTTTTGCTTGTATAAATCATTGATTTTTAAAGGTAAAAACTTGGTATTATATGGATTTATCTGCAAGGCTTTGTTTACAAATAATCTAGCCGAATCTTTATCGCGAATCCTTCTAAAAAAATTAGCTAAATAATACATACTTTTGGTATGTAAACTATCTAATTTAAACACTTCTAAAAAAAGATTGGCTTGTTCATAAAGATTTGTTTGTAGTAAAGCTTTTTGATATAAATAATTTGCATTGTTTGGATCAACTGCTATCAATTTATCAAAAATTAAGCTTGCTTCTTTAAATTGTTCTGTTTTTGTATATAGTTTTCCTAATTTATAGAGTAAAACATAATTAAGAGAATCCTTTTTAATTATTTTGGAATAATAAGCTATAGCTTGGCTCGTATTACCATTGCTTTTATAGGCTTTTGCAAGTTTGCTCTTAATGCCTTTACTTGGTGAGATTTTTTCTGATTTTAAATAGTAATTAATTGCTTTATTAAAGCTTCCAATTTCGTAATATATGTTACCTAATTCATTATACTTTGTAGCTGATTCATCTTGTGTTTTTAGCCACTCAATAGCATTGAGATAATTTCCCGTTTGCAAAATACTATCTACTTTGGTTTGTGCTTGTAGTGAAATTGCTATAAATAGAATTAGAAGTTTTAATAGTAGTTTCATTTTTAATATTTTACTTTATTTATGAGTTTGCTTCACTCCTTCTGCACAAAACAACCCTTCAAGGGTTTGAAACCCCTGAGAGTTGTGGTGTACCACTTATTTCTTTTTTTCAGTATCCTTCTCTTGTACAATAAATGAAATTGGCAAACTGTACTTAACTTCAACATTTTTTCCATTTTGTTTTCCTGGTATCATTTTTGGCAAAGTTAAAATGACACGCATGGCTTCTAGCTCTAAGTCTTTATGTGGTGCACGAGAATTTACAGAAGTGATGTTACCTTCTTTATCAATCTTAAACATCATAAAAATTCGTTTTTTACCAGGTGATAAACCGAGATTTTGTGCCATATCAACATTAAAGTTTTTAGCTACATGTTCTTGTATGTTTCTTGACAAGCATTCTCTTTGTTCGGCTTTATCTTCAATATTTTCACACCCAGGGTATATTGGCACTTCATCAATTATTGAAAAAGGCACTGAATATGAATCAATTACTTTTGTTTCTTGAACTTCGTTAATTATATGATTTTTGTCATTTTCTACAATAAATGAAATTGGCAAACTGTACTTAACTTCAACAACTTTTCCATTTTGTTTCCCTGGAATCATTTTTGGCAAAGTTAAAATGACACGCATGGCTTCTAGCTCTAAGTCTTTATGTGGTGCACGAGATTTTACAGAGGTGATGTTACCCTCTTTATCAATCTTAAACATGGTAAAGATTCTTTTTTTACCAGGTGACAAACCTAGGTTTTGAGCTATATCTACATTAAAGTTTTTAGCAACATGAGTTTGAATTTTTCTAGACAAGCATTCTCTTTGTTCGGCTTTGTCCTTAATGTTTTCACACCCAGGATAGATTGGGACTTCATCTATTATTGAAAAAGGGACACTTCTATCTAAGTCCTTTATTACTATACTGTCAGTATCAGTATCATCAGTATGTGAAACTTCATAGAGATGATAATCCTTACTATTTTTAACAGCTTCTTTATAGGACTCAAATGATTTAATTTTTTTATCAGGTTTTACTTTTAACAGAAGTTCTAAATATTTTGTATATTGTTTTAATGACAGGTTTCTAGAGTCTTCATGAGCTTCAAAAAAATCGAACATATTTTGAAAATTCTTCTGTCTCATATCTTCACTTTCTTGTGCAGAAGTAGCTCCTATAAAAAACATCATTATTAGTAAAGGAAAAATTGCAAAATACTTACTCATTTTCCAATTTGGTGATTGTGTCTTGGTCATCATAGTAATACGTTTTTGAATTAATGATTTATTATAAAATTGATTGACAAATGCCATGTTTTCTACTTGAAAAAGGTCATTTAACAAATGATTGTAATAGGTTTTGGTATCTGATATTCTAATACTTTCTGCATCAGCAATAAATTCGTGTAAAGCTGTTATTTGTCTTTGGTACACATAAACAAAAGGATTAAACCAAAGCACTATTTTCAATAGTTCAAACCACAAAAGATCTAAGGAATGCTTTTGTCTAACATGTACTTTTTCATGTGCAATTAGGTAGGTAGGATTCTTATCAATGATTTTTTCTCCTATAAATACATAGTTTAGAAAGGAAAAAACACTAGTTGAATCTTTTATTTTTATCAATACAAATCCATTTTTCTTTTGTTGTTTGCTCGACTGAATAAGTATGCTGACTTTAGCTAGCTTCCAAATAAATATAGAAAAGGATAACAACATGCCTGTAAAATAAAACCACATGATAATAGAAAACCCAGATACAGATTGGTTAGCATTTAAAATCACCTCAGGAAGCTGTAAATTTTGAGTATTTAACACCACTTCACCTAAGGCTATAATTTGTGTTGGTATGCTATTTTCAGTGACTATGTTAAGGGATATAAAAGGTATCATAACAGCTAGTAATGAAGTGCTAATTAAATAGATTCTATTGCTTGTGTAAAAAGTTTCTTTACGCAACCAAAGCTGATATATAAAAAGGAATAAACCTTGAAAAACTATAATTTGAAGTATTTTTAGTAACATAATTAGTCTTATTTATTTATTTGTTTGAGTATTTCTTCTAATTCGTTTATATCCATTTCTTTTTTCTCAATAAAAAAGGAAACCATCGATTTAAAAGAACCTTCAAAATAATTATCCACTAATTTTTTGGCAGTTTGTTGACTGTACTTTTCCTTATCTATTAATGGAAAATAAAGATAGCCTCTTCCCTTTTGCTCGTGAGATACAAATTCTTTATTTTCTAAAATACGAATGATGGTTGACACAGTATTATACGCTGGTTTAGGTTTTGGAAGCAGTTTAATTACATCAGATACACTAGCCATATCAATACGCCAAAGTACTTGCATGATTTGCTCTTCTGCTTTTGTTAAAGATTTTTTTATCATTTTTTCAACTAATGTTTTAGTTATATAGTGCAAATATAACTAAGTTTTTAGTTTAAACTAATTTTTTAGTTGTTAATCGTGTAGTTTTAACATAAATGAAAAATAATTTGTAAAAGAATGGCTAAGACTTTTAAATTTCTGTACTTTCGCCGCCTTTGACCTGAAACTAAGTAACATGACTAAATTTATCACAAAAAAAATAGCCAACAGTAAAGACGATATACTCTCTGGATTAACAGTAGCTCTCGCTCTTGTTCCTGAGGCAATTGCCTTTTCTTTTATTGCAGGTATTGATCCTCTTATTGGTTTATATGGTGCTTTTATCATGGGTATTGTTACAGCTATATTTGGTGGACGACCAGGAATGATTTCTGGAGCAACTGGTGCCATGGCTGTAGTAATGGTTAGTCTGGTTAAAGAAGGTCATCTATTTGGAGTTGAGCATGGTGTAGGCGAATTAGGTTTACAATTTCTTTTTGTAGCCCTTCTTTTTACAGGATTCATACAAATTATGGCAGGTGTTTTAAAATTAGGAAAATTTGTTCGCCTAATACCACATCCTGTTATGATGGGTTTTGTCAATGGTTTGGCAATTGTCATTTTTATTTCGCAATTAGATATGTTTAAAATAAATGTATTAAATTCAGAAACTGGTGTATCAATTAAGCATTGGTTACAAGGGGTTGATTTATACTTAATGTTAGGTTTTGTTGCTTTAACCATGCTGATAATGATTGGTTTACCTAAAATAACCAAAAAAATACCCGAAGCTTTGTTTGCCATATTAGTAGTGACAGCTATCGTTGTATTTGGAAATTTAGATGTGGCAACTGTTGGTTCATTTATCCATGATGGTGGCGGAGAAGCTTTAAGTGAACGTGGTGGTTTCTTACAATTATTACCTTCTTTTCAATTAGATTTATTTACAAATTCGAACCTTTGGAATAGTGAAGCTATTATTTTAATTCTAAAATATGCTCCTATCCTTGCCGCAATTGGTTTAATAGAATCTTTAATGACCTTAAACCTAATTGACGATTTAACAGAAACTCGTGGAAATGGAAACAAAGAATGTATTGCTCAAGGAAGTGCCAACATATTAAATGGTCTTTTTGGTGGAATGGGTGGTTGTGCTATGATTGGTCAATCTATTATCAATATAAAATCAGGTGGACGTGGACGACTTTCTGGGATATCGGCTGCTGTTGGTTTGTTAATATTTATTCTTTTTGCTCCTAGTTATATAGAGCAAGTTCCTATTGCAGCACTTGTAGGTGTTATGTTTATGGTGGTGATTGGAACTTTTGCTTGGTCGAGTATTCGTATTTTAAATAAAATCCCTTTATCTGATGCTTTTATTATCATTTTGGTTTCTGCCATAACTGTTTGGGAAGATCTTGCGGTAGCAGTTATCACAGGTATCATAATTTCTGCTTTAGTATTTGCATGGGAAAATGCAAAACGAATTCGTGCTCGTAAAACCATAAAAGAAGATGGAACTAAAGTTTATGAAATTTGGGGACCTCTTTTCTTTGGATCTATTACTGATTTTAATTTAAAATTTGATGTAAAAAATGATCCAGATTTTATAGAAATAGATTTTATGGAAAGTAAAATTGCTGATCATTCTGCTATCTCTGCTTTACGTGCTATTGTAAATAAGTATCAAAAAGCAGGTAAAACAATTCATTTAAAACACCTGAGTGAAGAATGTAAATTTTTACTGAACAAAAGAAATCCGCAGTTTGCAGAGATAATTATTGATGCCATTGATGATCCTCGTTATCATGTTTCGGAAGATCCTGAAGCTTTTAATGAATAGTTTTCTACTTCCCAAACCCCTTTTTAACCAACAATGGTTCAATCTTTGGTTTTCTACCTAAAAAGTTTTTATATAAATCCATCCCTGATTTTGAACCACCAGCTGCTAGCATAGCTCGGTATTTTTTAGATAATTCGGGATTAAATATATCTCCTGTTTTTTTAAACTCATTAAAAGTATCTGCGTCTAAAACTTCTGACCATAAGTAGGAATAATAACCTGCTGAATAACCTCCAGAAAAGACATGAGAATAATAAGTGCTTCTGTATCTAGGGAGTATTTCATTGATTAAGCCAATATCTCGCATGGCATTGGCTTCAAATTTTCTAACATCTTGCAATGTTGTATCCTTTAGCGAATGCCATTTTAAATCTAAATAAGCAGCTGCCATATATTCAACAGATCGGAAACCTTCATCAAAATCATTCGCTATATTCATCTTTTTGATTAAAGCTGCTGGAATAATTTCACCTGTTTTATAATGCTTGGCATAAGTTGCCAATACTTGTGGTTCACTCATCCAGTTTTCCATAACTTGACTAGGAAATTCTACAAAATCTCTAGGTACGTTTGTCCCCGACATTGAAGCGTATTTTACATTTGACAACAATCCGTGCAAAGCATGACCAAATTCATGAAATAAGGTTTGAGCTTCAGAAAAAGACAGCAAGGATGGTTGCCCTTTTGTTGGAGCAGGATAATTAAAATTATTGGTTACAATTGGTGTTACAAAACTATTTATATTTGATTGCATACGTATCTCGTTCATCCATGCACCACCTCTTTTACTTTCACGAGCAAAGAAATCCATATAAATAACTCCTAAATGCTTCCCATTTTCTAATACTTCAAATACTTGTTGGTCTGGATGCCATTTTTGAGCATTTTCTATTGGTTTAAAGGTTATTCCAAATAAGGTGTAAGCCAATTTAAAAGCTCCCTCACGCACATTGTTAAACTCAAAGTATGGACGTGTATCTTCTTCATTAAAACTATATTTTTTTGCTCTTAATTTAGCTACATAATATCGCCAATCACTTCCTCTAAATTTATCTTTTATTCCTTCTTTTTTCATCATAGTAGCTAAAGCATTTTTGTCTTTTTTTGCCATAGCTAATGCGGAGGGCCACATTTGATTCATTAGTTTAAAAACATTTTCAGATTTTTTTGCCATACGATTAGACAATACTTTATCTGCCCAAGTTTTATAACCGAGTAAATTGGCTTTTTCTACACGTAAAGCTACTAGTTCACTTATAATTTTCTTATTGTCGTTGGAATTGTCATTATCTCCTCTATGTGTATAAGCTTTAAATAGTTTTTCACGCATAGCTCTATTAGGTGAAACTTCTAAAAAAGGATTAATACTCGGGCGTTGTAAAGTAAAAGACCAACCTGAATCATGTCCGCGTTTTTTGGCTTCAGAAGCTGCTAATGCAATAAGACTTTCTGATAAATTCCCTAAATCTTTTTTATCTGAAACATGCAATTCAAAAGCATTAGTCTCATCTAATAAATTGGTTTCAAATTTATTAGATAGTATCGTTATTTTTTTATTTATTTCCTTTAATCTTTCCTTTTGTTCTCCTTTTAAATTAACTCCTGAACTTTTGTAATTTTTATAAGTTTCCGAGATTAAAAATAGCTCTTGTTTTCCTAAATCTAATTGATGTATTTGGTTATAAACCGATTCAATTCTTTTAAAAAGTTCAGAATTAAGAGTAATCTCATCAAAATGAGCTGCTAATTCTGGGCCAATCGTTTTTGCAGTTTCTCTAAGTATTTTATCTGTATTAGCTGCATTTACAGCATAAAAAACATTGGTTATTTTTTTTAAAACTGCTCCACTTATTTCTAGAGCTTCAATCGTATTTTTAAAAGTAGCCCTTTCTTTGTTTTCAACTATTATTTTAATCTCATCTTTATGTATTGTAATAGCTTTACGCAAGGCTGGTAGATAATCAGCACTACTAATTTCATCAAAAGGAGGCATCCCAAAGGGAGTTTTCCATTCACTTAGTAAAGGGTTTATACTAATTTCATTATTTGTTTTTTTCTTTTCTTTACAGGAAATCAGAATTAATGTCGTGAATAAAAGAATGCGTATTTGTTTAATAAATTGAAGTATTTGAAACGGCAATTTAAGAATAAAAAACATGTTAAACGTAGGTTTCAAAATTTTAAAAAAACCTCAAAAAGAAACAATACTTCAAAGAACCTTATAAAAAGTATAGAATGAACAAATTCTTATTACTATCTTTGTTAAAAAATAACTACAAATGAACAATTTGATTCTCTATCTTTTTACAACTGGAATACTAGCACTAATTTTAGGTTTTATAATTGGAAAATTATTGTTTCAATCAAAATATAAAGGAATTGAAGTTACCTTAAACGCTAATAACCAACAACTCAAAAAACAAGTTTTAAATTTAGAAAAAATAAATGAAAATTTACACGAAAAATTTAAAAATGAAACAGAAAAAAGAGAAAATTTACTCATTTCCATCACACAAAAAGAATCTGAAATAATACATTTACTAGAAAAAAACCAAGAACAAAAAAATGAAGTTGAAAAACTACAAGAAAAATTTACCACAGAATTTGAAAACTTGGCCAATAGAATATTAGAAGAAAAATCAATAAAATTTACCGAACAAAATAAAGAAAATCTCAAACAAATTCTAACACCTCTAAACGAAAAAATACAATCTTTTGAAAAGAAAATAGAAAGCACCCATAAAGAAAGCATTGATTATCACGCAGCCTTACGTCAACAAATACTGGGTTTAAAAGACCTAAACCAACAAATGAGTAAAGAAACACTCAACTTGACCAAAGCTTTAAAAGGCGATAGCAAAACGCAAGGAAATTGGGGCGAATTGGTTTTAGAACGTGTTTTAGAAAAATCAGGTTTAGAAAAAGGACGTGAATACGAAATGGAAAAATCGTTTACAATAAATGATGGAGAAAGACAAAGACTTCGACCTGATGTAATTATTCATTTACCTGACAACAAAAAAATGATTGTCGATTCTAAAGTTTCCCTAACACATTATGAACAATATATAAATACAGATGAAGAAAATGAAAAAAACCTATTTTTAAAACAACATATACAATCGTTAAACCGTCATGTAGAACAATTAAGTGCCAAAAAATATGAAGATTTATACGAAATAGAATCTCCTGATTTTGTATTGCTTTTTGTACCTATTGAGCCCGCTTTTGCCGTTGCTTTAAATAACGACAACCAGCTTTATAACAAAGCTTTTGAAAAGAATATTGTCATTGTAACTCCTACGACCCTTTTGGCTACGCTACGTACTATAGACAGTATGTGGAATAATGAAAAACAACAACAGAATGCTTTAGAAATTGCCAGACAAGCAGGTGGACTTTACGATAAGTTTGAAGGCCTCGTAAAAGATTTAATGTTAGTTGGCAAACGTATGGATGATGCCAAAAAAGAATATGGAAATGCTATGAACAAACTTGTAGAAGGTAAAGGAAATCTTATAACACGTGTTGAAAACCTTAAAATAATGGGTGCTAAAGCTAAAAAAGCATTACCTGAAAGTATCATAAAACGTGCGAAAGAGGAATAAATTTATTTTATAATTAGGGCTTGCTCTATTGTATTTATTGTTTTGTATTTTAAAAAATTCTTAATTTAACGTGTCTTTCAGCCATTAAGTGCTAGAGCAACTCTTTATCTCTCGCAAAGACGCTAAGTCGCCAAGCTGTGTCTAAAGTGTAAAAAAATGCTCGCATTTATGAAAGTTTTGTAAACTTTAAATAACTTTTTTAAATTCATTATTAACCACTACACTTCCTGCCGGAAAGCAGGTTTGCGCCTTTCGAGATAATTATTACATATTCTTTATTATTTTTATAATGCTATGGGTGAATAGTTACAATTTAACCAACTAAAAAGACATAAAAACTTCCTTAAATTCTTTTTGAAATAGCATTTTAAATGTTTTCCATTCTCGTAAAAAACTCAAGGTTTTTTGAGTGTAAGCCAATCGGTTTGGCACTGAATAATCGGCGTAGATTACATTTATATCTTTTTCAGAATACTTTTTCATGAAGAATATAATTGCTTCTTCTTTTTTCTTTTCTTCCAATTCAGCAATTTTATTACGAAATTCTTCCTGCTTATTTTTATCTATTTCTTGAATATTTAAAGTAACTAACTCGGTAAATATTTTAGAATTACTATTCATTTCTAACAAAGCAATAATTTTTTCTTTTTTTGTATTATTTTCTTGAGAAAATCCAATACTTACAAAAGTGAACACTAGTAGTAAAAAGAATGTTTTTTTCATATCTAACAACAATTTAAAGTTTATTTTGAATAGCCTTTTTCATGTAATAAATCTGTAATTTTATTATACAAACTCCTGCTCCATACAATAGAAGCATCTTGTGAAGCATTTGAAATACTAATTACATTATTGATGAATTTTTGGGCAACTTTGGTATCATACATCTTATTTAAAGCTTTAATCTCTTCATGTGTAAAGTACTTTTTATAAACTGTAACCAAATCATCTGATAGACCTTCTAACGAGTTTACGGCTACATTATGCATTTCTAACCAATCTGATTCTTTTACATTAGCAGAGCTGTATTGTTCCTTTAACATATTGGTCAATTCACCAACTGCTGTGTTATATTGCCCCATGGTGCCATTGATTTCAATAAAATACTTGATGTCATTTGAAAAAGTGTCATTTTGTGCATTTACAAATGAAACAGAAAGTAATAATAAAAAGAGTAATTTAAATCGCATGGATATATTGTTTTAGGTAGTTTAGTTAATTAAATATCTAGGTTTATTTATAATATTTGTGTACAAATGTAATAACAATTTATATGCCAAAAAAAACTTATGGAATATTTAGATATTTATGTGTTTGTATGGATATTTTCCATTTGGGATTATTCATTACATAATCAGTCATTAAGGGTATTATTTTTTCTCTTACACTCCATTCGGGTTGTAGAAATAATTCACATTTTAAATTGACTAATTTAGCTTGTTCTTCTGCAAAGATAAAATCATTTTTTGAACGAATAATAATCTTCAACTCATGGGCTTTCTGATAAATACTATTTACTGGTAATTTATTCTTTTTTGGCGATAAACAGATCCAATCCCATTCGCCAGACAATCGACTGGAACCCGAAGTTTCTAAATGAATTTTTATATTCTTTTCTTTAAGCTTACTTGTCAAATAATCCATATTCCATTCCAGAGGTTCTCCTCCTGTTATAACAACAGTTTTAGAATATTTGATCACATTTGCAATAATCTTATCTGTTTCAGTAGTTGGATGTAATGAAGCATCCCAACTTTCTTTTACATCACACCAATGACAACCGACATCACAACCTCCAACTCTTATAAAATAAGCAGCTTTTCCGCTGTGAAAACCTTCTCCTTGAATCGTATAAAATTCTTCCATTAAGGGAAGTAATATTCCTTTATTTAGTTTTTCTTGCTTGGTCATTATTATTTTTAAGTGTCATGAAATCTTCTATTTCAAGGACAAATCTACTCTATTTTTTGATTATTATGTGCATTAAAAAATCCTAATTCAATAGTAATACTTTTGAATTAGGACTTTTTATCACTTATTTAAAACTGCTTATTTTAAAGCATTCATTACTTCTTCGTAATTTGGTTCATCAACTATTTCAGGAACTTGTTGTGTGTAGATAACTTCTCCTTTTTCGTCAATAACGATTACCGCACGTGAATGTAGTCTAGCTAAAGGACCATCTACAATTTCTAAATTGTATTTTTTACCAAATTTTCCTCTTTTATAATCAGATAATGTAATTACATTTTCTAATCCTTCTGCTCCACAAAAACGAGCTTGTGCGAAAGGTAAATCACGTGAAATACACAAAACTTTTGTGTTTTCTAATTTACCTGCTGCTTCGTTAAAATGTCTTACAGAAGCTGCACAAGTTGGTGTATCTAAACTTGGAAAAATGTTTAAAACAATTTTAGATCCTTTGTAATCTGCTAATTGTTTAACGCTTAAATCTGCTGCTACTAATTTAAAATTTTTGGCTTTCTTACCTACTTTTGGTAATTTTCCTGATGTGTTGATTGGGTTTCCTTTTAATGTGATTTTTGCCATTGTTCTTTTCTTTAAATTATTAAATATTTTTACTTCAAAATTGAATAACAAAAACTCACAAAACTTGTGAGTTCTTGAAATCCATAGTTAGTAGTTTAGTGTTTCTTTAAGTAATCTGCTACACCTTCGTGAGTAGCTTGTAATCCTTCTTTATCTGCATTCCAGTTGGCTGGACAAGCTTCACCATTTTCTTCATTAAATTGTAATGCATCTACGATACGTAAAGCTTCATCAACACTTCTTCCTAATGGTAAATCGTTGATTACTTGATGACGAACAATACCTTCCTTATCAATTAAGAAAAGACCTCTGTACGCAATTAATTCTCCATCTGCTTGCAATTGATCATTATCATCATAAAAATAATCACCTGTTAAAACATCGTAATTTTTCGAGATTGTTTTATTCGTATCCGCAACAATTGGATACGTAACTCCTTTAATTCCTCCAGCTCCTTTTTCCATTTGTAACCAACCCCAGTGAGATTGCTCAGTGTCTGTTGAACAAGCAACAACGGCTACGCCTCTTTTTTCAAATTCATTTAATTTATCTTGAAAAGCATGTAATTCAGTCGGACAAACAAATGTAAAGTCTTTCGGGTAGAAAAAGAAAACAACATGTTTCTTTCCTAGATATTGATCTAATGAAAATTCTTCAACGAATTCATTACCATTTACTACTGCTTGTGCTGTAAATTTAGGGGCTTTTCTGCCAACAAGTACTGCCATAATTCTGTTATTTTATTGTTTATATTATTTTAACATTGCAAATATATCTAGTTTTATTCGCTTTGTATAAGTAATTGATATTAAAATTTTATTGATTGATAGATAATTGTTATTAGTATTTAGTTTTTGGTTACTAGTTGTTTAATAATATCCTTACTTTCGCAAACTGATTTTTATCTAAAATGTTAAGTCAATATACCAAAGAGTTTAAAAACAATTTACAATTAGCTATACCTGTTATTATGGGCTCGCTAGGTCATATTCTTGTAGGTTTGGCTGATGATATGATGGTCGGTGTTTTAGGACCTATACATTTGGCTGCTACTTCTTTAGGAAATAGTTTGGTCTTCATCGCTATTTCATTAGGAATTGGGTTTTCTTTAGCTTTAACACCACTTATTTCTGAAGCAGATGGTGAAAATGATATTCAAAAAGGAAGAAGAATTTTTCAACATGGAATGATTTTAAATACTAGTTTAGGAGTCGTAATGTTTTTAATGCTATTATTTGCAAGACCTGTACTTTATCTATTAAAACAACCTCCAGAAGTTGTAGAATTAGCTGTTCCTTATTTTAAAATTGTTGCTTTATCTATGATTCCTATGATGATATTTCAAGGTTTAAAGCAGTTTGCTGACGGCATGTCACAAACCAAATTTGCCATGAAAGCAACTATTATTGCTAATGTTATAAATATTTCAATCAACTTTTTGCTTATATACGGAATATGGATTTTTCCTAAATTAGAATTAGTAGGTGCTGCTATCGGAACTTTAGTTTCTAGAATAGGTATGCTTATTATTCTATTTTTTATGTTGCGAAAACAAAAGATATTTGAGCCTTTCTTTCACAATCTTAAAAATTCAGAAATAGAATGGAAGTATTTTTTAAAAATCATTAACTTAGGCTTTCCAACTGCCTTACAAATTTTATTTGAAGTTGCTGCTTTTGTTGGAGCTGTACTGTTAGCTGGTGTTTTAGGGGCATTTCCTCAAGCCGCAAACCAAATTGCAATGAAATTAGCTTCTACAACATTTATGATTGCCATTGGTGTTGGTGTAGCAACAACAGTTAGAATTGGAAATCAAAAAGGAAAGAAAGATTTTATTAATTTAAGACGTATCGCTTTGTCTAACCAACTAATGATCGTTTGTATTATGTTTGGTTTCTCGTTACTCTTTTTCTTATTTCATAATTACTTACCATTTGCTTTTACTAGAAATCAAGAAGTCATTGGTATCGCATCAAAACTACTATTGATTGCTGCTGTTTTTCAGCTTTCAGATGGTTTACAAGCCGTTATTCTAGCTTCCTTACGTGGGTTACAAGATGTTTGGATTCCTTCATTATTAACCTTTATCTCGTATTGGATAATCGGTTTCCCTATTAGTTATTATTTAGGCTTACACACGGAGTACAAAACTATAGGAATATGGATTGGTTTATCATTAGGACTCACAACTTCTGCTTTTTTACTATTTTTACGTTTTAATTATAAGACAAAAAAACTAATCAAACAAAATCATGCAAATACCTAAATTTTTAATGGGTGATCATTCTGAATATAATGATAGCCTTTTTGTTATACATACCGAATATCCTAGATTTGTTATTAACCTTGTGGATGATGAAGTCCATTTTTTTGAAAGTATTTTAGGAGAAAGTGAAGAAGAATTGGCAGAAGAAATGGCACACTTAATTGAAGAAGCAAGTCTTTTTTATGATAAAGAAGTAGCTTTTTATAATTAGCAAATTAGCTGATTTAATAATTAACTGATTTTTTTGAACTTCATTAAATAAACAATCAGATGAAACTAATCTGTATAGGAAGAAATTACGCCCAGCACATTGAAGAATTAAAAAATGACAAACCCACCGAACCTGTTGTTTTTTTAAAGCCTGATTCTGCTATTCTTCCAAAAAATCATCCGTTTTACATACCTGCTTTTTCTGATGATATTCATTACGAAGTAGAAATACTCATAAAAATAAACCGATTAGGAAAACACATAGCTCCAAAATTTGCTCATAAGTATTATGATGAAATTGGCTTGGGTATTGACTTTACAGCCAGAGATGTACAAAAAGAACTCAAAGCAAAAGGCTTACCTTGGGAAAAAGCAAAAGCCTTTGATGGTAGTGCTATTATAGGACAGTTTATTCCAAAAACAACATTTAATGATTTAAAAAACATCTCTTTTTCCTTGATAAAAAATGAAGAAATTGTTCAGAATGGAAATACAAAAAATATGCTTTGGCATTTCGATGAATTAATTGCCTATGTTTCTACTTTTATGACTTTAAAGATTGGTGATATACTTTTTACAGGAACACCAGCAGGCGTAGGAAAAGTGATACCCGAAGACAAACTAGTTGGAAAAATAGAGAGTCAAACTTTTTTTGAAATTAACATCAAATAATTTTCACTTTTTAATAGTTGTGTTTTTTAAATTTTAAAAAAAAGAAAGTATACTTTTTTAATAAAATAGACGTTTCTAATATATTGATATTCAATTAAAGCAATTTCATATCTTTGCAAAGAGACAAAATGGACATTAAAAATCATTTTGTTTAATAAAATTGATGTATTTTCCTAAAATAAAACAAATGAAAATTTTTATTAGCATTCTAGTTCTCTTTATTACAATAGCAACAACTGTTGCACAAGATTTTAGTATGGGAATCAAAGGTGGTACCAATTATAACTTTAGTGGTGATTTAAAAGAATTAAATGTCTTAGCTATTGACACAGATGATGTGTTGCACAAAGCCAAAAGTGTACAAGGTTATCATGGTGGTTTATGGGCAAAGTTTGGAGATGATCTATTTGTAAAAGCAGAAGTTGTTTATACTCATTTTGAAAATGAATTCTCAGACCCTGTAATTTATACAATTACAACAAACAAAATAGACATTCCAGTTGTATTAGGGGTGAAAGTATTAGGGCCACTTTATGTGTTTGCAGGTCCTGATTTTCAATATATACTTAATGAAGATTTTTATGAAACTGACATATCTAAATCTAAAGAAACTTATAAAGAATTCACCACAGGATTACATTTGGGTATTGGTGTAGCATTTGGTAGGTTTGCTCTTGATTTTAGATGGGACAAAGGTTTGTCAGAAAACTCAATTGATATTGCAAATTCAGAAATTGAAAACTACAACTTCACCAATGACAACCGACCAAACCAATTGGTCTTAAGCTTAAATATTGCACTTTCAGGATCTGATTAAATGTCCTCTTTTTTAAATTTTATTTTCTCTTTTTATGTTAAAACTTTACTAATGAGTAGGGTATTTATTTAAACATTTGTTAAACGCTCATAAACTTTTGTTAAACGCTCATAAACCTTTGTTAAACGCAAAATAATATTGAGTTAATGTATATACATTTGTGCTACCAAACAAACCAAATATATGCTAAAAAGAATTCTAATTCTAGTTTTTGCAAGTCTTCTTGCAACAACTCTCTATTCCCAAAAAAAATTTACAATTAGCGGAACTATTCAAGATAAAATGAGTGGGGAATCACTAATATCCGCCAATGTATATGATATCGTGTCAAGCAAAGGAGCTGTATCAAACACCTATGGTTTTTACAGTTTAACCTTACCAGAAGGAGAAGTAGAATTATTTGCTTCGTACGTAGGTTATCAAGACCAAAAAGAAACTTTTTTACTTGACAAAGACATCATTATCAATTTTAATTTAACTATTGACAATCAGCTAGATGAAGTGACCATAATTGGAAGCAAAACACAAAAAATTGAAAAGAAAACCCAAATGAGCCAAATTGAGGTTCAAGTAAGCGATATAGAAAAAATCCCTACACTTCTTGGGGAAGTTGACGTTTTAAAAACACTACAATTACTACCAGGTGTTCAAGGTGGTACTGAAGGATTAAACGGTGTTTATGTACGTGGTGGAAGTCCTGATCAAAACCTAATAGTATTAGATGGAGTTCCTGTTTACAATGTCTCTCATTTAATGGGATTTTTATCTGTTTTTAACACAGATGCTATCAAAAATGTAACACTTACAAAAGGTGGTTTCCCTGCACGTTATGGTGGTCGCTTATCCTCAGTTATTGAGATAAACATGAAAGAAGGAAACAACCAAGAATTCCATGGTGAAGGATCTATTGGCTTACTATCTTCTCGTTTAACTTTAGAAGGACCAATTTTAAAAGACAAAACATCGTTTATGATATCAGGTCGTAGAAACTACATAGATGTAATTGCCAAACCTTTTATTAAAAGAGCCGCTAAAAGAAATGGAAATAAATATGATTTCAAAGCTTACTTTTATGATTTAAATGCAAAAGTCAATCATAAAATAAATGACAAACATACTATTTATGCAAGTGCCTATTTAGGCTCTGATGTTTTCCACGCAGATTACAAATACACATACAGTAATGGGTATGATAAAAGCGATGGAGGTATTAATTGGGGAAATACAATTGCAGCATTGCGTTGGAACTATAAGATAAATAATAAATTATTTACCAATACCACTTTTACACACTCTAGATTTAAATTTGATTTTAGTGTAGGTGAAGAATGGTCTTATGACGAATATACTACAAATACTGATGGATCAACGACAACAAACCGAAAAGTAAATAAATTCTCATCTAAATATCTCTCTGGTATTTACGATTGGGCAGGTAAAGTTGATTTTGATTTTATCCCAAACCCCAATCATTATATACGTTTTGGTGCAAGTAATACTTATCACACATACAATCCTGGTGCCTTTAGTGTTAAAGGAGACTATATTGATGAAGATGAATTTACTTATAAGCAAAAGAAAATGTTTTCCAACGAATACTATGCTTATATTGAAGATGACTTAAGTTTTGGGGCTTTTAAAGCAAATTTAGGGTTTCATCTATCTGGTTTCCAAGTAGGAGATGAAAACTATTTATATCCACAACCACGTCTTGGCTTACGTTATTTAGTTAGTGATAACTGGAGCCTTAAAGCATCTTATGCAACTATGGCACAATATATAAACCTTCTTACTAATGAAAGCATTGGTTTACCAACTGATTTATGGGTGCCTTCTACCGAAAAGATAAAACCACAAACCTCATGGCAAACAGCAATCGGTACAGCCACTACATTTAGCAAAGGAATTGAGTTTAGTCTTGAAGGTTATTATAAAAAAATGGATAATGTAATTTCCTATAAAGAAGGCGCTAACTTTTATGATATTAATACAGTTTGGGAAGATAAAATTACTCAAGGAACAGGGACGGCTTATGGTGCCGAATTTTTATTACAAAAGAAAACAGGAAAAACTACGGGTTGGATAGGCTATACACTGGCTTGGAATAATCGTCAATTTGATGCTATTAATTCAGGTAAAGAATATCCTTACAAATTTGATAGAAGACATGATGTAGAAATTGTCTTATCTCAAAAAATCACCGATAACATCACTTTAAGTGGTACATGGATATACGGAACAGGAAACTCAATCACACTTGCAGAAGCCAGCTACACTGGTGCTTACGAAACATATGAAGAAGATTGGAATAATGATGGAATCATAGACGAAACTCACACATGGTATGAAAATATCAATATTCTCGGAGAAAAAAACTCCTATAGAATGCCTGCTTATCATCGACTAGACTTAAGTATTGAAATTTTAAAGAAAACTTCATGGGGAGAAAGAGCTTGGAATTTTGGTTTATACAATGCATACAGTCAAAGAAACCCTTTTTACGTTTATTTAGGAAGAGAATATCATTATAATCATCACACAGGAGAAAATTATGAAACAAAAACTTATAGACAAATTAGTTTATTACCTGTAATCCCTTCCGTTTCTTATCGTTTTAAATTTTAAAAAATACAATTATGAAAACATATAAATCATTAATAATACTTGTTCTAGTTAGTTTATTTACAAGTTCATGTGAAGATTTCTTTGACATGGCTATAGACCTAGATATTGAAGAACACAAATCTAAAATTGCTATTACTTCTTTTTTCTCAGACCAGAATATCAATGAAGTTTTGGTCTCTTATTCTATTGGTGGAACGGAAGAAGCCGCTGACAACCAATTATTAACTAATGCTAATGTTATCTTAAGCCAAGGAAATACAAGTTATGAGCTCAATCATTCAGAAAACGATGGAATCTATCAACTAGAAGGTCTTATTGATTTTATTCCTAATAAGGAATATACCCTAACAGTTGAAGCTGCAAATTACACTACAGTAAGTTCAAAACAAATTTTCCCACAAGAAGTAGCAATTATCGAAGCAACGATAGATAGTGAAAAACTTAGCGTACGTTTTAAAGACACACCAAATGTCAGAAATTATTACATTTTAGTTATGCAAGCTTTTCACCCAGACTATGAAATAAATAGTCACATTTATATGGAAGATGAATCAAATTTCCAAAATAGTTCTTCGCAAAGAGGAATCTTAATTTCTGATGAAACTTTTGAAGGAAATGAAATTGTTATCAATGCAGACTATTGGATGAACAAAGTAGATGATTATGAAAACGACCCAGAACCTACTCTTGTAAAGGCAATACTATATAACATAACAGAAGATATCTATAAATACGATATTAGTTATAGAAATAATTATACCGATGACCCATTTACAGAGCCCGTAATCCTACATAGAAATATTGAGAATGGTTATGGTATTTTTGGTATGATGAATGCAAATATTTTTGAAATTGATTTAACAAAGTAATTTTTTTATTGTAGAGGTGTAACATATTATGCCTCTACATAAAAAAACAATAATACCAGCACACAACTCAAAAGTTTATCTATTTTTGTCATTCAATAAAATCCTGAATGACAAAAAACCTAGCAAAGCTAAGTCCCAAAGATTATATCTTAATTAAGGGTGCGAATATGCACAATCTCAAAGCGATTGATGTGGCGATACCACGTAATAAATTAGTCGTTATTACAGGCTTGTCTGGTTCGGGAAAATCTAGCTTGGCATTTGACACACTTTATGCAGAAGGACAAAGAAGATATGTAGAGAGTTTATCGTCTTACGCACGTCAGTTCTTAGGAAAATTACATAAACCCAAAGTAGATTATATTAAAGGTATATCTCCTGCCATTGCTATTGAACAAAAAGTCAATACTACTAATGCAAGATCAACGGTTGGCACGAGTACTGAAATTTACGATTATATAAAACTTCTCTTTGCTCGTATTGGTAAAACCTTTTCCCCAATCTCAGGAAAAGAAGTAAAAAAAGATAGTATTAACGATGTTATCAACTATATACAAACCTTAAAAGAAGGCACAAAACTACTACTATTAGCACCGATTTATCTCGATAAAGAAAGAAATTTAAAAACCCTTCTTAAAGTACTTTCGCAACAAGGTTATGCTCGTGTAAAAATTGATAATGAAATCCAAAAGATTGCAGATGTCACCAATTTTAAAAGCAAAGAAATCCATTTAGTAGTTCAAAGATTAATAACTAAGAATGATGAAGATTTTTATCATAGAATCGCAGATGCCATACAATTAGCTTTCTATGAAGGCAAGGGAAATTGTATTTTAGAAAATATTGAAACAGGTAAACAAGAAATATTTTCCAATAAATTTGATTTAGATGGTATCGAATTTAAAGAACCCAATGTACATCTTTTTAGTTTTAACAATCCGTATGGAGCTTGTCCTACTTGTAATGGATACGGAAATGTCATTGGTATAGATGAAGATTTAGTTATTCCCAACACCGCGTTATCTTTGTATGACAACTGTATACTTCCTTGGCGTACAGATAAGTATGACTTCTATAAACAACCTATTTACCAACATGCAGCCGATTACGATATACCCATTCACAAAGCTTGGTATGAATTAACTGATGTACAAAAAAACTTAATTTGGAAAGGCACTAAAAACTTTAAAGGAATTAATGCTTTCTTTAAAAAAATAGAAGCTAAGAGTTATAAAATTCAAAATAGAGTCATGTTGTCTCGTTATAGAGGGAAAACAAAATGCCAAATTTGTTCGGGAAAAAGATTAAAAGTCGAAGCTAATTATGTGAAAATAGGTGGAAAAAGCATTTCTGAATTAGTTGATTTACCCATTGATGAACTAGCCGAATTCTTTCATGAACTAAAACTCACCAATCACGAAAAAAGCATTGCCAAAAGATTATTGGTAGAGATTAACACACGTATTGCTTTTTTAAATGATGTAGGTCTGAGTTACCTTTCTTTAAATAGAAATTCCAACACCTTGTCAGGTGGTGAAAGTCAGCGGATTAACTTAGCAACTTCGCTAGGAAGTAGCCTGGTAGGTTCTATGTATATTTTAGATGAACCTAGTATAGGTTTGCACAGCAAAGATTCCGAAAGATTAATTAAAGTACTCAAACATCTGAGAGATTTAGGCAATACGGTTATTGTAGTAGAACACGATGAAGAAATTATGCGACAAGCCAATTATATTATTGATATAGGTCCAGAAGCAGGTATTTTTGGTGGTGAAATTGTAGCAGAAGGAACATTTAAACAAATTTTAAAATCTGATTCTTTAACCAGTCAATATCTTTCAGGTAAGTTAGAAATACCACTACCCAAATTACGAAGAACAACCAATGATTATATAGAAATAAAAGGAGCAAGAGAACATAATTTAAAAAATATAGATGTACAGTTTCCCCTACATTCATTAACAGTTGTAACAGGAGTTTCAGGAAGTGGGAAAAGCACTTTAGTCCGAAATATTCTTTATCCTGCCATGCAAAAACACATAGGCGGATATGGTGAAAGAGTTGGACAATTTACGGCTATAAAAGGTGCTTTAAATACTATAGAAAACATTGAGTTTATTGACCAAAATCCTATTGGTAGATCTTCACGATCAAACCCAGTTACTTATATAAAAGCCTATGATGATATCAGAGCATTATTTGCAAATGAACAGCTATCTAAAATTAGAAATTTTGCTGCAAAGCATTTTTCTTTTAATGTAGATGGCGGACGTTGTGAGGTCTGTAAAGGAGAAGGAGCAGTAACCATAGAAATGCAATTTATGGCAGATGTTCACCTAGAATGTGAAACCTGTCACGGCAAACGATTTAAAAAAGAGGTTTTAGAAGTACAATACCAAGGTAAAGCAATCAGTGATATATTAGACTCAACCGTTGAGGAAGCTATTAGCTTTTTTGATTTACATCAACAAAATAAGATTGTCCAAAAACTACAAGCTTTATTAGATGTTGGTTTAGGTTATGTACATTTAGGACAGGCATCCTCTACCCTGTCTGGTGGTGAGGCACAACGTATCAAATTGGCTTCTTTTCTAGTCAAAGGAAGCCGAGCAGCTCAAACACTTTTTATATTTGATGAACCCACAACAGGGCTACATTTTCACGATATTAAAAAATTATTAGATTCCTTTAATGCTTTAATAGAAAATGGTCATACGGTCATCGTCATAGAACACAATCTCGATTTAATTAAAACCGCAGATTACCTTATTGATTTAGGTCCAAAAGGTGGTAAATATGGTGGTAATTTACTTTTTCAAGGAACTCCTGAAGAATTGGTCAATGTAAAAGATTCTTATACTGCGAGGTATTTGAAGGATAAGTTATAATGAGTTTTGTTGTGTTAAATTCAGGTTTCAATTGGAGGGTTTTGTTTAATGGTTTGGCTAAGTTTCTGTTGTGAACTAAACTAACAATTATTTTCCATTTAATAAATTAATATTTTTTAAATTTCACTAACTCTGATTAAATTCTAGCCACAACGGAACTTAGTCGTTATTGTAAACAGTACTTATTTTATTTCTTGCTCTAAATTCAAAATCCAAAGGCTAGCTAAATTCCTCAAATCAGGATTGTTTGTTTTATCGTGTAATGTTTTTAAGTCAGAAATAGCATTCTTAAAATCTCCTTTTCTATGGTATGAAAAATCCCTGACAAAATATGACATTTCCATATTTGGATTCATTTCAATAGAAGTATTAATTGATTTGAAGGCATTATCATAATCCCCACTCAAAATTTCTAGTTCAGATAATATTATATATTTTCCAGCTTTATTGTCAACTGAATCAATAACCGCAAGTAATGAGTCCTTACTTTGCTCCAAATTTTCTTTATTCCGATTGGAATACCTACTCAAAAGTACGGTATTAAAGTCCTTCTGGTATTTTGTACAAGACTTGATTAACCGTTTAGACAATTCCATTAAATGGTTTTTATCGAAGTTTTCAAAATTTTCATTTTTAGTTTCTTTTTTCTTCTGATTTAATGCTGTATAAAAACCTTCTAAACATCCAGTCAATGTTTGGTCAAATCCTAAAAATTCTGATTGAGTATAACATTCACAGATAGTACTCTGAATACCAATCATTGTTTTTATATTTACAAGACAAGAGAATCAAAAAGTAAATTGAGAGTAGAAATATTCGTTTTGTCATTTTGTTTACAACTTCAAGATAAACATTCATTTAAAAAGATTACCGATTGTAAACAAATTACGTCAAAAAAAATGAAAAAGTCAAGCTATTTATGAATCTAAATAAAATAACATTAATAGTGCCTAAACTCTTCCGTGATTTCAAAAACATGTTCTAAAATACGTTCTTCTACGGCATCAAATTCTAAATTTCGTCTAGACATAACCACTTGAGCGACTTCTTTTACTTTTCGCATTTGGTAGGTTGAAAAGCCTGAGGCTCCACCCCAACTATAAGAAGGAATGAAATTACGTGGAAAACCATCCCCAAAAATATTCGCCGAAACACCAACAACTGTTCCCGTATTAAACATGGTATTGATACCACATTTTGAGTGATCTCCCATCATTAAACCACAAAATTGCAATCCTGTTTTGACAAATCCTTTGGTTTCATAGCTCCAAAGCCTGACTTCGGCATAATTGTTTTTAAGATTTGAATTGTTCGTGTCTGCACCTAAATTACACCACTCGCCTATCACAGAATTTCCTAAATAACCTTCATGACCTTTATTAGAATTTTTAAAAAACACAACATTTTTAATCTCACCTCCGATAGTACATCTAGGACCAATAGTTGTTGCCCCATATATTTTGGCTCCCATTTTCACAACCGAACCTTCACAAAGAGCAAAACTGCCGCGTATCATACTCCCTTCTAATATTTTGGCGTTTTTTCCAATGTAAATTGGACCCTCTGTTGCATTTAAATAACAAAAATTGACTTCGGCTGACTCTTCAATAAACACATTATCTGGGTTTGTAACTTGTACACCTACAGGAATTGCTCCTGATTTTCTTCCTTTTGTAAGCAACTCATAATCTGCCTTTAATGCTTTTTCATTTAAACTAAAAATATCCCACGTATTTTTTATTTGTATCAGTTCTTCTGTAAATTCAATTTTATCATAATGTTGCTGTTTGATTTCTTCTTGTCTATCTGAGGTATGAACTGCGACAACTTCATCTTGATAATAAACAGCTTGGTTGTCTTTAAGGTTCTTGACAATCTCAACCAAAGTTTCCGTTGGTAAATACGAAGCATTAATCAATATATCATCAGCTTTATTGATTAAAGGAAACTTTTCTTGTAGATAAGTTTTTGTGAGTGTCGAAGTCTTTGCATCTAACAATTTTTCCCATTTTTCACGTATGGTTAAAATACCAATACGAATATCGGCTACGGGTCGTGTATAAGTAAATGGAAGTAAATTGTTTCGGGATGTTCCGTCGAAAAGTATATAGTTCATAGTTTATATTTTACTGTTGAGACGTTGCATGCAACGTCTTTAGGAAGATCGCCTCCTTGGGTTCTGACTATATAGAGCCTTCTATTGCTTGTTGTATGGAGTCTAAGTCAATTGTTTTACTGTCTTTACAAAAAGTTTCTCCTGTGATTTGTTCGTATAGTTCTATATATCTTTCAGATATTTCGTTGATTTTAATTGCTGTCATTTCAGGGACTTGTTGCCCTTCTTTTCCTTGAAAATTGTTTTCAATCAACCATTGTCTTACAAATTCTTTGGAGAGTTGGCGTTGTGGTTTCTTTTCTTTTAAAAGTTCTTTATAGGTATCTGCGTAAAAATAACGAGAGGAATCAGGTGTGTGAATTTCATCAATTAATATAATTTTTCCGTCTTTTGTTTTTCCAAATTCGTATTTGGTATCTACTAAAATAAGTCCCTGTTCTTTAGCGAGTTCTACTCCTTTTTGATACAGAGCAAAGGTGTATTTTTCTAAGACTTCGTAATCTTCTTTGCTAACAATTCCTTGCTTTATGATTTCTTCTTTTGAAATATCCTCGTCGTGTAAACCATCTTGTGCTTTTGTTGAAGGTGTGATAATTGGTTTGGGAAATACTTCATTTTCTAACATTCCATTTGGCATAGTTACACCACTGATTGTTCGTTTTCCTAAATTATATTCTCTTGCAGCATGCCCTACTAAATAACCTCTAATGACCATTTCTACTTTAAAAGGTTGACAATACTGACCAATTGCTACATTTGGGTGCGGTGTTGCAAGCAACCAATTAGGAACAATCTCTTGAGTAGCAGCTAACATTTTTTCTGCTATTTGATTTAAAACCTGACCTTTAAAAGGAATTTGTTTGGGAAGCACTACATCAAATGCTGAAATTCTATCTGTTGCAATCATGACTATTAAATTGTCATTAATTGTATAGACTTCTCTTACTTTACCTCGGTAAAATTTGGTTTGATTGGGAAAACTAAAATTGGTATTGTTAATTGTTTTCATTTATTAATTGAAATTAACTATGTTACAAATTTACGCAAAGATAGATGATTCTTTAAAACTGTATTGGTATAATATTTCATGTTTTATTTCAAACGTAATACATTACGTCTCTTACAAACTTTTCTTTATCTTTACCCAATGGATTCAAAAGTATTATCAAACGGAATATTACGTGCCTTAGGGATAATTATAGGGATTGTAGCCCTTTTATTTTTCTTGTACAAAATACAATCTGTAATCGTATATATTGCAATTGCAGCAGTTGTTTCATTAATTGCACGACCTATTATTCGATTTTTTAGAAAACGATTAAAATTTGGAAATACTTTAGCCGTTGTTGTAACTATGTTGCTTTTATTATTACTTTTATTCGGATTAGGAAGTATGCTTATTCCTCTGATTATCAAACAAGGAGAAAATTTATCATTACTTAATTCACAAGAGATAAAATCTAATTTCGAACATTTATACCATCAAGTAAATGAATACCTTTTATCAAAAAACATCAACATATTTGATGAAGTGAAGAATATAGATTTTGCCGCAGGTTTTAAAGAGATTCCTAATATATTAAACAACTTTGTTTCTGCTTTTGGCAGCTTTACAATCGGACTTTTCTCTGTGCTTTTTATTTCCTTTTTCTTGATGAAAGACAAAGCCATTTTACATAAAGCACTACATGCAATTGTCCCTGACGGAAGTGAAAAACGTTTTGACAAATCATTTTCTAAAATAAAAGATTTACTATCTAGGTACTTTATTGGTTTGGTTTTTCAAATTAGTATTCTCTTTATAATCTATACCATCGTATTATTAATTGTAGGAATTGAAAATGCTGTAGTTATTGCGTTTTTAGTGGCTTTGTTAAATTTGATTCCCTACATTGGTCCTATGATTGGTCTGTTTTTAATCCTATTCTTAACGATGACTAATAATATTGGGCTCGATTTTAAAACGGAGATACTACCAACAACTTTATGGGTTTTCTTAGGCTATTTATTTGCTCAAATAATTGATAACTTTGTGAGTCAGCCTGTGATTTTCTCTAAAAGTGTCAAATCACATCCTTTAGAAATATTTTTAATCATTATCATCGGCGGTTTGTTATTTGGTATTACAGGTATGGTTTTAGCAGTACCTAGTTATACGGCTATTAAAGTAATTTTAAAAGAGTTTTTGGCTAATAATAAGATTGTTAGGTCTTTGACGAAACAGTTGTAATCTTTTTTACTTTTTTCCATTGCCGAAAAAAGTAACAAAAAAGTCTAGACTTACGAACATTTATCTAAATTTTTCGTTCAGATTCTAAATTTTAGGAGCTCGCATTGAAAATTTATCCAAATTAGAACTTTTTTGATTATTCATATCCAAGTTTATAATTGTCATTTATCTTTGCTCAAACAGCCTAAAATTTTTAAGAATCCTCTCTTCAAATTTTACGATAAATATTCGGTAGGTCATTTCCCACCTTTTCAAAATCAATTTTAAAAAACACTTTTTTTTTATTGACAAAAAAACAATAAAATGCAAGCATTCTAAATAATACGTATACCTAGATTTTTAAAATATAATTTAGTCATTTTCTTTCAACAAAGACACATACTCACAACTACAAAAAATAGCATCCATTGTTTCAATTAAAATTTCACAACCTTTTTCAATTTCTTCATTAGAAATTGTCAATGCTGGTGTAATTCTAACGGCTTTATGTTCAAAAAGTAGCCAGAATAGTAATAATCCATGTTCTAATGCTTTTAAAATAACTACTGAAGCAATAGCAGGCGTTTCAAAAAGCAAAGCAAGCATTAAGCCTTTTCCTCTGATTTCTTTAATCAAAGGATGAATTAATAGCTTTCTAAAAAGCATTTCTTTAGCTGCTATTTCATTCATTAAATTACTTGTTAAAATTTCTTTTAAAGTCGCTAAACCTGCGGCAGCAATTACGGGATGACCTCCAAATGTAGTGATATGACCTAATTTTGGGTTTTCTTGAAACAAAGCCATTTTTTCAGAAGATGAAATAAATGCACCAATGGGCATACCACCACCTAAACCCTTACCAGTAATTAAAATGTCAGGTGTAACTTCTTGGTTTTCAAATTCAAAAAGTTTTCCTGTTCTGCCCATTCCCGACTGTATTTCATCTAAAATCAATAAAGCACCTACTTCATCACATCGTTTTTTGATTGCTTTTAAATAGCCTTTTTCTGGGATAATAAAACCTGCTCCACCTTGAATGCTTTCTAATATAACGGCTGCTGTAGTAGAATTGATTTTCTCAATATCTTCTAAATTATTGAATTCAATAAATTTTGTTCCTGGAATAAGCGGTCTGAATGCTTGTTTTGTTTCTTCATTTCCTGCGATACTCATAGCACCTTGCGAATTACCGTGATAGGCATTTTTAGCAGCTATGATTTCAAATCTATTAGTCAAACGTTTGGCTAGTTTTAAAGCTCCTTCTGTTGCTTCAGTTCCTGAGTTTGTTAAATAAACTGAATTTAAATTCGCAGGTAAATTTTCAACTAAAAGTTTGCTGAGTGCTACTTGAGGTTTTTGAACAAATTCGCCATAAACCATGACATGTGTATACTTTTCTAATTGCTTTTTAATGGCATCAGAAACTATTTTGGGTGCATGACCTAATGTATTTGCTGAGACTCCTGCGATAAAATCTAAATAGGCTTTTCCATCAGTTGTGTAAACATACGAACCTTTTGCCTTAGCTATTTCTAATGCTAATGGGTTAGCAGATGTTTGAGCTTGGTATTTGTAGAAGTCTTTTTTCATTAAAATATTAAATTTTAAATGCTTTCTCTATTCGTCCTTTACCTTTTCCCTTTCTGCATTCTCCTTTTTTAAAGCCTCTACCCTTTTTTGTTCTTTTGCTTTTTTCGCCTCTTTTTCCTTTATAATTATCTCAGCAATAATAGCATCATCTCCTTTATCATGTATAAAAATAGCTTCTTTTGTTAGTGGTTGTTCGTCTTGTCGCCAAATAAAACCTTTTAACTTGCCTTCGGCTTCTGGAAATTTAGAAGGTGGATAGGTTTTGCCTTTAGGTTTTACTTTATATTTAAGATTATCTAATTCACCATCTAAAAAAAGGAATTCCATATCACTACAAGTCATTTTGGTAATACCAACTAACTCTTTTTTCTCATCACGGTTGTAATTAATCATTTCACCATTTCCTGAAACAAAAATCTTTTCAATTTTATCTTCCTTAAATTTTCCAAATAAATCTTTCCCTTTAATCTGACTAAAACCACCTGTACTGTCTTGTTTAATTACAAAAGCATTGTTATAGACTTTTAATGAATCTAACTCTTGGGTAACAGTATTGGTTAAAAAATGAATACTATCTCCAGTAATTTGATTGACATCACTCCATAAAACTGGATTTCTGTACATCTTTGTAATTCCCATAGTTTCGGAAGTGAATAGCGAATCACATTTTCCTTGCAAGTCCTTTTTAAAAAATTTTACATGATGATAAGCTCTTACAATTCTAAAATCTTGTTTTCCTGTAACTAACAAAGTGTCTCCGTGAATATAAGTTGAGTCCTTTTCTACCACACTGATTGCTACAGGTTTACCAATGACAAAAACCGAATCTTTGGCTTCGAAATATTCAGAATAATCACCTTTAACGATTGAATTGTTAATCGTATCTGTGACGACAATATTTCCTGTTGCCGAAGCAAACTTTTTATTTTCATCATAATACAAACTATCGCCTTCAATGATTCTATCTTTATAGATTAGTTTGGCATTTTTTATAAAATGTGAAATACGTCTTTTACTATCATTAAAGCCTTCTTCGCAATACAAAGTATTTTCTTTTCCTTCTATAGTCGATGGTCCATATAAATTAGAAATACCTGTATTGGTAAAATAATCTAGGTGATTTGAAGTCACTTTATTGTCTGGATTTGTAATTATTACCTTTGATAAAGCTTGAAACATATTCGTTTCTAAATAATATTTCCCAATCTGACTTTCCAGAGTATTGGTTTCATCATTTATGGTCGCATGATTTTCATAAAACAACAATTGGTTGGTACGATCAAAATGTAAGGTGTCGGTTTTTAAAACCATTTTTGGATCGGTTAAAACGACGTTTCCCCATGATTTTGCCATCTTTGTTTTCCCATCGTAATGAACGTACTTGCTAGTTTGTGTGATCGTATCACCTTGATTTATGACTACATCACCAAAGGCTTTAACAATGTTATCTTCTTGATATATAAGTGCTTGTTTACACGATAAAATTGCTCCTTCGTGAGCCACTTGTACATTTCCTAAGGCTACGATTGCATCAGGATATTTGGTGTCGTCTTTTATGGTATTATCGGCATGTATTAGTTGTATTTTCCTTTGTTGGGAAAAACTAATAAATGTGATAAAAAAGAGTGTTATAAATATACTTGTCTTCAAATGCTATATTTTCAACAAAAATAAGTAAAAAACGATGCTAAGTATGCTTTCTTTAACTTTTTATAGAAATATTTAACAAGAGTTGTTATTTGATTTCTCCTTTTTTATAAAGTAAATACGAATATAATATAGGAATAAATGCCAAAGCCAAAGTAATCGTTATAAAAAACACAAAGGCTAATTCATTCTTTAATACTAGACTGGTTAGGATAATCACCAAGCCACCTACAAACCACATTTTTCCACCTAAAAGATGTGTTTTTTTCCAAATATCTTCATTTTCTAGAGTCCAAGGTGTTTTGATGCCAATAAAATAATTGGGTTTAATGGTTTGAAAAAAGTTTCCTAATACAATGAAAAGAATTCCTATTAAAATAAATATATAATTAGGATTAGAAAATGTAGATTCCTTAGCCGTATAAATAATAAAAACAGCAAGTAGCGACATTAATAATGTAAAAATAAGCTTTAGACTTTGGTATTTACTTCCCATTTTATTGAGTTGTTTTTTGGGATCTATAAAAGGAACAACCAAAAAAATAAGATAAACTAACAAAGGAAGCAGAAAGGGAATTAGAATTAATTCTTCTTTTTCACCCCAACGGTCAATTTCTCCTTTAATATTCCAATGCATGGGAACTTTTTCAGGCAAGCTGTTCCAAACATAAGCTAGATAAATAAATGGAATTGCTACAATAGCGAGTACTGGTAATTCTTTTTTTAGATTAAATTTCATTTTTATTATTTTTTAAAGTTAGTATCCATTGTAATAAATCATCTAATATGGTTGTGTTTAGAGAATACACAACATACTGTCCTTTTTTTTCTCTATAAACCAAGTCGGCTCTTTTTAGCAAATCGAGATGATGTGAAATACTGGGTTTTGATATAGAAAATGCATCTGCAATCTCACCTGCAGTTAAATCTTTGGCTTTTAGCATTTCTAGTATCTCTCTCCTAGTTGCATCGTTAATGGCTTTGAATAAATCTTTCAATTGAATAATTATATATTTAGACAAATATCTAAATACTTTTTGGATTGTGCAAGTTTTTTTGAAAATGTCTGGTGTACTGGTTGTTTTTTAGATAAGAATATAATCCTATAATTCAACTCTTTTTGCAACAATTATAACTGTTAATACTTAACCAAAGCTTTTTATAAATCCCTCATTTTTACATTATAAAAACGTTAACCCAATTCAATTTTCTTTATGCTAAGCATAGTTTTTTTAATTTTCTTATCTTTGAAAACTTATCAAACTAATAATCTTTAGAATAAACCAAGTATGTACAGTACAAAAATAAAAGGAGTAGGACATTTTGTTCCAGATAATGTTGTTACCAATGACGATTTATCAAAAATAATGGACACCAGTGATGAATGGATTCAAGAAAGAACAGGTATTCAAGAACGCCGTTGGATAGAAGATGGTAGCGATGAAAACACAGCTTCCATGGGTGCAAAAGCAGCTCGGAAAGCAATAGAAAACGCAGGTCTTACAAAGGATGATATTGATTTTATTATTTTTGCTACTTTAAGTCCTGACTATTTTTTTCCAGGTAGTGGTGTACTAATTCAAGATATGCTAGACATGCCGACTATTGGAGCTGTTGATATTCGTAATCAATGTTCTGGTTTAGTCTATTCTATTTCAATTGCAGATCAATTTATCAAGACAGGAATGTATAAAAATATTCTGGTTATAGGTTCTGAATATCATTCGGGTGCTTTAGATAAAACGACAAGAGGAAGAGGTCTAGCCGTATTATTTGGTGATGGAGCTGGAGCTTTAGTGTTATCAAGATCTGAAGATCCTTCAAAAGGAATTTTATCTACTCATTTACATTCGCAAGGAGAACATGCCGAAGTTTTAACAGTAAAAACACCTAGTATTAGACATTGGGTACCTGCTATTATTGCAGCAGGTGAGGAAGATACTTCTTATCACCCATTTATGGATGGTCAAAAAGTTTTTAAACATGCAATCGTTCGTTTTTCTGAAGCTATAGATGAAGGTTTAGAAGCAAACAAATTGACAGCTGAAGATATTGATTTGTTCATACCACATCAAGCTAATTTACGTATTACTCAATTTGTTCAAAGAAGGTTTAAATTATCTGATGACCAAGTATTTAGTAATATTCAAAAATACGGAAACACAACAGCTGCTTCTATTGCAATTGCAATGAGTGAAGCAAATGAACAAGGTAAAATGAAAGATGGTGACTTAGTTGTTCTTGCTGCTTTTGGTAGTGGTTTTACTTGGGGTAGTGTTGTAATTCGTTGGTAAAAAAAAATAATTATGATCGTTTATGGCACTGGTAGTAAAGATTTAGGAGAGAAGCTAATTACTAATGAAAAATGTCCTCATTGTGGAGAGTTTAACAAAATTCATTTACATGGAATTGCAAGATATTTTGATGTCTTTTGGATTCCTATTTTTCCTTTTAAGAAAAAGATAATTGCAGTTTGTCATAATTGTGATACAGAAATACCTAAGAAAGAAGCCTCTCCTAGTCTCATCGATAAAATTAGTTTAGAAAAGTCTAGTTTCAAGATACCTATTTATCTATTTTCTGGATTGATACTTATTGTATTAGCAATTGGCTTTTTTCAATATTCATCTTCAAAACATAAATCATTTGTTGAAAGTAGAGTTGAAAATATTCAGAAAAATGATATTTTGGTATTCAAACATAATATGGAAGATTACACCTTTGCAAAGGTAGATTCAATTTATAAAGGAGCTGTGTTTTTTAAAAACAGCAACTATTCTTATAATAAGAAACCATCTTTATCAGACTATAACAAAGCCCTTATAGATAATAGTGATTTCTTTGATTCTGAATCATATTATTATACCATCAATGAAATCGATTCTTTACATAAAAATGGAGTTTTAGATATTTTTGAATAAAAATAAATAGTATTCATATTGGACAATTACGAAATATTAAGAAACTTACAACATTACGGTTTACATTTTTTATTCCCAGGTTTACTAGCATTTTATTTATATAGAAATTCTTGGAAAAAAGCTTGGTTAATCATGATAGCAACGATGTTAGTAGACGTTGATCATCTATTCGCAAATCCAATATTTGATGCAAACCGTTGTAGTATTGGATTTCACCCGTTGCATTCCTTTTATGCTATTGGGATTTATTTTATTTTATTTTTGTTTCCAAAAACTAGAATTATAGGTTTAGGTCTTCTTTTACATATGCTAACAGATTATTTAGATTGTTTGTGGATTTAATTATGTTTCTTTGTACAAGTAAATGAATTAAGAATAATAAATGAAAGTAGCAATTATCGGAGGTGGAGCAGCTGGTTTTTTTTCTGCTATACAAGTTAAAGAGAACTATCCTAATGCTGAAGTTTTCCTCTTTGAAAAATCACAAAATATACTTTCAAAATTGAAAATTTCTGGAGGTGGACGTTGTAATGTTACCAATGCATGTGACATTTCAGAACTTTCAAAAGCATATCCTAGAGGAAATCGTTTTTTAAAAAGAACATTCTACACTTTTAACAATCAAGATATTATGCAATGGTTTGAATCTAAAGGAGTTCCCTTAGTAATTCAAAGTGATAATTGTGTTTTTCCAAAATCTCAAAAATCACAGAGTATTATTGATTTATTTACAAATGAAACTTCTCGTTTAAAAATCAATACACTATTAGGAATGAAAGCAAATAGCATTATTCCTAAAGATGATAAACTTGAAATCCATTTCGAAAATAAACAACCCCTAACATTTGATAAAGTAATAGTTACCACAGGTGGAAGTCCTAAAAAAGGAGGTTTTAAATGGTTAGAAAATCTGAATCATACTGTTCAAAATCCTGTTCCTTCTTTGTTTACTTTTAACATGCCAAATGAGTCTATTTCAAAATTAATGGGAGTTGTAGTTGAAAATACTTTAGTTAGCATTCAAGGTAGTAAAATTGAAACTCAAGGTGCTTTACTTATCACACATTGGGGCATGAGTGGCCCTGCCATTATTAAGCTATCGTCTTATGCTGCTAGATTATTGAATGAAAAAGATTATAATTTTAATGTTAAAGTGAATTGGATAAACGATAAAAATAATACAAATATTCAACAAAAATTACTTGAAATAGTACAGCTACATCCTCACAAAATGCTATCAAAAATAAAACCCTTTGCCCTACCCGAACGACTTTGGCTCTTTTTATTAGAAAAAACAAATCTTTCTCCCCAAAAAAAATGGAATGAATTAGGGAAGAAAGGAATCAATAAGCTAGTTCAACTATTTACAAATGACTTGTATACTGTTCAAGGAAAAACTACCTTTAAAGAAGAGTTTGTTACTTGTGGCGGTATTGATTTAAATAATATAAATGGAAATACTATGCAAAGTAAATTGGTTAAGAATTTGTATTTTGCAGGGGAAGTTCTAGATATAGATGGGATCACAGGAGGATATAATTTTCAAGCTGCCTGGACAACTGGCTTTATTGCTGGAAAACTATTAGATTAAATAGATAAAAAAAATGATGAATAAAGTAACTTTAGCAATTATAGTAATTAATGTTTTATTTTCCCTTCAAGGATTTAAAGATAGTGCATGGTTTAATAAATATAAATTTCAAATCGGTCCTATAGCCCAAAAAGATTATGTGCGACTAATAAGTTCTGGTTTCCTTCATGTTGATTTTTCACATCTATTATTTAACATGCTAACTTTATATTTCTTTGCTGATGTATTACTTATAAATCTAGGGACAGTTAGTTTTATTGCTATTTATATAGTCAGTCTTTTGGCAGGTAATGTCTTAACTTACTTGTACCACAAAAATGAAATGTATTACAGTGCAGTTGGAGCTTCTGGTGCAGTTTCAGGAGTGCTTTTTTCAGCTATATTGTTATTTCCAAAAATGAGTTTATATCTAATGTTTATCCCTATTCCAATTCCTGCTTATTTAGTTGGTATCGGTTATCTCGCCTATACTGTATTTGGAATGAAAAAACAATTAGGAAATGTTGGTCATTCTGCTCATTTAGGAGGAGCAGTAGCTGGAATTTTATTGACACTTGCAATTATTCCAAACTTGATACAAACTAGGTCTTTAACATTACTGCTTTTAGGAATACCAATTGTACTATTTTTTATATTTGGAAATAGAATTAAATAATATGTTCGTTAAAGAAATATCTTCAAAAGAAACCTTTCCATTACGAATAGAAATACTTCGCAACGGTATTTCAGAAAATTATCAATTCCTAGAAGATGATTTTGAATCAACGATTCATTTAGGTGCATTTATTAAGAAACAATGCATTGGTATACTTACATTAATTCAAAAGGAATTCCCTAATACATCTAAGAAGAATAGTTATCAATTAAGAGGCATGGCAATTAATAAATCTTCTCAAAGACAAGGAGTTGGTAAAATACTAATTACAGAAACATTCAAAATACTACAACATAAGGAAGTAGAACTACTTTGGTGTAATGCTAGGCAAAATGCAATTGATTTTTACACAAAATTAGGATTTAGAATTATTGGTAAAGCATTTGATATTCCTAGTATTGGTTTGCACTATACTATGTCAATAGATCTTGGAAATTTATAGCAATTCATTTCCTCCGTTCTAAAAGTATAAGTTTAATGTTTGTATTTATTTAAATAAGCAAGCAACTTTATAAACAGCACTACTTTTTCAGAACGGGATATTCCAACAAAAAACCTCATTACAATTTGTAATGAGGTTTTGAATTATAAAAGAAAGGCGGCGACCTACTCTCCCACACGAGTGCAGTACCATCGGCGC
>DQTL01000094.1 GCA_015662775.1 Lutibacter sp.
TAGAGGGTGTTGAAAAAGTAAAAGAGGGGTGTGGTTTAAATAATGTTGCACCCACAGTACTAAAGCTGATGGGGTTACCTATACCTAAAAGAGATGGATGAAGCACTTATCTAAATCTGTTTTTGAGTGGCGACTGAACTTTCAAACTACTAACCCCTAAGTTTATGAAGTCGATTGATACCTTTATAAATTTGTACCCAAAGGTGGACTATTTAAGGAAGAATATATAGGCTTTTAACCTACTATGCTTTTTCTAATTAGTCAACAACATTGGATAATATATTGCAGGTATCATCCAGCCTAGGTTTATTGTTGTTTTAGGGGGTAGATTTACAATGGCTTTCTTAAGGTTTGGTAATCCAGCTATTCTTTTGCTAAAATTACCACTTTGTGGTGTAGCAGTAGATGATAAAATATTTCTTATTTCATGTGGAGTTAAAAATCTACCTATTTTCTTTTTGGCTATACCTTGTAAACTTGCTGCTGCTCCTGCAACAATAGGAGCTGCACTAGATGTTCCTGAAAAAGAACTTGTATAATATTGGTTTTGACCACCTGCACTATATAAATCACCATATCCTGTTGTAGTAACATTAAAGCCCCAACCATGCACATCGATACGATTTCCATAATTTGTAAAACATGCAGGCGTTCTAGCCGCACTGTTGCTCGCAGCTACCAAAATAGCACCTGAGTCTCTATAGGCTCGGTTAAATCTATTGTTATACGCAGTATGGTCAAAGTTTACACTTCCATTTCCTGCGGCTTCTACCACAGTCACTCCTTTTGCAACAGCATATCTTATCGCATCAAACTGTGCAGAATAGTATTCAGGTGGCAGGTTATTACATTGAGTTAGATTACATGTACAATTTGCTGTTTTTATATCACTTGGATACTGAAATTCAAGGATAATAACTCCTCCCTTTCCTGCGGCGTCAGCAGCTTGAATAATAGCATTCGTTTCACCTCCCCAAGAATATATATTTGAAGTACCCAAACTAGCTTCAAATGCTATGCCTTTGATACCAAATCCATTATCCACACCTGAGACTACACCTGCAACAGCCGTACCATGTTTGAACCAATCAGGATCGCTGTAATTTCCTCCTATAGCTGTAAACATATTGGGTAGGTCATCATGCGTTCTATTCCATGCAGCTTCCACATCAACTATCTTAACACCTTTTGCATCACCACCTGAAACAGTCCATGCATGATTTGCATCAATCCCCTGAGGTGCAGGATTTAAGTAACCTTGATAAGGTATAAAATTACCTAAAGAATTCACAGCTGGAGGACTTAGCGTGTTACTAGTTGGCACTTCTGACAAATCAACAGTAGCTGGCAATGGTTTAGGCTGTGCATATACCTCTTCTACGTCATTCAGCAACTTTATCTGCTCTACTGCCTGTAAGATTTCATCTTGAGCCAAACTCTCATCTAGTAAAATTGCTCTATATCTATTTAATTCGTTTATCATAGGCAATAAAGAGCTATTTTCTGTAGTTGGAGGGAGTGCTATTTGAAAAAGTGATGAGACATTTGAGTTTAGACCAACGGCTATACTGTCTAGTATGTCAATATTATTTGCCATCGTTACTACACTGGCATTACTCTCTTTCATTTTGATGACAATGCTTTGATAAGGGTTTGCATTTGCAACATTTACAAAAAAACACATAAAAAGGTAAACAATAACTTTTTTCATTATAGACCTTTTGCAGGTGAAACTATTTGTATCGATAAACCTACTTTAATTTCCTCTTTAAGTCCAGCCAATTGTGCTTCCACAATTACATGTCCACTACCACTACCACTACTTGGCACAGATAATAATTTTAATTTGCTTCCCTCAATAATCAACTGATCAGACAAATTATAGTTTTTTATAATGTTCCCATCCGTATAATATAATTCACCAACTACTGATCCTATTGACTTTATTTTATATTGAACATTCCCATTTGCTGTACACAATTCATTTAAATCCAAGATAATCCCATTTGATAAATTTGTAGTGCGAGGGTCAAATAACACTAAATGTGATGTTTTGCATGATAAAATAGGACTTGCACTTCTCGTGTTTACCATTAGACTCTCTTGAATTGTCTCACCATCTATTATCACTGTCAATTCTGCTATATATGCAGTATTCGGCTGCAGGTTTGGAAATCCTACATAATCATCTATCTCATAATCTGAGTGTTCTACAGGTTTATATTGATTATTCATGGTGATAAATGCTTCTTCTATAGGCACATTTCCTCCTATGCAAGTTGCATGTAGCATGATGCATGATGAGCTTACACAGGGTGAACTTTCCATCAGTTTACATATAGGATTTATTATTTCTTCAGAAATATTTTGTTCCTCTTTTTTACTATCGTCAGAACATCCTATAAACACCAATACTATAAGTAAATATATAATTTTTTTCATGATTTTCCTCTTCAAGATTTTTAATTAATTGTCCAGTTTCACCACGTTATACCAGTTCAACTAAACTAAAAGCAATAGCTTGATACCATATGAAATCTTTCACCATA
>DQTL01000147.1 GCA_015662775.1 Lutibacter sp.
ATTAAAACCAGCGGTAAATTAATTATAGGTAAAGAAGGGCATATCTCAGGAATTATTGACTGTGCAAATGCAGATATTGAAGGCACTGTTTCTGGTAAATTAACTTGTTCTGGGACACTGAATCTTAAATCTACAGCAGTAATTGAAGGAGAAGTATTCCTTGAGAAATTGGCTGTAGAACCAGGAGCTACTTTTAATGCAACTTGTAGCATGAAAGGAGTAAAAGCATTAAATAATGATGATTCCAGAGAAAAAAGAAAAAAATCAGTATCTTAACTAGTCTTGTAACTTTTTTATTGTCTTTCAATGAATTGTTTATATAGTTAGATATAATGATAAAAAAAAATCAACCTCTTAAAAAAAGTAATAAGTTTGCTAGGTTTTCTGGTATGGCATTTCAAATGCTTATCACTATTTTAGTAGGTGTTTTTATTGGTCAATATTTAGACAATAAATTTCCTAATGAAAATAGTATTTACACATTAGTATTCTCTTTACTATTTATCGGAGCTTCTTTATACACAATAATAAAACAAGCTATAAAACTAGGCAACGATGAATAATACACTTCTACTTAAAATCACAAAAAATGCTTTTATCTATTCAGTAGTCTTATTTGGTATTCATAAATACATTCAATACCATTTTTTTAAAGAGTTAGAATTATTTCACCCTATCTATAGTATTTATGTATTTCTTTTTTTATCAGTTAGTATTATGTTTTATTATATAGTAAAAGCCTACGAAACGAATCCTGATAAAATATTTGTAACTTTTGCAGTGAGTAGTTTTGCAAAATCAGCTGGAGTAGTCCTGTTTTTTTTACCATTATTTTTTAAAGAAACTAACAACCTTAACCATACAGTTTTTAATTTTTTCGCCCCTTATTTTCTTTTTGTTTTCTATGAAATTTATGAAATAAATAGACTGTCAAAGCCGGTAAAATAATACATAAAAAACCTTGTTTCTTTCAATATCTTGTGTATTTTTGCAAAATGTTATTTTAAAGCTAAGAATGTCATGCTTTTGGTAACAAATAAAGCATTTCATCCTGATTGTTATTGGGTCTTGATAATAAATAATATGTAAACACATGAGAATAATAGTTTTTACAAAATCAATTGTCTTTAGCTTACTTATATTCTTTTCTCTTTCTCAGAAAGTAATAGGACAGGATCACGGAGAAGCAGAAAGGACAAAAGATTCTCACCAAGTTCAAGAAAATGGGGAAGCTTTTGATATAACTAGTATGATTATGCATCATATTAGTGACTCGCACAGTTTCCATGTTTATGGAGAAAATGATGGTCACTTCCCTAATGCACTTACGGTTCCTTTACCAATAATTCTTTGGACTGATAATGGATTAGTTACCTTTATGTCAAGTGAATTTCATCATAATGATGATGGTAGTGTCGTTGTCGAAAAGAAAGGAATGAAATTTGCAAAATTTCATAATAAAATATACCAAACCAATAACGAAGGTGCTTTGTCATTAGATGAACATAACCACCCAACAAATAGTAAACCTTTAGATTTTTCAATCACAAAAAATGTCTTTGTAATGCTTTTAGCTTTGTTGATACTGTTGGTTTTATTCGGTATAGCAGGTAAATCATATAAGAAAAACGGAAAGGATGCTCCAACAGGAGTAGCCAAATTTATAGAGCCTTTAGTCATATTTATCAGAGACGAAATTGCAATACCTAATATAGGAGAAAAGCATTATAGAAAATACATACCATTATTATTAACCATCTTTTTCTTTGTATGGATTATTAATATTTTTGGATTAATTCCATTTTTTCCATTTGCAGCAAACGTTAGTGGAAATATAGCATTTACCATGACATTGGCGGTAATTGTATTTTTGGTAGTCAATATTGTTGCAAATAAAAACTATTGGAAACACATATTTTGGATGCCTGGAGTTCCTGTACCTATGAAATTGTTTTTAGCACCAATTGAAGTTATCGGAATGTTTGTTAAACCTGTTTCTTTAATGATACGTTTATTTGCAAATATTACAGCAGGACACATAATAGTATTGAGTTTAATAGGTTTAATATTTGTGCTTAAATCCGTTTGGGTTGCACCAGTATCCGTAGCCTTTACCTTGTTTATTAGCCTTATTGAAATTTTAGTAACGGCTATACAAGCCTATATTTTTACCATGCTTACCTCCTTATATATAGGAGCAGCAATAGAAGAAGAACATTAATAATTAATTTTAAATATATTTAATATGACTGGAATTGCCGCATTAGGTGCTGGATTAGCTGCCATAGGAGCAGGAATCGGTATTGGACGAATTGGTGGATCAGCAATGGAAGCCATTGCTCGTCAACCTGAAATGCAAAGTAAAATTCAATCTTCAGCAATTATTTTAGCTGCCTTAGTTGAGGCGGTTGCTTTATTTGCCGTGGTTGTATCTTTTCTTTACAAATAAAAAAAATAAGGTGCAACGGTTGGTTGCACCATTTTTTTTAATTAATTATTATTAAAAACAAAACATTATGGAACTCATAACTCCTGCAATTGGTTTAATTTTTTGGACTACTTTGACTTTTGCTATCCTGTTTTTTCTTTTGAAAAAAATGGCATGGAAGCCTATTTTAGGTGCTGTAGAAGATAGAGAGAAATCTATCATAGATGCTCTTGCTTCCGCTGAAAATGCACGTAAAGAAATGCAAAATTTAACAGCTGACAACGAACGTATTCTTAAAGAAGCTCGTAACGATCGTGAAGAATTGTTGAAAGAAGCTCGTAGTATGCGTGAGCAAATGATTGAAGAAGCTAAAGGAGAAGCACAAGTAGAAGCAGATAAACTCATTGCCAAAGCTAAAGATGGTATTGAAAATGAAAAATTAGCTGCTATTGCTGATTTAAAAAGTCAAGTAGCTGATTTATCTATCGGCATAGCCGAAAAACTAGTAAAAGAAGAATTAGCATCAAAAGACAATCAAGTAAAGCTAATTGAAACCATGTTAAAAGACGTAAATCTTAGCTAATGAGTACAAGAGCCGCAAATAGATATGCAAAAGCACTTTTAGATTTGGCTTTTGAAGAGAATCAAGGGGAAGCTGTATTTAAAGACATGCAATTAGTTGCACAAACGATCTCTGAAAACGCAGAACTTCAGCTTTTACTCGATAGCCCTATTTTTAAAATAACAGATAAGAAAGAAGCTCTATTAAGTATTTTTGGAAGTAAAATAAGTAAACTTTCAAGTAACCTCATAGGTTTATTAGAAACCAATAAAAGAATGTCATTATTGCAACTCATCGCAATACAATATAGCGTTCTTTACAATGAGAAAAATCAATTTGTAGAAGCAAGTGTCACAACGGCCTTTCCTATTGATGATAAAATGAAAACACTTATTTTAGCTAAAGCACAAGAACTAGCAAATGGAAAAGAAGTACATCTACATAATAAAGTAGATGAAAGTATTATTGGTGGGTTCGTACTTCGTGTAGGCGATGTGCAAATAGATGCCAGTATACTCAATAAATTAGGAAATTTAAAAAGAGAATTAATAAAATAACTACTTGTCGTTAGGCAAGTTGGTATTAGTATTTGGTTTAAGGTTTGGAAAAAACTTTAAACGTCACAAACTTTAAACTATCAATAAAAGAGTAAAAAGAACAGAGTGAACAACTTTTAACTTTTAACTTTTCAACTTTTAACACAAATAGAATGGCAGCAATTAATCCAGCTGAAATATCAGCAATATTAAAACAACAACTCAAAGGTTTCGAAGGAAAAGAATCCTTAGATGAAGTAGGAACAGTACTTGAAATTGGTGACGGGATTGCCCGTGTATACGGTTTAGCAAACGTACAATATGGTGAGCTTGTTCAATTTGAAAATGGCATTGAAGCTATTGTGTTAAATCTAGAAGAAGATAATGTAGGTGTGGTACTTTTAGGACCAACAGGTGATATAAAAGAAGGTTCTGTAGTTAAACGTACAAATCGTATTTCTTCTATACGTGTGGGTGATGGAATCGTTGGGCGTGTAGTAAACACACTTGGAGAACCAATAGATGGTAAAGGACCAATAAAAGGAGATCTTTATGAAATGCCATTAGAGCGTAAAGCTCCTGGTGTTTTGTTTCGTCAACCAGTAAACGAACCTTTACAAACAGGTATTAAAGCAGTTGATTCCATGATTCCTATTGGACGTGGACAACGTGAATTGATTATCGGTGACCGTCAAACTGGAAAATCTACTGTGGCCATTGATACCATTCTAAATCAAAAAGAATTTTATGATGCAGGTGAACCTGTATATTGTATCTATGTAGCAATCGGACAAAAAGCTTCTACAGTTGCAGCTTTAGTTCAATTATTTGAAGAAAGAGGTGCAATGGCATACACAACTGTTGTAGCAGCTAACGCATCTGATCCAGCTCCTATGCAAGTTTATGCTCCAATGGCAGGTGCTTCAATTGGAGAATACTTCCGTGATACAGGTCGTCCAGCTCTTATTGTTTATGATGATTTGTCAAAACAAGCTGTTGCCTATCGTGAGGTATCTTTATTATTAAGACGTCCACCAGGACGTGAAGCTTACCCAGGTGATGTATTCTACTTACACTCTCGTTTATTAGAGCGTGCTGCAAAAGTAACGACAGATGATGGTATTGCTTCTCAAATGAATGATGTACCTAATTCCCTTAAAGGAATGGTAAAAGGTGGAGGCTCTTTAACGGCTCTACCTATTATTGAAACACAAGCAGGTGATGTATCTGCTTATATTCCAACCAATGTAATTTCTATTACAGATGGTCAAATTTTCTTAGATGGTGATTTGTTTAACTCTGGTGTTAGACCAGCGATTAACGTAGGTATCTCGGTATCTCGTGTCGGTGGAGCAGCACAAGTTAAATCCATGAAAAAAGTGGCAGGTACTTTAAAGCTAGATCAAGCTCAATATCGTGAACTAGAAGCTTTTGCAAAATTTGGTTCTGATTTAGATGCAGCTACTTTAAATGTAATTGAGAAAGGGAAACGTAATGTAGAGATCTTAAAACAAAATTTAAGTACACCTTTTACTGTTGAAGATCAAACAGCTATTATTTATGCGGGAAGTAAAAACTTACTACGTAATGTGCCTGTTGGTAAAGTAAAAGAATTTGAAAGAAACTATTTAGAAATGCTAAATGCAAAACATAAAGATACGTTAGATGCACTAAAATCAGGTAAATTAACAGATGAAATTATTGATGTGTTAACGAAAGTAGCTGGTGAAATTTCAGATACTTTTTAGATTGTAAATGTTGAGTGCTAAATTTTGGATGTTGAATTAATTTAACATTCAAAATTTAAAATTAAAAAAACTTAAATAGAAACAATGGCTAACCTTAAAGAAATACGTAATAGAATAGTCTCTATCGGTTCTACGATGAAGATTACAAGTGCCATGAAAATGGTATCTGCAGCTAAACTTAAAAAAGCACAAGATGCAATTACAAATATGCGTCCTTATGCAAACAAGCTGACTGAGCTATTACAAAACTTAAGTGCAACTTTAGAAGGCGATACAGGAAGTGTTTATGCAACCAAAAGAGAAGTTGAAAAAGTTTTATTGGTTGCCATCACCTCTAACAGAGGATTATGTGGTGCTTTTAATTCAAATATTGTCAAGAAAGCAATCCGTATTTCTAAAAAAAAGTATGCAAATCAAAAGGTGAGTATGCTTACAATTGGAAAAAAAGGTAATGATATATTGACTAAAACACAAACTATCTTTTCAAATAATAATGACTTATTTGACGATTTAACTTTCGAAAATACGGCAGAGATTGCTCAAACAATTATGGATGCATTTGCAGATGGAAAGTTTGATAGAATTGATATTATTTACAACCATTTTAAAAATGCAGGAAATCAAATTCCTACACACGAACAATTTTTACCTATTGAATCATCAGAAGAAGTAACAAACACTAATACTGATTATATTTTTGAACCTTCTAAAGAGATTATTGTTAATACATTAATCCCTAAATCTTTGAAAATGCAATTGTATAAAGCAGTTAGAGATTCTTACGCATCTGAGCACGGAGCTCGTATGACTGCGATGCATAAAGCAACTGATAATGCGGGTGAATTAAGAGAAGAATTAACATTAACCTATAACAAAGCTCGTCAAGCTGCCATTACAGGTGAAATCTTAGAGATTGTAGGTGGTGCGGAAGCTCTTGAAGGATAAGATATATTTCAAACTCTAAAAAAAGCCAAACAAGACTATTGTTTGGCTTTTTTTAGTTTAAAACCAACTCAGATATTAATGTTGTTTCAAATCCTTTTTGATAGAGGTATTGTATGAGTTTTTGTTTCTTTTTATACACATTATTCTCTTTTAATAAATTACTTTTCTTTTTCGCTAAATCATGAAGAGTTTGTAAATATTCTTCTTCATTAATTTCTTGCAACCCTATATTGATATTAGCTTTTGAAACTCCTTTTTGATGTAAATGTTGTTTTATTTTAATTTTCCCCCATTTATTAATTCTAAATTTTCCTCTAGCAAAACTTTTTGCAAAGCGTTCTTCATTTAAGAAATCATTTTGTAATAAAGAGGTGGTTATTCTCTCAATGGCTTGAGGAATCAGTCCCATTTTGTTTAGCTTTTGTGCCACTTCTTTATGTGATCGCTCTTGATAACTACAATAATATTCCAAGGCTATTTGTGCTTCTTGTAATGTGTAAGTTTTATTCGCTTTCATCTTGCAAAGATAATTATCAAAAGATATTTTTCTCTACTAAACCTATTTAAATGTGAAAACTCAAAAGAAATTATATACGAACCTGAGTTCGACCTAAGAAAAGAACACACAACAATAAAGTGTTTAAAGGAATCGCTAAAACAGGAAAATCTACTATGGGTTACTTCTATGGGTTTAAACTACATATAATTATCAATGAAAAAGGGGAAATACCTGATTTTACGAAGTTTAGGAAATTTTATTACAAATCTGGTTGGAATTATCGCATATTCTTTTCAAGAAAAGAAACCAAGTATCAAATATGAAACCAAAGAATCCTCTCAATTAGCACTCTTTCTCTAAATCCTTAGCTCGAACTCAGGTTACGAGTAAGTAGAAATGCTAACAACGGAATCAATCCATGAACAATTCTATAGAGCGATTCAAATAAATATTGGTGTAAGATCATTAGTGATATTTCATATTGCAATCCGCTTGTAATTCTTGCAAGAGCTGTGATAGAACCCCAAACAAAAGCATAGAGTAGTACCCATTTTGCAAGTTTTGGAATAAATATCAGAAAAGCTAGCAAGATATCTAGCACACCAATTAGAAACAGCAAATCAATAACAAATGTCTCTGTAAGAGGTGTTATATTAAGCATCATTGTTATAAAATCACTAGGAATAGGATAGACAACACCTAAAGCATAAATACCGTGACTAAAAAAAGTTAGAGCAATAAGTACTTTTAAATAGAAAAGAAGTTTTGAATAATTAGGTCTTTTTAAATAATAAAGTAACGTGAATACAACTCCAAATTGTAAACTATGTTCAAAAAACTGTGGAATTTGATAGGATTTTTCTTTAAAAAGTAAAAAAGCAAGAAATACCAAATTGAATCCGCCAAGATACAAGACTATTCTCATCCATCTTTTAGAATTTGGTTGAATAAGTACTACAGCGATTGCTGCGAGTAAATACAAAATGCCATGCAGTTGAATTATTGATTGAATCGAAGAATCTATCACCAAATCTGTAACATAACTATGCCATTTAACACCAAATAAACCTTGAACAATGGGTTTTAATAGTTGTTCATCCCAAAGTAAACTACGAAAAGGAGCATCCCAAAAAAGATGTTGGTAGGCACGACCTATAAAAACTAGAAATGTACTAGTTTTTAATAGTAGTAATGTAGTTTTAGAATGCATTAATAAGTTAGATTTTCTACAAATTTATGGAAAAAAGATGATTAATTGTAAAGCCTTATCTTTCTAGTAAAAACTCTTTCTTTGTTTCCATTAAACACTTTAACTATATAGGTGCCTGCAGACAGTTGAGTAGTGCTAATCTGATTGTCAATTATTCTTTCAGAAAGAATTCTTTTTCCAGAAAGTGTATAAATCGACACATACCAATAATCATGTTTTAAATTGGGAAGGGTAAAAAACAAACTTCCACTAAATGGATTGGGATAAATAGTAAACTCAGAATCATCTTTAGAGTTGACAAAAACACGTACGTTGTCTGTATAGGTTTGATTATCGTTACTAATGGCGGTGACACTTATTATATTTTTACCTGCTTTAAAGTTATGAGTAAATTGAAAAGGTGGTATTGTTTTACTTCCAATAAAACGTCTATTTACGTAAAAGCTAACTAAATTTAGATTTGATTGTAGATTAAAAACTGCTGCTTTAATGATAATTTCATCTTCGTTGTTTAAAGGATTTTCACCAGTCGGACTAATAATGTGAATATAAGGTTTGTTTTGGTCAGTTTTGGCTATAGTTACTGTATCTCCATTTGTAGGATTCCAAATATCCACTCCAATTGGGATTTTGCAAATATATGTATTGCTGTTTTCTTCAATAAATGGATATTCTTTAATGAGTATGGTTTTAATTTCAATTTTTTCTTCGGAAACACAAATCCATTTAAACTGATTAAAAGAACCAGAATCTCTAGTCCAATTTTTTGAGTCGTCTGAGTTTCTAAGTGGAGCTCCCCAACAACCTTCTCCAATATAAACAGAGCCATTAGCATCATCACGAATAAAACCTTCATCACAATCAGCTTGTTTTGAGCAAGGTTTAATGGGCCATGTTGTTTTTACATCATGAGAATCAGATTCAATTATTAAGCGTACTTCATATTCATAGAAAAGTTCTGCCCAATTATTATATTGATCGTTTCCTTCGGGCTTGTTGGTTACATGAGACCGCATTGGTTTGTGGTATTGTGCAGATTTCCAAACAGAGGTGTTGTTTATTAGATTCTCATTAAGCCAGTTAACTTGTTCTCCACCGCAAGATATTTCTGTATTTAGTGTGTAAATTGTAAATAAATTTTCTCCAAATGTTATATCATAGTAGTTTAATTCTGAGGGAACATTAAAAAGATTATAGACACTTTCGTTTTTGTACTCATGGTTTCCTCGAGCAGGAATTATAGGAAACATTCTGCCATCTGAAGCTGTCGTTAATTGCCAATCATCAAACCATTCGATCCATTCTATGTCAGAATCGCCAGCAGTCATATCTCCGCCAAAAAACACAGCATTTGGTTTAAATTTAGATACTAATAGATTGGCATTTTGTCTTGGAGTTCTATTGTTTCTTGAGTCGCCTCCTGCAATAAAGGATAGGGCTTTATTGGAACTTGGGGCTGTTCTAAACCAAAATCGATTACTGACACCTTCTTCATCTTTTATAACAAAATAATAATTTGTATCTGCTAGTAAGCCTGTCAGTTTTGCAAAATGATTGTTCATTCCTTTGTAAATTTCTACACGATCAACTTCTTTAGAAAATGAATAAGACTGCCAATTTGTGCCTTGATCAGAGGTTCCGTAGTATACTATAGGGTTGATGCTAGAAACTTGATCCCAACCGATCATAACTGTAGTCGCAGGATTGTCAGTAAGCACCAATCGTAACCTTTCGCTTGTCGCAAAAGAATTTGAAAAAATCAACAAGAAGAAAAGCAGTAAATTATACTGAATTTTATGTTTGATTTTTTCTTTTACACCTAATATATTTTTAGTATTAATAATCATTTTTTGCTTAAATAACATAGAAACACTAAAACAAAAATACATTATTTTTATTTGACAATTATTTTTTGTGATACAGTATAGGAATCACTTCTAAAACGTATAAAATATATTCCAGAATTCCAATTAGAAACATTGATGTTTAAGTTGTTTAAATTGTTGTCTGTTGCAAATATTTCTTTTCCTAAAACATCAATTATGCTAATTTGTGAAGCGATAACCTCAGAGAAATTAATGTGTAGAGTTGTATTTACAGGATTTGGATATAGTTTTATTCCCACATTTAACATGTTTTCATAAATGTCTGCACTATCATTAGAGTTTTCAGTATTAAAAGTAATATCAGCAGCTATAAAATTACCAGTTCCATTTGGTATTCTTGATAAACTTTTATTTTCAGCCTGTTCATCTGTATAATCTACACTATCGATAATAGTTCCATCGAGATAAGATAGTATTAATTCATCACCATCACTATCTAAGTTAAACTTGGCATGTAATCCTGTTTGTTGTGGATCTTTATCTGCCCAAATAATTAAATAGCCATTTGCTGGTATTGTTGCGTCAGCTGGAAATTCCCACTTATGGATAAAACTAGGGCTATCACTTAAAAAGTAATTTTCTAAGCTGATTGAGCTACTTGTATTGTTATAAAGCTCTATCCAATCGTCATTTTCGTTGTCTTGGTCACTCCAAGGGCTAGCTTCCATGTTTTTTGCCATGAATTCATTAATAACAACATCTTGGTTATTTATTGCATCAGCTAGGGTAGTACAAGAATAACTTTGATTGGCTATCTCTGTTTCCATGGAGAATTTACGATCTGTTATAAATAGTTTTAGCCCTTGAAAAGGAACACCAACAGGACCAACAGGACTACCATTCCAGGTAGTCCCATTTATCTCATCTTGTAAATCTGTCAGTGAGAAAAAATTATTAGATGCAGAATCCCAATCGTCGTCAATTAAATCTAGTTCAGCATCAAGAATAGGATTCAGTCTAGCTTCTGTGAAGTTTAGTGCAAGAATTTCACACATATAGTTTAAGTAACGTTCTTTAAACTCAGGTACGTTAAGGATTCTATCTACTAATATTTTTTCAGGATTATTAAGCAAAATGTTTATGTCTTCATAACCAGTAGGAGATCTGTCAAAAGCAAAATTATAATCCCAAGGAATCCAATGCATTTTGTTTGTTTTAGGTTCATGATATAAATACCAATTTCTACCATGTTCGATATAGGAGTCCCAATTATTAATTAAAATATCAACCGCTAAGATTCTTAAATACTCATCTAAATCAAAGATGTTTTCAATTCCATCTTTAAAATCGATATTTGAAGAATTATTGATAAACTCAATAAACTCAATAAACTTTGTCCAGTCATTTTCTGATTCGTTAGTTTTTAATTCAAAACTATAATTACTTGGATTAGACCCTAACCAATGTAGTGAAGATTCCCCATATTTTTCCATAAATTACCTGTTTTATCAGCATAATTACGTTTTAAATACCTTTTGTCAACTTGTTCAATAATGGCATAAATACCCCAATAAACCTCTTGAATATATATTTTTACATGTGAGACTCTTGGGGCTGGAACACCATGTTGTCTGAACATATCATAGGCTATTTTGTCTTTTACAATGGCAGGATCTCCAACGCCATTTGTTAGGTTTATTTTTTTTACTTTATCATATCTTTGATCACTTACAAATTTCCCAAAGTTAATTTTAATAGATTTTTTATTAGTAGTGGAAAAAAAGTGGGAAGAAAATCCTTTTTGACGAATACCTACATTTTCAAGAATAGTACCATCAATTTCAACAGTTACTTCTCTATAAGGAACATCAGGATAATTGTCTTCATAATCTGTACTCATTAAATCCCATAAATTTGTTTCTGTAGAGGTAACTCTTATTTCATGTAAATAAGTATCATCAAAAAGTGATGATTGAGCTTGTGCAAAGCTTACAACTGAAAAAAGGATTAAGAAAAATTTAGTGTGCATAAAAGTATTGTTTAATTAGTTTTATTTGTCTCATTAAAAACAGCTTTAAAATTGAAAACCCTACTTTTTAAACTATAAATAGATCAAAAATCGAAATACCAATTATTAATATCTGTTCGTATACCTAAATTAAACCATGTAGTTGTTTTGTTTTCAAAAATAGCATTTGGTGTTTGTGTTTTAAAATCTCTATATAAAACACTACCAAATATTTTTAAATTGGTTGCTGGGTTAATTAAATAACCTGCTTGGAGTTCTCCAATACGTATTGTTGCTTTGTTTCCTTGACCGATTGTAATGCCGTAGTTGTTATTTCTTTCTGTATTATTTCTAAATATATCACCTCCATAACTATAGGTGTCTGTATCAGAATTTATATCAAATCCTTTTGCACCAGAGATTATTTTTGCACTACCAAACCATCTGTCTCTTTGATAAGAAGCGATCATCGTAAATTCTTGAAAATTGCTTTCCCATAAATGGGCTAAAGCTTGGTTGGCATGTCCGTAATTTAGTGTTGGATTATTATGAGAATAGGTGAAAGCTTGTACTTGGTTATACTCAGCTTGTAACATTAAATTGGGGATTTTAAACGCATCGTAGTATTTTGCTCCAACTTGAAATCCGTATTTATTTGCCCAATAACCGCTTCCTTTGAAAAATTCACTCATGGTGAGTTCGTCTAAAACAAATTGTGAATAGAATTGTGCGGTACCTTTAAAACGATAATTTGCACTTAAACCAAGCATAGCATTACCCGCTTTAGAACCGTTGGCATATTCCATAGCACGGTAAAGAATTACTGGATTTAAATATTGAACATCAAAGCTACTGTTCTCGGTTTTTGCCCAAGTAACACTTTCAAATAAACCAATATTTAAACTTTTTGTAGCATTCCAACTAAGATAATGCAATGCCATGTATTTTCTTTTGTAAGGCTCGTCAGAAGCAGTCTCAGTATTAACATCTCTTAGCCACGTCCAAATATTTGTATATTGAATGTTCCAAAACTTTGTATTTATTTTTAAAAAGGTATAAGGAGCTCCAACATCTGATAAAAATAATGATCTATAACCGTCACCTATAAAATTTTTATCATGACCAAACTGAATGGTCATAAAGCTATAAGGTGCTACACTAACCGAACCCGTTGCCATTGGATAATCAAAAGCACCATTTTTGAATTCTTTTGAGGTGTCTCTTGAAGGGATAATTGCGTATGCTTCATTTATAGGTCTTCTGGAAAGAGCCCAACTATTAAAATAATCAGCAAATCTTCCTTGACTTTCAAAGATAGAAGAAGTGAAACCAATTTTATTAGCTAAACCACCTTCTATTTTAATGCCTCGTGTATTATTATAAGTGTAATCTGCTACATCATTTTCTATTCCCATACTTAAATCAATTACTGGGTCTAAGTGAAACCAATAGTTATCTCCTTGAACAGCTAACATGTTCTCGTTCCATAATTTTCGACTAAACCAAGAATTTCCTTTTTTTACTTTCTTTTGATCTAATGAGTCGAAATCAACTTGTTGTGCAACCTCATTATAAATATAAGGTTTGACAGCAGTATGAGCATTTTCTGAAAACTCAAAATTAGATAAGCCTCTGTAGTTTTGGTGTGTAAGAGGAATATTTAAAACAGAATTATACAATCTGTTTTTATATATAAGTTTATTTTTTTTAGGGGCTTCATTTTTCTTCTTAGTTTCTATTTCAATTTTCTTGTTATTAAACAGATAGGGAAGAATAAATCGTTTGTCAATAGCGTGATTATTGTATTGTGCAGGTGTAAATTTCGGGAAGGTTTTAAAAACTCTAGAAACTTCTTTTTTAATTAAATCACTTTCTGTATTAACATAAAGCACTTCAAATTCACCAGTTTTGCTAGCTAAAAAAACCACAGAAAAATCCTTTTGATTTATCCTGTTTGCGATATTAAATTCTGAATTAAAAACTTGTTTTAAGGTAGTCAAAAAACAATTTTCAATTTCTTGGGAAGTGTTTTGCTGACAATTAGATAAACGAATAGGTTTTTCTACTTGTGCTTGGGAAATTTGTATAGTTAGTAGCAACAATATAAATACTAACAGCTGTTTTAAATACATGTTATTTTTTTTTGGATACTTGTTCGTTGTTTAAAATGTAGACTTCTTTACCTTCTGGACAAGTAGCTAAGCCTTTTTCATTGAAATGTAATCGATGTCCAAATTCACTCATCCAGCCAATTTGTTTAGATGGATTTCCGACAACTAAGGCAAAAGCTTTTACTTCTTTGGTCACAACAGCTCCAGCTCCGATAAAGGCAAATTCACCAATATTATTTCCACAAACTATAGTAGCATTGGCACCGATACTAGCGCCCTTTTTGACAATAGTTTTTGAGTATTGTCCTCTTCGTACAACTGCACTTCTAGGATTAATAACATTGGTAAACACCATAGAAGGTCCAAGAAACACATCATCTTCACAAATGACACCTGTATAGATAGATACATTGTTTTGTACTTTGACATTGTTGCCTAAAATAACTTCTGGAGAGATGACCACATTTTGCCCGATATTACAATTTTCACCAATCGTACAATTTGGCATTACATGACTAAAATGCCAAATCTTAGTTCCTGATTTAATAATACAACCAGCATCAATTACTGCGGTCTCATGAGCAAAAAAGTCTTTTTCCATTTAATGGGTTTTTATAAAACACGAAAATACTATTTATTTTTTAGTTGTATAAGGATTAATAGTGTATTAACTTGACTTATGCTAAAATAAAAGAGCAAAATTATTACTTTTAATTCTCTTTTAGTAAGTTTGCAGAAATCTTAAAGGTTTATGCGTTTTTGGAATACAGTATCACGGATTATACTAAAGGGTAGAATTTTTGTTCTATTGTTTTTAGTATTAATGACTTTATTTTTATCCACACAATGGAAATATGCTCATTTTTCTCATACAGAAGCCAATATTTTACCCGATGATCACCCTATAAACCTTCAGTATAATAATTTTCTTGAAATTTTTGGTGAAGAAGGAAACCTTATTTTATTAGCTGTTAAAGACAGTTCCATATACCAGCATCAAAAATTTAATAATTGGAATGCACTCTCAGAAGAATTAAGAAAACACGATGAAGTAACTTTTGCAATTTCAGTCAGTGATATTAAAAAACTATTAAAAGATAAAAAACAAAAAAAGTTTGTTGTAGAACCTTTGTTTGAAGAACCTCCAAAAAGTGATGAGGAAATAAAAATAATTAAAGATGAACTCTTTAATAATCTGCCTTTTTTTGAAAATCTGTTATACAATAAGGAAACGGGAACACTTCAAACACTTATTTATCTTAAAAAAGATATTGTAAACACACCTATTCGTAAAAGGTTTGTCATAGATGAACTCAATCCTTTGATTGAAAACTTCGAAAAAGATAATAATATAGATGTTGTCGTTTCAGGTATGCCTTATATACGTACCATGAACTCAATGAATATCAGTAATGAAATGGTGCAATTTTTAGGTTTGGCACTTGGGATAACTGCTTTGATTTTCTTCTTCTTTTTCAGGTCTTTTAGAGCCACTTTTATAACTATGGTGGTTGTGAGTATTGGGGTGATGTGGGCTTTTGGTTTTATAGGTTTGTTTAGATATGAGATTTCAATATTGACTGCACTAATTCCACCTTTAATAATTGTAATTGGTGTTCCAAATGCCATATTTCTAATTAATAAATACCAACAAGAAGTTAGAAAACATGGAGGAAAAGCACGTTCATTAAATCGTGTGATTTCTAAAATTGGAAATGCAACCTTAATGACTAATATCACAACAGCTGCTGGTTTTGCTACTTTTATTTTTACGAGAAGTCAGTTGTTGAGTGAGTTTGGAGTCATAGCTTCAATAAGTATTTTGGCAATTTTTGTATTGTCAATTTTAATAATACCTATTGTGTATAGCTTTATGCCTTTGCCCAAAGAAAAACACCTTAGTCATCTTAAAAAGTCTTGGGTAGATGGAATAATTAAATGGTTAGAAAATACACTAAGACATCATAGAATTGAAATATATATCACTACTGTTGTTATCATTGTAGTGAGCATGATTGGTGTAAACCTTATTAAAGTTTCTGGGAGTTTAATTGAGGATATGCCCAAGAACAAACAATTCACTAAAGATATTAGATTTGTAGAAAAAGAGTTTGGTGGTGTGTTAGCTTTAGAATTTTTAATTGATACTAAGAAACCGAAAGGGGTCATGAAACTAAGCACTTTTAAACGAATTGAAAAACTTGATGAAATTATTGATGAAATACCTGAGTTGTCAAAATCAATTTCAATTTTAAACGCAGTAAAATACACCAAACAGGCTTTTTACAATAACAATCCTGAATATTACCAGTTGCCGACAAGAGAAGAACAAGTTTTTATTATGCCTTATGTAAAAAACTCATCGGACAATACCAATGAAGAGTTATTAAAAACTTATATAGATTCTACAGGACGTTACACAAGGCTTACCACCTTTATGCAAGATATTGGTACGGATAAAATGGAACGTATAGAAGAACGCATTCAAGCAAGAATAGAAAAAGTATTTCCCAAAAAGAAGTATGAGGTGACTATGACTGGAAAAGCTTTGGTCTTTTTAAAAGGAACCAATTATTTAATTAAGAGTTTGGTTATATCTTTAGGTTTAGCCATACTTATAATCTCTATTTTTATGGGATGGATGTTTAGAAGTTTACGAATGATTTTAAT
>DQTL01000252.1 GCA_015662775.1 Lutibacter sp.
ACAATCGATATAATACATTAATTCCTGTTGCAGGACAAAATCAGACACACAGCGATAAAACAAAGTTCTAAACCAAGCTGTCTTTGAGCACTCATAAGCTTTGTGCAAATCACCTCAACACCTCTCTAATGTGCAAAACCCTCTTTTTGCTCAAGCACTGACAATATTAAAATGTTAAAAAAACTTAAAAAATTTGCATGTTAGTAAATACTAACTATCTTTGTGCTGTAATTAGAAAATAAAAACTCGTAATGTTGACAGAAAGACAGGCTGAAATAATTGAAACATCGATAAATTTGATTGCCACAAAAGGTATTCAAGGATTAACTATTAAAAACTTGTCAAAAGAAATTGGTATTTCAGAGCCGGCAATATATCGTCATTTTGAAAGCAAAACAGATATTCTGTTGGCAATTCTAAAAAAATTTGAGGAAATGTCATCTTTTATGGACACTGTCATAAATCAATTAGACACTGCAATGGCAAAAATTGAATTTATGTTCTTAAAAATTGTTGAAATATTTATTGATGAGCCATCACATATATCGGTTGTTTTTTCAGAAGAAGTATTCAAAAATGAAGAAGTTCTGAAAAATAAAATTGTCGAGATAATGGAAGCAAAAGTTAAAACCATTGAAAATATAATTTTAGAAGGACAAAATAATAATGAATTCAGAACAGACATTGAACATAAAATTTTAGCAACGATAATAATAGGTACTTTACGTTTTATGATAAAACATTGGGATTTAAAAAATCAACACAAGCATTTGAAAGAGGAAAGTAGAAACATAGTAAATGCTTTAAAAATACTATTAATACCTTAAATTTTTTTATAAATAAAGTTAGTTAAGATTAACTATTAAACACAGTGAAATGGAAAAATTATTAAACAAATTATTGAATTACGCTTGGATAAGCATGCTGGTTATTTTTGCCATATCGGTATATTTTGTCATTGAGATGAAAGATAATACCCGTATGGAAACAAACCTCGACAAATATATGCCACAAGATCATCCTGCATTTATTTACAGTGATAAAGCAGAAAGTTGGTTTAATATCAAAGATGGTATTATTATCGCACTGGAAAACAAAAAAGGTGTTTTTAACAGTGAAACATTGGATACTTTAAAGAAACTCACCAAACGTTTTCAAAAATTTAAAGAAATAGAAAAAGATGATGTTACATCATTATACACTGCCGATAATATAATCGGGACTGAAGACGGAATGGACGTAAAAGCATTTTATAAACGTGTCCCAAAATCGTCTGAAAAATTAAAAAAATTAAAAGAAAACGTTCTCAACAACGAGATGGTATTCGGACGATTGGTATCTTATGACACAACGGTTACAGTTATTATTGCTGAAATTGGCGATGACGTTTTTACACAAGATTTTTACAATCATATTTTAAAAACTGCAAAAGCCTCCGAGACCGATGATATTAAAATTTACGTTGCAGGTCGTCCTATTGTAGAGGGAACAATGGCACTTTTAGGTCCTGCTGATATGAAAAGAATGGTACCCATTGTTATTTTAGTAATATTCATTGTGTTATTTATAACATTACGCAGTTTAAAAGGCACTTTAATCACACTTGGCGTAGTATTTCTTTCAACAATATGGGCATTTGGTTTAATGGCCACAGTGAACATTCCCATATATGCAGTATCTACAATGATCCCCGTTATGTTAATTGCCATAGGGGTAGCTGATGGAATACACCTATACAGTCATTTACAAGTTTATATAAATCATCATCCGAAAGCGACAAAAAAAGAAGCCACGAAAGATATGCTGAAATATATGTGGAAACCTGTTGTTATGACATCTGTAACCACAGCAGTAGGCTTTATTTCATTGCTAACATCACAAGTGTATCCGGTTAAATATTTTGGCATATTTACAGCTTTTGGCGTAATGATGGCAATGGTATTCTCATTGGTATTCTTACCGGCAGGAATCATGATTTTTGGGCTACCAAAAGCAAAACCCATTGATCACACAGAAGATAAAGGCGGACATTCTCATTCAAAACTTGCCAATTCATTTGCAAAATGGGTTATTGAAAAAAAATACATATCAATCTTTGGAACAATTGTTATTGTAATACTATCTATCATCGGCATGCAAAAAATTTGGATTAATTCAAGTTTTTTGGAAAAATTTGAAAAAGACAGTGAGATTGTCCAAACAGATAAATTCATCAACGAACACTTTGGAGGAACCAGTACATTAAACCTGATACTTGATGCCGAAGGTCAAAAAGATGCTTTCAAACGTCCTGAAGTTCTACAACTGGTCGATAAAATGCAAAAGGCAGTAAATGACAGTTTAGAAGTGGTCGGAAATACATTCTCACTGGCTGACTATATCCGTAGAATGAATAAAGTAATGAATGCTGATAAAGAAGCGTATAATACCATACCGGATAATCAAAACATGATTGCCCAATATCTTCTTCTTTATGAAATGTCTGGCGATCCTGAAAACTTAAACAAAGTAGTTGATTATGATTATGAAAAAGCCAATGTTACTTTTCAACTAAAAAGCGATAACTCAAAAGCAATGAATGCTACCTTGGCGATTATAAAAACTTACAAAGATGATTTTAAAAAACTGGGAATTGATTTGAATTATGCCGGTAGCGGATACAAAGGTTTGGTATTTACCGATTTAATTCTTGAAGGACAAATTAGAAGTTTGGTTTTATCTCTGATTATAATTGTTGTACTGCTTTCTCTTATGTTTAGAAAATTAAGTATCGGTTTAATCGGTTCAGTGCCAATTATTGTTACAGCTGTAATAAGTTTCGGTGTAATGGGTTTTTTAGACATACCTTTAAACACAACAACTGCTTTATTATCAAGTATAGCCATTGGTATAGGAATTGATTATGCCGTTCATTTCTTAGAACAATACCGACACAACGCCATCGGTGCTGCAAACAAAATGGTTACCGCCCAGAAAACAATGGCTCATTCCGGACGTGCTATCATTTACAATGCTATTGTGGTAATCGCCGGATTTTTAGTACTTCTGTTTTCGGTATTTCCACCAAACAGAGAGTTAGGTGCTTTGGTATCGCTCAATATGTTTACCAGTTTTGTTGGAACATTAACAATTATGCTGGTACTTCTGTATCAAAGCAATGTATATTTTAAAAAGAAAAATAATAAATAATATCAAGTTTAATTTAAAAATTAAGAACAATGAAAACAATGAAGAGTTTAATAATCCTTGCCATTTTTATATTGGCAAGTACAGGAGCAAATGCTCAGTTATCAGGACGGGAAATTGTAAAAAAAGCTTATAATTTACCCTCAGGAGAGGATCAAACATCACAATTAACAATGACGCTTATTAATAAAAGCGGACAAACACGTGTACGCAAAATTCAGCAGTACACAAAAGATTTTGGAACGGTTGAAAAAAGCATCATGTTTTTTATGTCTCCTGCCGATGTAAAAAATACATCTTTTATGAATTGGTCTTATGATGAT
>DQTL01000060.1 GCA_015662775.1 Lutibacter sp.
GAAGTTTTACTGAGTATGAAAACTCAAAGCTTAAAGCTATGGATAACTTACAAGAAGGTGAAATAGCTCTTATTCCTTCTAAGTATAAGGACTATCCAACAAATGGATATAAAATTTGTTATGATAGTCCAAGTGATTTTCAAAAGCATTTTGATATTGATATAAACAAAATCAATTTTAAAGAACCATTTCTAATAGATGCTTTACTTGCTATGTCAATACAAAAAATATTATTTGATGAAATAGATTATGCTTTAATAAATTCGTTTATACAAGATGCTCATAAGTTAGAAGAGTTTAAAGATAAGAAAAATAGATTATGGGTAGATGATAGTAAAGCTACAAATATAGATGCCTCAATACAAGCTCTAAAATCATATGTAAACAAAGAGATATTTATTATTTTAGGTGGAGATGATAAGGGCGCTAATTTAGTACCATTATTTGATGAACTAATAAAATACAACATAACTATATTTGCAATTGGGAAAAACACAGATAAACTATATGACTTATCTATTAAATACAATATAAAATGTATTAAAAATAATATTTTGCAAAATGCAGTAAATGAAATAAACGATATTTTAAATACTAGAGAATCTCCACTAAGTGAAGCAATAGCTATACTTTCTCCAGCTGCAGCATCACTAGATCAATACACTTCGTATAAACATAGAGGTGAAGTTTTTAAAGATTTAGTAAACTCTATATAGTTTTAAGAGTATATTAAGTTTGATTAGTTATACTTCCACTCCAAATTAAGTGACAATGTATGGCCTGGTAGCTCAGGGGTAGAGCAAAGGATTGAAAATCCTTGTGTCGGCAGTTCGATTCTGCCCCGGGCCACCATTCACTTAATTGGAATTTGCTTCAGTAGCTCAGCTGGTAGAGCAGCTGATTTGTAATCAGCAGGTCGTAGGTTCAAGTCCTATCTGAAGCTCCATTTTATTGTTATCAATAGATACTTAAAATATCCCTGGTGGGATTGGAGAGTGGTCAAATCCTTCGGATTGTAAATCCGACGCCTCAGGCTTCGAAGGTTCAAATCCTTCTCCCACCACCATTTATCTTTATTATGCGGGTGTAGCTCAGTTGGCTAGAGCCTCTGCCTTCCAAGCAGACTGTCGCGCGTTCGAGTCGCGTCACCCGCTCCAAAGATATTCTTTATACAATCAAAACAAAAAATCACAAACAACAATCAAACTTTAAACAAAATAACACTAAAGCTAAATTTAATAATAAATATAGTATAATTCACAACTTTTTTCAATTGAGCCTATGTAGCTCAGGGGTAGAGCACTTGCTTGGTAAGTAAGAGGTCGTAAGTTCAAGTCTTATCATAGGCTCCATCCACTTGAAAATAGAAAATATACATCCCTTTGAATAGATTAGCTAAAGGCTTATCTACTCAGAGGGTTATAACAACACACAAAAGGAAACAAAATGGCAAAAGAAAAATTCGAACGAACTAAACCGCATGTTAACATTGGAACAATTGGTCACGTTGATCATGGAAAAACTACTTTAACAGCTGCAATATCTGCAGTGTTAACAGCAAAAATGGGTGGAGATATGATGGATTATGATGCTATCGATAATGCTCCAGAAGAAAGAGAAAGAGGAATTACTATTGCTACTTCTCATATTGAGTATGAGACAGAAACTAGACATTATGCTCACGTTGATTGTCCAGGGCATGCTGATTACGTTAAGAATATGATTACTGGTGCTGCTCAAATGGATGGTGCTATTCTTGTAATTGCTGCAACTGATGGTCCTATGGCTCAAACTAGAGAGCATATCTTACTTTCTAAGCAAGTAGGTGTTCCTTACATTGTAATCTTTATGAATAAAGAAGATCAATTAGATGATGAAGATAAAGAAGAAATGTTAGAGCTTGTTGAAATGGAAATCAGAGAATTACTTTCTGAATATGAATTCCCAGGTGATGATACTCCAATTATTGCTGGTTCTGCTTTCCAAGCGTTAGAATCTGCAAAAGCTGGTAAAGAAGATGAATGGACTGCTAAAGTTATCGAATTAATGGACGCTGTTGATTCATATATTCCAACTCCTAAAAGAGCTACAGAAGAGTCTTTCTTAATGCCAGTTGAAGATGTATTCTCAATTGCAGGAAGAGGAACAGTTGTTACTGGTGCTATTTCTAAAGGTACTATTAAATTAGGTGAGCAAGTTGAAATCGTTGGATTAAGAGATACTCAAACAACAACAGTTACTGGTATTGAAATGTTCAGAAAAGAGATGGATTACGCTGAAGCTGGTGATAATGCAGGTCTTTTATTAAGAGGAATTGCAAAAGATGATGTTGAAAGAGGTCAAGTATTAGTTGTACCTGGTTCAATTACTCCTCATACTAAGTTTACAGCTGAAGTATATATTCTTTCTAAAGATGAAGGTGGAAGACATACTCCATTCTTTACTAACTATAGACCTCAGTTCTATGTTAGAACTACTGATGTTACAGGTTCAATTACATTACCAGAAGGTGTTGAAATGGTTATGCCTGGTGATAACGTTACAATTAATGTTGAATTAGTTGCTTCAGTTGCACTTGAAAAAGGTACAAACTTCGCGATTAGAGAAGGTGGTAGAACTGTTGGTGCTGGTGTTGTTGCAGACATCATCGCATAATAAGGATTTATTATGGCAAATGGTGTAAGGATTAAAATTGGATTAAAATGTGTAGAGTGTGGTGATATCAACTATACTACTATGAAAAATCCAAAGACACATACAGAAAAATTTGAAGTTAAAAAGTATTCTCCAAGATTGAGAAAACATACGCTTCATAAAGAAATCAAACTAAAGTCATAAGACTTTAGTTTTTTGAATCATTATTTATTTGATGATTCATATAGGCCAATAGCTCCAATGGTAGAGCACTGGATTCCAAATCCAGGTGTTGTGGGTTCGAGTCCCTCTTGGCCTGCCACTATATAAGTAATAAGTGTTAAGAAGAAAATTTCTTTTTACCATTTAATACAATAATTTTTAAAAGGTTCTAATATGAGTACACTAGTGAAAAGTTACAAAGACGCAAAAGATGAATTACATAAAGTAATTTTCCCTATAAAAGAACAAGTTAAAAGTGCATATTTATCAGTTTTTGTTGTAGTGACAGTTATATCACTATTTTTAGCGCTTATTGATGTAATAATGTCAGTAAGTTTATCTTCAATAATGAATTAAGGACAATAAATTGGCACATAACTGGTACGCAATACAAACTCACTCTGGAAGTGAATTAACAATTAAAAGAGCTCTTGAGAGTTTAAGTGAAGAGATGGCTGATGGAAGAATAGAACAAGTTTTAGTTCCTACAGAAGACTTAATCGAAATAAAAAAAGGTGAAAAATTAATAGTTGAAAAACCATTATATTCTGCATATGTTTTTGCAAGAATTGACCTTGATACGGCATTATGGCATGCAATTCAATCTATGCCAAAAGTTGGTAGATTTATTGGTGAATCTAAAAAACCATCACCATTAAGTGATAAAGATGTTCAACAGATTATTGATAAAGTTGAAAAAAGATCAGCTCCTAAACCAAAAGTATCATTTGAAGAAGGTGAGCTTCTTAGAATTACTGAAGGTTCATTTGCAAACTTCAATGGAAATGTTGAATCATTTGATTTAACATCAGGAATGTTAAAAATGAATGTATTAATCTTCGGAAGAAATACACCAGTAGAAATATCTTATACTCAAGTAGAAAGAGTAGAATAACAAACAACATAGGCATTAGGCAATAGATACTAGCTTCTATATATATTAGTAGTATTGCCTAATACCTATCATTCAAATCAAAAAGGAATTAACATGGCAAAAAGAGTAAGTGGAATATTAAAACTACAAATACCAGCTGGAGCTGCTAACCCATCACCACCTGTAGGACCTGCATTAGGTCAAAGAGGTATTAACATAATGGAATTTTGTAAGGCTTTCAATGAGAAAACTAAGCAAAATGCAGGATTTAAAATACCAGTTGAAATTACTATCTATTCAGATAAAAGTTTCACATTTGTAACTAAGCAACCACCAATGAGTGAATTAATTATGAAAGCAGCTGGAATTAAAAAAGGTTCTGACAATGCTTTAAAAAACAAAATTGCAAAATTAACTAAAGCACAAGTTTTAGAAATTGTTGAAAAGAAAATTGCAGATTTAAATACAAACAATGTAGACCAAGCAGCAAAAATTGTTGAAGGTTCATGTAGAAGTATGGGAATTGAAGTAGAATAATAACTACTTTAATGTTTATTAGCCAAAGACCACCGGCTTAAAAGTGGTAGCAAGAAAAATTGCGAGGAAAAATTATGAGTAAAAGATTTAAAAGTTTATTAGAAAAAATTGATTTAGAAAAAAGATATTCAATTGTAGAAGCAGTTTCTACAGTTAAAAGTTTAGCATCTACAAAATTTGATGAGACAGTTGATTTATCATTAAGATTAAATGTAGATCCAAGACATGCAGATCAAATGATTAGAGGTGCTGTTGTACTTCCTTCAGGAACTGGTAAAACTGTAAGAGTTGCGGTATTTGCTAAAGGTCTTAAAATGGATGAAGCAAAAGCAGCTGGTGCTGA